>JASFEM010000004.1:0-76390 GCA_050124835.1 Syntrophobacterales bacterium | reverse complement strand
CCCGTTTAATTACTGACCACCCTTGGCCAGCAGCGGGCTTTCCAGCCACTGGTTGGACATAGCGTTGAGCATCTGCTGTAGCGGATTCACTGCCTTACCCTTGATGGCGATCTCGTAGTGTAAATGGGGTCCGGTAGTGCGGCCGCTACTTCCCATGTAGGCTATGACTTGACCACGTTGGACTTTCTGACCCAGGCTCACATTAAACCGGGAGAGATGGGCATAGGTAGTGACAAGCTTCCTGCCATGATCTAGTTTCAAGTATTTTCCCAGGTATTTGTGATGGCCCATTTTTATCACCCGCCCTTGGCCAGGGGCAATAATGGGCGTACCATGGGGCGCGCTGATATCCAACCCCTCGTGAAACTCTTTTCGGCCAGTGAATGGACTGCGTCTCCAACCAAATCCTGAAGAGAACCAGTAGTCTTTGGCGTCTACCGGCACGATGCTCGGTGTACTGTCCATGATCTGTCGCCGCTCACGAATGGTTTCAACCAGATCCTGAAGACTCTCTTGAAGGAATTTGGCCTCATCCAATATGGACGGATTATTGACTTGGGGTATTGGTTGAATTTCAGCCAATGCCTGCGTATCTTCTTGGGCCATGGACGAAGGATCAATGGCAGGCATTCCTCCTTGACCCAGTCCCCTTCCAACCACTCGGTGGTCTTCTATACCGAGAACATCACGGATGATTCCTTCGTAGCCTTGAATGCGCTTCATGGCCAGCCCCAGCGAATCCAATTCCATCTTTTTCTGGCTCAAATAGGTATTTTCCTCTTTCAGTTGGAGAGCATTGCGGTGGAGCTTGATTCCCAGATGCAGACCGACTGCCACCATCAGCAAAGAGGCCAGCAAGGCGAAAACAAGACAGCACACCAGCAGATCGGGAATGGAAAATACAGACCACCTTGAGCTCCTCGATGGCATCCATACCAAGGTTATACTCTTACGGTTCATCCAACCACCTACCTTATCGAAAGTTGTACGGTATAAACCTGAATTTTATGTAAGTGAACAGCTTCTTTCAGCTGTCGGCTGGTATCCTGATAGAGCTTTTCTCATATCACATCAGCAAACTGCGTTCCAAAGGTACAAAAGTAACATGTTAACTTTAGCTGTGAGCGATATATTATATAAATTACAATAAGTTATATTTTCCAACATGGTGAACCGAAACCACAATATCGGCTCAGTCGAGTTGTGGGAGTGGAAAAAAAATACCAACTCTTGGGAAAAAAACTAGCCCGCATGATTCACAAAACGGTCGTTTACTCGGGAAAAGAAAACTTGGTCCTTTGGGCCAGGGCAAGTCTCAATGGTTTTGCCGGTAGACTTGTCCATGGGTTTTGGAGTACTGGAGTATTGGAGTGACTAAAAATTCCAAATAATAAATCACAAAGAGTAAGGTTTCAGGTTTCAGTGTTCAGGATGCAGTGCCTTCGATTTTACTCCCTGACACCGGACACCTGACACCCTGTAACTTGGTGCTTGGAATTTGATATTTTACAATGCTTCACCACTGGGCCTGGATTGTTTACTCCGAATGGTCTTCAGGTTCAGGATCCAAGAACTCTCTTATCACCTGGGTGGCTCCTTGTTCGTCTAACTCGGTCTTGAGTTTCAAGCAAACAAGCTTGCCCTCCAGTGTCCCAGAATAGATCCGTTTTTGACCCACCACAGGAGAAGTGGCTACTGAGAATCCCAAAGGAAAACACCAGCGCATCTTGTGATCCGCAACGCTGATGCCATAGACACGCCCCTGGGCGGAAAAATAGACCATTCCACGGCAGGCGGTTGGGGAGGTGGGATAGCCAAGCGTCTTATATCGCCAGAGTTCTTTGCCGTCTTCTGCTTGAAGGACATATAGATGTCTGTCTCGGGAGCTAACATAAACGAGGCCATTTTCTTCGAACGGAGAGGTATAAATTTCACCTCCTGTGGTAAAAGACCACAGCACTTGGCCACTGGCGGCAAAGAGAGCATACACCTTTTTATCTGCGGAAGTTAAATAGATAACGCCATCGGTGACATGCGGAACCCCATAGATTTTCGAATCAGTGGCAAAATGCCACAGACATTCACCATCATCCATGCGGATTGCATAAATACAATGATCCTTCGACACTGCAAAGATTTTGTCTTGCCAGATCCCGGGTGCTACAGAGACTGACTTGACAACATTAAAGGTCCAGAGTCGACTGGCGCTTTCTGCATCCAATCCATACAGAGTCCCTTCCTCGGACCCCACGAAAACCTTGCCGTGGTGAGAGAATGGTGCAGAGAGACCTTTGCCAACCTCGAAGCACCACCTTTCACTGCCATCGAAACTAGAGAGAGCATGGAGCTTTCCACCAGAGCAGACGTAGAGAAAATCCTCTGAGAGATGTGCTGTCGACCAGCTCTTTCCTGGGTTGCGCAACCGCCAAATGACATTGCTTGTCTCGGCGTCAAGGGCATAAAAGTATTCCCCACAACCAAAGAAGAGGCGATTCTCGTCCAGAATTGGAATTTTGGGTACATTAGCCCCGCCCTGGAAGATAAAGTGAATTTCGGGATCAGAGGTCACCTCCGGAAGTTCAAGGATGAGCTCATCTGCGTGCTGCTGCCAAACTGGATTAGTGCGCAAGAGGTTGACAATTTCATGCTGAGGTTCGTATTTGCTAAGACGGCGAATAAGTTTGTCCACCCGCTCTTTTTCGTTTTCCCGTAGGAGACGGTCTCGGAGAAACCCTATGGCCGTTTCACGAAACCCAACGGTTTTCACCTGGGTTTTCCAAGCTTTTTGGTCTTGATTTTCTTTTGACATGGCGTTGTTAAACCCTCTTGCCTTTTTATCAGAATAGAGAGAACCCGCCACAAAAGCAATAGCGTTCAATCCAAGAAGAAAATGAAGATAGGCCGGAGTTTGATTTCCTCAAATGACCCCACCGAAAAAGAGGAAAAATGCTTGACATTCAAACAAACGTTTGATACAAACGTTTGTAAGAATAGAGGAGATATTCGATGGCAAGAGAAAATAAAGAAGACCTCACCAGAGAGCGCATCTTAGACAGTGCCGAAAACTTGTTTGCCCAGAAAGGCTTTAGAGCTGTAAGCGTTCGGGAAATCACCTCGGCTGCCCGCTGCAATTTGGCCGCAGTAAATTACCATTTCGGCAATAAAGAAAGTCTCTATCTGGAGGTGTTTCGCTCCAGGTGGGTGCCAAGGGCCCAGCGCGTGCAGGAAAGCTTCAGGAAGTCATTGGCTGCGCATGACTCCCTCTCGCCTCAGGCAGTAGTTGGCGCTTTAGCCAAGGCCTTTCTGGAAGGTCCGTTGTCGGATGAGGAGCGTCTTCGCCACAGCCAACTCATGACCAGGGAAATGACCCAGCCCACCAAGGCCTTCGAGCATGTGGCCGAACAAATCATGCAGCCTTTTTTCAAAGAGCTGGCTGATAAGCTGCGTTCAGTTCTGCCTGATGAGTTGGAAGAAGAGAAGATGCTACTCAATATCTTCAGCATATTTGGGATGGTGCTCTACTTCAATTTTGCCAGAGTGGCGGTCAGTCGCCTCACTGGAAGGAAATACAACGCTGCTTTCAGGGACCACTTGGTAAAGCAGATTACCGAGTTCTCCCTCAAGGGACTAAACGTGAATGATGGGGAGGAGTTGCAGTGAAGAGCGCGTATTTTTATTCCTGTATGGCTCTAGCCGCTGGGTTGATTCTAACCGGCTGTATGAAGCTTGGCCCGGATTACCACAGACCTGACCTCGGCATCCAGGTACCCAGTTCCTACCAGAATGCCCCCACAGAGGACGCGATACTGGAACCAGAAGACCAATGGTGGCGGGTTTTCAACAACGAGGAACTCAATCGACTGGTGGAGGAGGCACTCAAGAACAACCTGGATATAAAGCGGGCCACAGCTGCGGTTAAGGAAGTGCGAGCGCAACTGGTGGAAACAAGGAGTGATCGTTACCCGCAGGTGGGCATTGATGCTCAGGGCCAGAGGCGACAACGACAGATCAGCGGCGAGACATCAGGCAAGACTGACACCACCACAAGCAATCTATACGGCCTTTCGTTGCCGGCTTCCTTTGAAGTCGACCTGTGGGGCCGACTTGCACGTGCCGAAGAGTCGGCGCGGGCGAATCTTCTAAGGGCGGAGGAGACCCGCCGTACCGTGACCCAAACCGTGGCGGCAGAGAGCATAACGCTGTACTTACAGATGGAGGCCTTTGAGCGGGCCATACAAATTGCCGAACAGCTCATCGAAACACTCCGTCGCAGCCTGGCTTTAGTGGAAAGTCGATACAAGCGGGGGCTGACCTCCATATTGGACGTAAGACAGGCCCGTAGAACCCTAGCCCAAGGTGAAGCAACTCTGCCCGCCCTGCGACAGGACCTGGGTACCACCCAACAGCAATTGGCCGTGCTGCTGGGGCGATATCCCGAAACCCGGCCACCCCGTCTTCAGCCGGAAGACTATTTCAAGCGGGTGGAACCGGTGCCCCCGGGCCTGCCATCCGAGTTGCTATTGCGGCGGCCGGACATCAGAGCGGCGGAGGAGCAATTGAAGAGTTTGAACGCCCTGGTGGGAGTGGCAAAAGCCAGCAGGTTCCCTCGCATTACCTTGACGGCTAATTACGGCTATTCAAGCACGGATTTAGACCAGCTCTTTAGGCCTGAAAGTGAGTTGTGGGACATTGCTGTGGGCATCGCGCAGCCCATATTTGATGCCGGCAAATTGAAGGCCGGCCAAAAGGCGGCCCAGGCAAGATATCAACAGGGAGTGGCTGAATACGCCAAGACCGTACTGACCGCGTTTGCCGAGGTAGAGGGCGCCTTTCTGACACGCGAAGAGCAGTTGAAACGTCGGGACTATGTAGTTACTTTTGTGGTGAATGCCCGGGCGGCCCAGAGAATTGCCGAAAACCGCTATGCAAGGGGGCTGGTGGAATACCTCGACGTATTGGACGCGCAGCGAACGCGATTTGAGGCTGAGCGGGATTTGGTGGATGTTGACTTTACAATTCTAAACAATCGCGTCACCTTGCACCGGGCTCTTGGTGGCGGCTGGGCAGATCCCGGCCCGGTTTACCTAGACGGAGACAAGAGCGGCACCAAGGACGAACAGGCAACTACTCGAGTAAACATGGAGGGAAGCACTAAAAACGAAGAGCTGCGCTCTGTGTCATCGGAGAATTCACCGCTATGAGTAAAACAAGGAAAAGATTTGTTCAATTTGGTATCAGTGTGGGTTTCGTTGTTTTGGGTTTGGTGGGATTGCGCGTATTGATGGCAAGCAAACCCGAAATAAAAAAACACAAGCCGCCCACTCCAGTACCCATGGTCCGTGCCATAAAGATTGAAACAGGACCGCAAGTTGTCAAGATTCGCGGTGAGGGTACAGTCAGTCCCTTGCGGGAGATCAATCTGGTGCCTGAAGTAGGCGGTAAGGTGCTGTCCGTATCTCCTTCACTGGTGAATGGAGGTGTCTTTAGGAAAGGTGACATCCTCCTGCAAATCGACCCGGTGGATTACCAGTTGGCTGTCACTCTGGCTAAAGCGAAGGTGAAAGACGCCGAGAGCCTACTTGAGTTGGCCGAAGAAGAGGCCGCAGCGGCAAAGGATGAATGGCGTTTGCTCTATGAGGATTCCGACACAAACGAAAAGCCGCCGCCTTTGGTGGCCAAGGAGCCGCAGTTAGCGGCAGCGCAGGCCAGGCTGGCGGCTGACCGGGCAGATTTTCAGAAGGCTGTTTTGCATTTGGAGCGGACCAAGCTTAAGGCCCCCTTTGACGGACGGGTTGGTGAAGAAAGTGTGGATATGGGCCAGTATGTTTCACCCGGACAGAACCTGGGCACCCTTTATTCAACGGAGGCGGCTGAGATTGTTGTGCCCCTGGAAGGTAAAGACTTGTTTTGGTTTGATGTGCCGGATTTCACCTCCGGCGACGGCCATGGCTCCCCCGCAGTGGTTCGGGCTCAAATTGCCAAAAGAGAACTAACCTGGCCTGGTGAGGTGGTTCGCACAGAGGGCAGATTAGATGAGCGCACCCGGATGATTCGTGTGGTCGTGCAAGTGGAAAAGCCTTATGCTAAAAAACCGCCGCTAGTCTTTGGGCTTTTTGTTACGGTGGAGATTGAAGGCCGGAGGATATCGAGCGCAGCTATTATCCCCAGGGCAGCCTTGCGCCAGGACGATGTGGTCTGGGTGGTGGACGACGAGAGCCGTCTTCGCTTCCGCAAAGTCGATGTGGGACGAATCCAGGGCGACGAAGTTATTGTCAACGAAGGTCTTGAGAATGGGGAAATGGTTGTTGTCACCCCTCTCAAGGCGGTGACCGACGGCATGACCGTGCGCATAGTTACTGACAGCTAGCAGGCCCAGACGCTAGGCACTAAGAACTAGGGACTAGGCACTGATGGAAGACGCGGGGACCCGCCCGCCTCGCCTGAAGGCGAAGCCGACCCGTCTGCCACTGCGAGGCACGAGCGGGCAGGTGGCGGGCGGGCGCGGAGAAACGGCGAGACGGGGATTAGACGGCAAAAGTCAGAGGACAGACGACAGAGGGCGGAGGTAAACCTGATAATTTCAAAATCCGCAATCCGCAATTACAAAAGTGCCTAGTGCTTACTGCCTAGTGCCTAGTTTATTGCAGTTAATCGCTCTTAGTAGAGCTTTTTGCACCAGACCTAACATTTGAGGAGAACAAGACTTTATGAAGGGCGCAGTTGCCTGGTTTGCCGAAAATCACGTTGCCGCCAATCTGCTAATGCTTTTTATCTTGTTGGTCGGAGCGGTCACCGGGCTGACCACCAAACTGGAGATATTTCCTGAGACCTCTCTGGACACTATCTCCATCACCATGGAGTATCCCGGTGCCTCGCCGGCAGAGGTGGAAGAGGCAATCGTCCGCCGCATCGAAGAAAAGGTAGCCGGTCTGGCCGGTATCAAGCGAATCGATTCTGTGGCTAGAGAAGGGTATGCCTCTGTGGCCATTGAGGTCATGACCGACTGGGATTTGCAGGAACTGTTGGACGAGGTAAAGGCCGAGGTGGATCGGATTACCACCTTTCCAAATGAGGCTGAGCAGCCCGTGGTCCGTGAAGTGACCCGACGGGTACAGGTTCTCAATGTGGCCGTCTATGGAGATGCACCGGAACATACGATTAAACACCTCACCGAAAGAATCAAAGACGAAATCACCAATTTGCCGGGCATCACACTGGCAGAACTCTCCGGTATCCGTCAGGGGGAAATTCACATCGAGGTCTCTGAGGAGACTCTCCGTCGGTATGGCCTCACCCTCGGTAAAGTTGCCGAGGCAGTCAGAAGAGCGAGTCTGGACTTGCCAGCGGGCAGTGTTAAGACCGCCGGTGGTGAAATCCTGGTGCGGACCAAAGGCCGCCGTTACTATGCAGCGGATTACCGGGATATAGCTGTGATCACCAGGCCCGATGGTAGCAAAGTCACCCTCGGGCAGATCGCAATGCTCAGAGACGGATTCGAGGATGTGGATCTCTTTACCCGATTTCAAGGCAAGACAGCCGGTATTATCCAGGTATACAGGGTGGCCGATCAAAACGCTCTGAAAGTTGCCAGCGCGGTAAAGCAGTACATTGAAAGAATCCGGCCCAGTCTGCCTGAAGGGGTGGACATCGATTTCTATCGCGACAGATCCAGCATATTGAAAAGCCGCATTTGGCTTTTGCTAAAAAACATGACCTTGGGTCTTATTCTTGTGAGCATCCTTCTGGGCATGTTTCTTAACATGCGACTTGCCTTTTGGGTCACTCTGGGCATACCCATCTCCTTTATGGCTGGATTGATGCTGTTGCCCAGATTCGATGTGTCCATCAATATGATCTCGCTGTTTGCCTTCATTATGGTTCTGGGTATTGTGGTGGACGACGCAATAGTCGTGGGCGAGAATATATTTCGCAGACACGAGGAGGGACTGGAGCCTCTGGATGGAGCAGTGAGAGGTACCTTGGAAGTGGGCAGGCCAGTGGTTTTTGCAGTTCTGACCACAGTGGCAGCCTTTTGGCCTCTGCTAATGGGGACAGGCACCATGGGAAAGATCATGCGAAACATTCCCATAGTGGTTATCCTGGTGTTGCTTGGCTCACTAGTGGAATGTTTGCTGATTCTACCTGCCCACTTAGTCGGATCCAAGCGGCGAGTATCGGGCAGCATTGAAGACAACTTTACGGCTCGGGGACTGAAATGGTTCATCAGAAGGGTTTATACCAGGGCGGTGGACTTTTGCCTTCGTTGGCGTTACGCCACCGTTACACTGGGCATCGCTGTGCTATTGGTAACCATAGGAATATGGAAAGCCGGATGGATTAAATTTACCTTGTTCCCAAAGGTGGAAAGTGACTTCTTGATATGTACCTTGACCATGCCCGCAGGTACTCCGGCTGAGCGCACAGAGGAAATCGCAAGCTATTTGGAACGGGCCGGAAAAGAGGCCTTAGCCGAAATGGACGGACAACGGCCAGAGAGTGCGGAGTCACTCTTCAAAAACAGCGTTACCTTTGTTGGGATGCACAGTGGAGGACACGGTCCAACGGCCGGTGGGCCGCAATCAGGAGGGCATCTGGCCCAGATCACTCTCGAGCTTCTTGAAGGTGAAAAGCGGGACGTGACCGCAACCAAGCTGGCCAACTTGTGGCGCGAGAAGGTAGGTGTCATTCCGGATGCTGAGTCCATCACCTTTCAGAGTGTACTTTTCAGCGCTGGAAATCCCGTTGAGGTTCATTTGTCGTTGGACGATCAGGACAGGCTGCTTACCGCGGCGGAAGATCTAAAGGAGGAACTGAAAGGCTATCCCGGGGTATTCGATGTGAGCGACAGTTTCTTTCCGGGCAAAGAGGAAATGCAGCTCAAGCTCAAGCTGGCTGCCCGCAGTTTGGGATTGACTTTGGACGATTTGGCCCAGCAGGTGCGGCATGCCTTCTACGGGGCCGAGGCACTGCGCTTGCAGCGTGATCAAGATGAAGTCAAGGTTATGGTTCGCTATCCGGAATCAGAGAGAAAGTCCCTGGGTCATGTGGAAGATATGCGCATTCGGACGCCGGACGGCTCTGAGGTTCCGTTCAGTGAGGTGGCTAAGATAAGAATGGAGCAAGGCTACGCCGCGATCGAGCGGGCTCAACGTTTCAGGGTGATCAAAGTCACAGCCGATGTGGATGAGACAGTCACAAACGCCAACGAGGTGCGTGTTGATCTGGAGAGCAGGTTTCTGCCGCAACTTCAGCTGCGCTACCCCGGTTTGAGATACACCATGGAAGGGGAAGGAAAAGAGCAGAAGGAGTCCATGGCCGATGTCATCAGAGGTTTCATCATTGCCCTGTTCGCCATTTATGCCCTATTGGCCATTCCTTTCAGATCATTTTTCCAACCCTTTGTGGTGATGGCGGCCATTCCATTTGGTATAGTCGGGGCAGTAGTTGGGCATCTTATCATGGGTCACAACCTCAGCCTTTTGAGCATGTTCGGGGTTGTCGGCCTGGCCGGTGTGGTGGTCAATGACTCGCTGGTATTGGTGCACGCCACCAATCGGTTCCGTCGGCAGGGGCTGAACGCTCATGACGCCATCAGTACCGCTGGGGCCTTACGATTCAGAGCCATCATTCTCACCTCTTTGACCACCTTTGCTGGTCTCACACCCATGCTCTTGGAACGGAGCCTTCAGGCTCAATTTCTTATCCCCATGGCCATTAGCCTTGGTTTCGGCGTTCTGTTTGCCACCGGCATTACGCTGCTCTTGGTTCCTTGCGGCTACATGATTCTGGAAGATCTGACAAATCTGTTTGGAGAACTGAAAGCTAAATTCACAAAGCAGGAAGCACCAACCGCCTAACCAGCAGGCAGCATTTTTACTAGCACTAAACACTAGGGACTAGGCACAGGAGGACGACGCGGGGACCCGCCCGCCTCGCCTGAAGGCGAAGCCGATGGCGGGCAGGCGCGGAGAAACGGCGAGACGGAGACTAGAGGACAGATAACAGAGATCGGATATCACGCCTGATAATTTCAAAATCCGCAATTACCAGAGTGCCTAGTGCCCGCTGTCCGCTGCCTGCTATCTTCTCGGATATCTCCTGTCGAAGCCTCGGCTCATAGCGTTTCTCTTTTTGATTCGTTCAACCATCTCGACGAAATTGCTAATTGTCTGAAAATACGCATCTCTACAACGGAGCAAGATGTTGTTGTGGCCACAACCTGCCGCGAGCATAAGCTGCTTTCTCATGGTTGCTGAATTTGCCATTAGAATGTCAGCTTCTTCGGGGGGGATGATCTCGTCCCTCTGGCCGTGAATAATCAGGGTGGGCTTGCCCACAGCCCTCATCTTGCCAAAGTTGGCAAAACCATCCGTTTCCGAAATGCCCAAGCTGTCCGTTGGCACGCCGAGGCGATTGAGAAGGGGCATGGTCCTGGCGAACCCACTGTCGATAATAAGAGCATCGATTTCATCTTGATAGCTGGATGCTATCTCGATAGCAGAAACGCTACCCAGAGACCTGCCCATTACGATAAGGAGTCCGGTTCGATTCTGGCTCTCCAACCAACCTCTCGTTTCGGTGAAAACAGTGTGGGCGTCGGATAGCAAGGAAGTGGCGGTGGGATTGCCGCCACTGTGCCCGTAACCCCGATAATCAGCAACAAGAAAGCTCATACCGTAGCTGTTGTAGGCTGGAGCAATGGTATTGTAATCGCTGGCAATCTCGCCGTTTCCGTGAAAAAACAGAATATGGGATCCGGACGGATCGCTCGGGAAAAATCGGGCACCGAGATGCACGGTTTCTTCCACCGCAAAAAACAGATCTATGGCACCCTCGGGTTTGCTCTCGGCGTCATCTTGCCGAGGATGAAAAAGACGCTCCAGTACCTCTGGCCTGTCCAGCGCGGAAACATCGCAAACTGGTCTCATTGTCAATCAGTCTCTTTCTTTCTTCAGAAAAATCTGCAATCTAAAATCCGAAACCCCTATGGGGACAGATAAGTCCTCTAATCTTTACTTTAAGCTCCGTATTTTTGCAGTCGCTCTGCATGAGCTAATAGCAGCGGAACCACATCGGTACTGTGAATGCGGCCCAGTCCCCCGGTGAGAAAAGAGGTCTCGCTAAACGTCTGGCACGCGTCCACCCGTGCAGTCTCAGCAGCAATGCAGATGGGGACCGGGTGCCATGAGTGGCTGCGAAGGCTGCACGGCGTAGAGTGGTCGCCGGTGACACAAAAGACATCCGGTTTCAGATCCACAAGGCGGGGCAACAACCGATCGAAATGCTCGATCACCTCCACCTTTCCCTCGAAGTCTCCGTCTTCACCCTTGGAATCGGTTTTCTTGACATGGAGGAAAAGAAAGTCAGTGTTTGGTAGCTCGCGTATAACCAAATCGATCTCCTCCTCAACCGAGGATTGTCCCTCCTCGATCACCCGCATACCGGCCAACTTGGCCACGCCCTTGTACATTGGGTAACCAGCCACCGCGCATGCCTGCCACTTGTAAAGCTCACAAAAATCCGGCAGGGGTTCGTAGACATCGAAGCCACGCATCATGACGAAATTGGCCTTCGCTTCTCCTGCCAGTATCTCTTTTGCCCTTCCGATAAAAGTATTGGCGAGGCGTGCAGCTTCCTTGGCCTCAACCGTCGGGTTTTTCTGCGTGGGTGCTACATCCAGCGGCTTCAAACCGACTTTTTGGGGATCGCTGTCGCAGAGGTCTCCATCCAGCCGCTTCCCCCGGAAAATAGCCGCCGCCCGATACTCCTTGACATGCTGAAGAAGCACCTGCACTCCTTCAATTTCCTTTATCTCTTTGGCAAGTAAATCGGTCACCCGCTGGCCCTCTTCATCGGGGATGCGTCCCGCGCGTCGGTCGGAAATTGTGCCATCGGCTGCAAGGGTAGCAAAGTTCAGCCGACTGGCCAGATCACCCTTCGCGAAAACGAACGGTGTGCCAGCCGTATCCAGCACGCCCCGCCCGATGAGATACCGGAACGGGTCGTAGCCGAATAGTCCGATATGCGCCGGTCCCGATCCTGGTGTGATCCCCGGGGCCACTGGATCGTGAAACCCACAGACACCGGATTTGGCCAGGTCATCCAGGTTCGGGGTGTGGGCAGCCTCCAGTGAAGTTTTTCCCTGCGGCCCAGCCAAACCACCCACACCGTCTAAAACCAGTAATAAGACTTTCGTATCGTTCTGAACGGCTAACGAAGAAAGGAGGTCTAGATCCATATTGATTCCCCTTCAATTGTTGAGTTTTCGCCTGAAGTAAAGCAACTGTACTTATATCACAACCGCAAATCAGATTCTCCTGAGAAAAAGGGGGACGTCTGTTGAGATGATGATAACTATCAATAAATCAATGGACGTCCCCAATCCTCAAGATGCGATTTAGTATTGATTGTTGGGCTGATTGTTGTTAGGCTCCGTGAAAAGATGAGGTTGAGGCAGTTATAGATTGTGGGAAGAAGTGCCCCAAAAAGTGCGATTCGGTCACTACAGAGGAAATGATCGACGGGGAATTTTTAATACCCTAAGATTTTAGCTACTGCAGTAAATTGAGCGGTTTGTCATTCTCGACATTTCTTTGCTTTTGTTCACCACTTTTAAGGAATACTTCAGCGATCTAACCCACCTTTGCTGCTGCACCACTAGAAACCCGGATGCTGGATGATTGGAGGTTCTCATTTCCGCACCCATGTGGCGAAATGTACCCCTGTAACAAAAACGGTTTTTAATGGAGGCCCCGTTTATATTCGAGGGTTGGTTTTGTTTCGCAAGTCCAGCAAATGGACGATTTAGATCACAATAGGACATCATTCAAGGAGGTTAGGAGTATGGCAGAAGGAACGGTTAAATGGTTCAGTGAACAGAAAGGCTATGGCTTTATCGAGCAAGATGAGGGTGGGGATATATTTGTACACCACTCGGAGATCAACATGGAAGGTTTTAAGACTCTTTCTGAAGGTGAGCGGGTGAGCTTTGATGTGGGAGAGGGCAAAAAGGGCCCCGCAGCACAGAACGTGACGAAGATTTAGAGGCGACGACACCATTATTATGGGCATCTTTCAGTCAGACGGAAGAAACCAGTCCCAGCATAATTCCTTTGCCTAGATTTGCATTAACGAAAGGTGGCACGACTTGCATACTTTTGAAAAGAGGCTAAAGCGACTCAAGAAAGACTTTCAGAGGAATGTCGGACCCTCCATAAAAAGACATCGTTACTATTTGAGTAAAGGCGAGAGAAGCAGGCTGAAACACGAAAAAGCTATAAAACGTTTGGTCAAGAAGAGACGCAGAAGGATATACAGATAATAAGGAGAGAAGAGAAGGCCGAGCAACAAAACGGGGTCAGGTCTTGAGGGGCTGTTGCCCAGACCGGCTTTGTCTCTATGCGCTAGTGTTTCACCACAAAGCGCACAAAGATAAGCAAAAAATAATCTAAAGCATCAAACGGGGTAAACGGTGAGCAGCGAGCAGTATTAAATCCATGGACTGATCCGTTCACCGTTTATTTTTTACCGATCTGACTCCTTTCTCATACAGTGCGTGGCAGGGTCAGCTGTTTTTCACCATCTGCAATAAAACGATCTTCCGACACCGAATAGCCGCGCTCTGAGAGTTGCACCCTCCAGTCATTGCCGTTTCGAGATAATTCGTAGATATGGTATCGAGCCCGGCGCCAGGGGTTCCGACCTAGGGATGATGCGGAAGGGACGCCGATGGAAGGAACCGAGCCCGCCGACGTCTCAAGTTCTGACATGGCACTGCGATGCGCGTGGCCGTGTAGGACCAACTCTGCACCGTATCGCGCCAACACCGAACGGAAAGCCTTGCCATCCGTAAGCCTCTTGCGCCAGCTAACGGTGTTCGGTCCGGGTGGATGGTGAATGAGAACCACCCTGAATAAACCCTGCCGCCCCGTCTCCTCCAGAATCTTTTCCAGCTTGTGCAGCTGTGCTTGCCCAATAGTGCCGACGGCAAGAAATGGTGCGGTGGGTCGGGCCGAGGAGACTCCGATTAGGGCGGTTTTACCCCGTACCCGCAAGCTGGGAAAGGTGGTCTGCAAATTTGCGTCCGACCCGTTATCAAGGTAGGCTGCATCAGATGTCATGTAGTCTTTCCAGAGGACAAAGGTCTGGTCCCAGGCGGTATTGACATAAGCGTCGTGGTTTCCTGGTATTATGGTAACCTGGGAGGGCGCCCCCATTGATTGCAGCCATTGTTCAACTTCTTGAAACTCACTGGGCAAACTTAGATGAGTCAGGTCGCCCGTGATGACGATGTGATCGGGTTTGGTAAATTTGAGGTCACGGAGCAGAGCCTCAAGCACCTCGCCACTGTGCTCAGCACGCCGCCGCAACCGCCAACTCAGATACCCGTACGCCCGCTTATTTAGCAATTCCTGCGTCCTGAAGTCGTTGGGGGATGTCAAATGCAGGTCAGAGAGATGAGCAAGCTTGAACGTCCCGTTTAGAGCCGAGAGCTTGGGCAAAACCCGAAAACGTGGAGCGCCGCTTGACTGAACGCGCTTCGAACCGTTGTTGTCGGTGGCGAATTTCAATTGAGACAAACGGCTGGAATGACCTTTCAACCGTAGCTGATTAAGCCGTCTGGGATACCAGGCGATGCGACGTAACCGCCTGGTGAGGGGACGGAGAAATTCCACCTCATTTAGAATAACCTGAAAGGGGTTTTCACTCCGGATAGTGTGGAAATTGAAAGGTTTTATTGTCTTCAGTTTTTTCTGGTGTATGGTATCTCCTACTATCTCCACCACGCCGCTTTTCTGTGCCATCTGGAGAAAATCAGCCAATTTGTGTTGGAATTGGCCCCAAAAGTGGCCATTCTGATCTTGATGCAGGGCAGGGTGGAACCGAATTGACTTCATTTGGGATGCCATCTCCGCAGCAAGGTAAACTCGCTCGGCCAAATCAGAAAAGCTCAGACATTGGCCGGGATAATACTTCAAGATGTAACCGGCCAGGTGGTCGTAATTGACCATGGTATTGCGGTAAATGGAGGTCATAACCTCCTCGGTCAAGTCTTTAGCAATCCGTCGCATCAGAGGTCTGGAGGGGAGCACCTGCTTGGGTGAGATGCGGTTTGGGGTGACGATATCTTCTTGAATACTGGGTTTCTTGAGCCATTGTTTAACGTCTAAGGGTTTGCCGAAACTAATATCCATGTCCACACCTGACAAGAGCATGGTTCCCTCGGTTCGCAGTTCCTCCAGTGCGCGTTCGGGAATATCCTTCACCAAGTAGGAGGCAAGTTTTTCAAAGCCGTTTTGCTGAGAACGAATGGGATAATAGCTCACGTTGACCGGTACCAGGAACGTCTCCTGCTCGCTCACCTGCTCAATGGAGGTGAGATCAAAAAAATCTAGTTGCTGTCGGAGTAACGCGGCGTCGGTGCGTTGTAAGTGAAGAATTCGCTGACGATAGAACTCGGCGCGCAAGGCCAGGGCCGCAGCGCCAGTGTGTGGCGGCCGTAGAGTGCCCTCAGCACCATTGATGAGTAATTCACCGTTCTCAATAATTTTTTTGTCTTTGACCATGACGCCTTCCGGGAAAATCAACCAGGAGTGATCACCAGTGAGTAGGGAACGGATGATGATCTTGTAACGATTAGGGTCTTTAGTGGATACCGCACCCACCTTCTCAAGAACGGCGCCGAGCACGCCGGTAAACAACCCGTGATAGGCGAGGGACATCACCGGCTTACCGGTAAGTCGATGGAATTCGGAGAAAAGTAACAGTGTTTCCAATCGGGTGAAGTGGTTCACCGCAAAAATGGTCACCCCATCCGGAATGTTTTCTGTGCCGTGGATATGTACTGAAGCCTTGGAAAGCCTCTCCAGAGCCTTTATTCCCAGCCTGCCTAAAGAAATGGCGAACGGACTAAAGTCTGCCATGATACTCTCACCTCATTGTAGTCCTGGAAACCTGGTCCTTTGGGCCAGGTCAAGTTTCAATGGCTTTGCCGGTAGAAGAGATTCAAGGCATAAGGCTGAAGGCGTAAGGCGCAGGGAAGAAAAGAGTATTCAAGATTCATTTTAGCAGGTACCTTGAGCCCTGTGCCTTCCCCTTGGGGCAGCTCAAAGTCAAGTTATCTGGACCTGGATTCTCTACTCCTATGTTATGGACGTTATTCACAAATTGACCCTAAGCCTTCAAGTCTTTGCTGAGCCATCTCCTCAAGAAAGGTTTCCAGCAGTAGGTTTCGTATAGCTTAAAGACTTGGGTGAAATTGCCACCAAATCGGCTCCATAGTTTCAAAGGATTCAATATATGTTGCAGGTCAGTCTTCATCTGCATTTCCTTTCGTTTCAATCCAAACCCATACTGGTAGAAGCCAATAAACGACCCTGCTCCTAAAACAAGAAACATGCCAATTACTGTTTTTGGAAAATTATTGAGATTTTTTAATGACTTAGTCTACTTGGTGCCGTCTAGCTTGCACTCAAGGCCGGGTGAAAAAATGTTGGGTAATCACCTCAGGTGTTGGAAGAATGCAACACGGAGTCAAAAGTTTTGCCGGGAGTTACATCACTAAGAATTAACTGTTAGTATGGTTCCCAAGGGGAACCGCAAACCGAATCCTTTAAAAAGCAAGGTGGGGTTTTCCCCCCGAGGCACCGTTTATGGAAGACACGTTCCTAGAAGCTCTTGCGAAACCTGAGGTTGTGCCAGGAGGCGGCGCCGCAGCGGCCCATGGTGCCGTCTTGGGGCTTGCGCTTCTCGAGAAAATAGTTCGGGTGGAGGGTCAGCGTCAACGAGACGGTTCTGAGGCTAACGCAAAATGGGGTGATTTGCTCGAGGAGGTAAGGACCTCGGCAAAAGTTTTCCTCCAACTTCGTGAGGAAGACGGAGCCGCCTACTTGCGTTTCGCTGAAGCACGAAACTCTGGAGACGGAGAAAGGGAGGTCATTGCTGCCCTGGAGGAGGCAATCGAATGCCCCATGAAGATCATGGAGGCGGCCCAACACTGTCTGAGCTCGGTCTCCCAGGTGGGGAAACATTGCAAGGGCCACCTACTTTCGGACCTACTGGTTGTCTGCGATCTCCTCCAGGCCGCAAATCTTGGGGCTTATCGGATTGCCCAGGCAAATCTGCTGGTGATGGCCGATTATTCCAGGAAGGGTGAATACCAGAGAAGATTGAGTCGGCTGCGAGAAAGGAGCAGCGAAGCATTTCAGCAGACGGAGAAGGGAATTATGAGCAGGCAGATGGCAGCCAGCAGCAGGCAGCCAAGGCAGTGACGCGGTGACCCAGCGACACGGGGACCCGGCGAAAAGAGAAAGAAATGGTCACTAGGATCAGTGATAAGGGATCAGTAAGAAGTTTTTTCTGCTGGCTACTGGCTACTGACTACCAACTTTATGCCTCGTCTAAAGTACCTTGATCACCACAATGGTAACATCATCTTCCTGGGCGACATCCCCACGAAAATCGCTGAGTGCTTCCAACACCGCGTCTTGAATTTCCTCAGCGGTCTTGCGAGCATTTATCCGGATTATTTCATAAAGGCGGGCTTTACCGAACATCTCTCCATCTCCGTTATGAGCCTCCCAGATGCCGTCCGTGCCGACGAGTATGATGGTTCCGGCGGTCTCGATGGTCTTTTCGATCTGTTGGTATGAATAGTCTTCGTCAACTCCCAAGACCAGACCGGATCCCTTGAGCTCTTCGAAGGACTCGGTTGCTGGATCGTATAAGATAGCAGGGTCGTGTCCTGCCCTAACCCACCTGACAAGGCGTGATCCCACCTCAAGCTCGAGAAAAAACAGGGTCATGAAATTGCCACTCTGACGGACGTCAGCAGTTAGGAGCCTGTTGACCTGGCTGACACACTCGGCTAGATTTTGTTGCTTGCTGGCAAGACCTCTTATGAGCGCTCGGGCTGTAGCCATGAGTAAAGCCGCCCCAATACCGTGGCCGGTTACGTCACCCACCAAAACGCCGGTGCGAGCAGAGTCCTCATCTCCACTAGGGAAGAAGTCAAAGTAATCTCCGCCCGTTTCGTCGCAATAAACACTTTTCGCCGAGATGTCAAAGCCTGGCACTTTGGGAATTTCTTCGGGCAGGAGGTTCTGTTGCACCTCCTGGGCGACTTCGAGGGCTTTGCGGATATGCATTCTATCTTCGAGCTTAGGGACCATTTCGTTGAAGGTATCGGCTACCAGGTCTCGCTCATCTCCGGTGGCTATATGCATCCGTGCGGAAAAGTCGCCCACAGCAAGTTTTCTGACCGCCTCAACCATGACGAACATAGGCCTGATCATTGCTCGGGAAAACCAAAAAGCCGCTAGGATCAGAAAGAGAATTACAGCGGTGGCGGTTATCCCCGTAATCAGCCAGTGTCTTTTGGCCAAGGACAGCACGGCTTCTCGAATTTGTTTAACCTGTTCCAGGATTATCTTGTGTGGAACGATGAGTACTAGACTTACATCCTCGACCGCGTGAGCGTATGCCCAGATGGAGTCCACCCCATAATACGGCATGTCCAGATAGCCAGATGTCCTGGTTTCAATCCCACTAGAGAGTCGACTCATCTTTTGAGCGTCTGAAGAGGCCAACCGCTCCAGCTGGGTAACGCCGGTCCAAGCAGCTGCATGCTCAACGTAATCTTTCTGGGCGAGAACCCAAAGGCCGGATTCGCCGGTTTTGCTGTTTATGCCCGACCAGACGAGAAAAGAGCGCATGGCCGGCGACCACTGGGAAGAGAGCTCATGGACTTGCAAAATTTTAGAAACGAGCACGTCAATGGCGGCAACTCCGGCAAAGGTGCCGTCTGGGTGATGAACGGGTATTGAAGCGGTCATAATAACCTGGTGGGAAGTGGCGTCGATGTAAGGGGTGGACCAAGCCAACTCTTTTCTTTCCTTGGCGAGAATGAACCACGGTCGCCTCTGTGGGGTATAGTCCGGCGAATAACCCCCATGACCAGGGAAAGCGGCGTGAACACCGCTATTGAGGCTAACGTATTGCCAATAGAGAATGTCTCCATACCGACGTTCGAATTCTTGGTGCAGAGGAAGCAACTGTGCCAGTCTGGCAATGTCTTTTGCCACGACCCTTCTATCGAGGTTGGAGGGAAGCCAGAAGACCTGATGCCCCATGCTTACGGGCATGGGTTCGGTGCCACCACCTGACGCTTCCCTAAGATGTTGTGGCGAGCGGCTCAGATCACCGGGGGCCCTACGAGAATTGTCATAGTCATCGGCGAAATAGACTCTGGGAGTGGCTTTTGGTTTCTCGGACAAAACACGTTTGGCATCTCTGGCTATAATCCTCAGGGTAAGCTCCAAGATTTCCTTTTCGCGACCCAGTATCTTGGCATGGTCTCTGGCGGTCTGCTGCAGCTCTTTACTGACGATTTCGGTGCGGGTACGCTTCGCCAAATTGGAGATGGTCTCACCCAGGTTGATTGTGACCTTCTGACTCACGGCAGTGACCAAGAGTAAAGGCGTAAGACTGAAAACCAGGAGAATAATCAAAAATTTCCACCGGATGCTCATCGAGCGTCTCCAACTTCGGTGCAAAGTACGGTACTAGATATAAGGTGCAAGGCACAAGGTATAAGGAATAAACCGCTTCGTGATAAGCGAGCGAGTTTATTACCAGTGCAATAGCGAGGCTGCCCACGTAAAGCCAGCCCCGAAGGCTGTGAGTAGGACAAGATTGTTTTCTGCCAATTTATCCTGCCTTAGTGCTTCATGCATACAAATGGGAATGGTGGCAGCTGTGGTGTTGCCGGTCCAGGAGATGGTGTTTACCATCTTCTCCTCCTGAATGCCCAGCTGAGAAGCTACCATCTGGTTGATACGGAGGTTCGCCTGGTGGGGCAGAAACAGGTCGATATCATCCACCGTTCGACCCGCTTTTGCTAAGACCTCATGACTGACTTCTACCATCCTGGTGACCGCATGCTTAAAGACCATGCGTCCGTTCATTTTAGGGTAATGCCTGCCTTGTTCCAGCGCTTCATGGCTGAGCCTCGGATTGTGTGCGCTGGCCGGATACTCTGTCCAGAGTTCTCTGGCATATTTCCCCTCCGAGTGCATGGCGGTGGTGAGTATGCCTGGATGGCCATCCGGGGCCGGGCCAACCACCACTGCTCCCGCCCCATCGCCGAAAAGTACAGTTACATCCCGACCTCTAGAAGTAAAGTCCAAGGCTGTGGAGTGGACCTCCGTACCAACCACAAGAATGTGATCATAATGGCCACTCTTGATTAAGCTGTCTGCCATGGCAAGGCTATAAATGAAGCCGCAACACTGGGTGCGGACGTCCATGGCACCGATGGTTCTATCGGGAAAAAGCCTGTCCTGCAAAAAACAGCCGTTGCCGGGGAAAAAGTAGTCCGGGCTTAGAGTGGCATAGATAATGAAGTCAATGTCCTCCGGGGTCAGTGCAGCTTCTATAATGGCTTGCTTTGAGGCGTGTACGGCAAGGTCAGTGCCAGATTCACCCTCAGAGACGAAGTGCCGAAAGTTGATGCCGGTGCGTTGTCGAATCCATTCATCGGAGGTCTCGAGTTCTTTGATGTTTTCAAGTTCCATGTTGGGGACCTGCCGTTCCGGCAGGTACATGCCTACACCCAAAATTCTTGCCCGTCTCATAGCTTTCCTTCCACTCTAATTAAGGAATTAGAGTCTTGACTGATTAATTCCGTAATCCCCCAATCCCTCAATTCCTTAATGGTTCCTAAAGGATCTTGAGAATGAAATCTGTCATTTCTTGAACAACTATGTCTTTGGCTTGTTTGTGAGGTATGTGAGAACAATTTGGAATTAGCAAAGACTTGGACGGTCCGGATACCTGTGATGCGATGGCTTCAACCTGAGCTTCAGTGCCATATTGGTCGTCTTCACCTTGTATTACCAATACTGGACACTTGATTCGGGGAAGACAATTCTCAATATTCCAACGTTTGAATTCAGCAGAGAGCCAGGTCTCATGCCAAGCTCTAAAAATCTTTTCTGTATTATCACCGTGATAACGTGACAGCCTTTCAACCAAGTTCGTCGTTTCGTATTTGTTGACGACGTCTTTAATTCCTTCCAAGGTAATCTCTTCCACAAAAACATGTGCGGCCTCAGAAACGACACCGCGGGCTAGCTGTGGATAATCTGCCGCGAATATCAGGGCAATGGAGCCACCATCGCTGTGACCGATGAGGATCGCATCATGGACGTTGGATTTTTTCAGAACTTCAGGCAGACTGTCCAAGGCTTCATCATGGACATAGCGGAGCGTTCTTTTTGCATCGAGCGGATCAGATTTTCCATGGCCCCAGCGGTCATATAACAATGCATCGAAGCCTGTTGCCTCCACCAGGATAGAGGGAAAGTCTCGCCACTGTTCAATAGAACCCAATGCCTCGTGGAGAAACACCAAAGTTGGGCCTGCATTCTTTTTATCACTGTTGGGGTGCAAAAGCTTTCGCACACGAAGCCGATGTCCGGCCGCTTTAATATAATATTCCTCTGTCAATAAACCATCTGTGGTGTTCATAGGTGTCCACATTCTTAATCAGTCTTATTCAGTCGGTAGAGTTTCATAGCGGAAGGAGCCAGGAGTCAGAATCCAGTAGTCAGGGGAAAAGCCATCAAAACTGAATCCCTCTCAATTTGCTGGCATTTTCGCCGCGTCTCCGTCTCGCCGTTTCACCGCGTTGCCCCCCAGTGCCTGGTGATCCTCTCGCTGCGACCGGGATTACGCCCTTGTCACCTGCTCCAATAACTGCCGATAGTAGACGTAATTTTCATAAGGCACATCCGCCCGAACCCTGCCATCTGCCAGAGGCACGTAGCCACCGTCGGCAAGGAGGGGGGGTACTTTCTGCTCGACTTCACGTTTGATTGCATCCTTATCACGCCGAAGTGCGTCCAGATCTATACCCCCGATCAACCGGAGATCACCACCGAACTCCCGGCGCAGATCGCGATAGTCCATTGCCTCTATATTCACCTCGCAGGCCCAGAGGCAGTTAAACCCCCACTTTAGAATGCTCGGCAGCAATATTCGGGCATTGGCGTAAGTCACAAAGACTATGTTTTCCACCCCATATTTCTTCAATACCGCCAGAACCGGCTCATAGCTGGTCAGCACGAGCTCTTCATACATCTGGGGCCCGATCAAGGGTTGGTCATTTCCTCCGATGGGTTCACTGAACAAAGCCGCATCGATTTCAACGTCCCGCAGCACCCGTTCCGTGAGACCAGCGGCGAATTCACCCTGGACGGCCATGGCTTCACGCACAAATTCAGGATCATCTATGAGCAGGTCCATCAACTCGTCGAATCTGCGCCAGTCATACACACCCATGGAAAGGAAAAAGCCACGGTGAACCCGCAGCATCAGTACATGCTCACGATTCTGCCAACCGCGAACCCGCTTGGACCAGCCCCAGGGCAAACGGCCTCGAGTGTATGGATCGAGGTGTTTCCGCAGTGTGTTGATTTCGGACCGTGAGGTGGGCCACTTCTTAAGCTTGGGACGGGGATCCAAGTCTGCCTCTATCACCTCACGCCTGTCGGAAGGAAACATTTGAGCAAGATCAGCCTGAGCCGGTAAGCCCTGGCGCCGCCATGCTTTGAGGACATCTTTCCGTATGCCCTCCTCGAAGTAGGGCACCCGGTCGGGCTTGCCATAACGCATCGTTTCTAAGAATCTCTGTCGACTATTCATACCACCAGATCACAAGACCTATGTTCTGTTATTATTATCTATCCTCTCGCCCACTCTTTGCTTCGGCGATCTCCGGGTCGCTCGATAACTAACCACTAAACACTAAGCACTAAGCACAAAAAAATACAAACAACTATTTGTTTACTGTTTGAAAGAAATTGTCAGGCGCAAATGCCGAAAGCTCTAGAGTAACAGACTAGCTCTAAGAGGCAAGTTTTATGTGCCTACTGCCTAGTTATTGGTAAACAATGGATTATAAGCCGGTTGTGATCTCTGTGAGAGATAAAAGACATAGATATTTTTGTGATACAAGTTATGCTAACGCTGATCTGAAGTTGAACATCTGTTGAACTGTTTCTCGGTATTTGCGAATTTCAGCTAACCGGCGGGTGCGGTTCCAACCCAGCACTCTGCCCATGAGTTTGGCTGCGGTCGAAGCAAGATCTTGCTGACCATTGAAATAGATGAGGCTTGTTCTCCTGCTCATAAAATCCTCTAGGGTGAGGGCCATTTCGTCTTCAACGGCATAGATTACCTGTGCTCTAATCACCCGGCAGCCCGGACCCAATGGTTCCAGCAGCTTTCGATTTCTGAGTCCCAGGGCAAGAATATCCATATGATTTCGGCCGTAGCTATGAATCAGATGCTCCACATTGATTTGAGAGAGACCCCACCGGTCCTTTAGACCTAGGGATTGCGCTTTGAGATAAGAGGGAAAATCGGCCATCTCCCCGCCCACGAGGGGAGTCTCTGCCGTACTGCACGGGCTGAAGTCACCCTCTAGGAGGTCGTCGTAGCGCTTCAGTACCTGGTCAACGAGACTTTTGGCCATGGTGCGATGGGTGGTCAGTTTGCCCCCGGTGATGAGTGCAAGCCCATCGTCGTATAAGTCAACGTGATAGTCGCGGCTCACCTTAGAGGGGGCACCTTCCTCTTTAGTGAGGGGCCGGAGTCCGGCCCAGGAAGAGACGATGTCGGTGGGGCGCAAATTCAGCGATGGAAAACATTGATTTATCGCGTCTAGAAGGTAAGTTACATCAGTATCATCCACAAGCACAGTATCGAGTGAGCCTGTATAGTCGGTGTCGGTCGTTCCAACATAGGCGTATTCACCCAGGGGAACTACGAAGATCATGCGTTTGTCCGCAGTGGGCACCACGACAATCTTGTTCACCTTAAGTCGATTTTTGGGAAAGACCAGGTGGACACCCTTGGTGGGGCGGAGGGTGGGTCCTGGGTGGTCATGACGTTGAAGGAGTTCATCGGTCCAGTGCCCTGCCGCAACCACCACCACTCGGGTGCGAATTACCCCCTCCTTACCCTTCAAGATCTCGCGAAATCTCACCTCGCGAAGGGGTTTTTTATCCAGGCCGAAACCAATAGCCTGGGTGTAATTGGCCACCACCGCGCCGTTTTCGTGTGCGGATTTCACAATAGCAAGGGTGAGCCGAGAATCGTTTACCAGGCAGTCATAATAAATGAAGCCCCCAGAGAGGTTTTCCTCACGAAGCAGGGGTTCTTCGTGCAAGACTTCCTGGGGCGACAGGTTGCGGTGGCGTCCCAGAGAACTGTCGCGGGCCAATAAATCGTAGCCGTGCATCCCTATGTGCAGCTCAAGACGCCCTAGCCAGCCTGAATAGATGGGGATTAAGTAAGGGGCCGGGTGAACCAGGTGGGGTGCCAGATGAAGAAGTTTCTCCCGTTCAGACAGCGATTCCTTCACCAGACCGATATCTAGCTGTTTCAGGTAGCGCAGTCCCCCGTGGATCATCCTTGAAGACTTGCTGCTGGTACCACTGGCAAAATCTATCTTTTCAATGAGTGCCACTTTCATGCCGCGCATGGCCGCGTCCCTTGCGATAGCAGCACCTGTAACACCCCCGCCAATCACGACGAGGTCAAACTCCTCCTCCTGCATCCTTTTAAGGTTGGCGATCCGGGTTCTGTAAGAGAAGGTTCCACCGTACGATTTGGGTTGTGGACGAAACATTTAAGTTCCCAATAGTTTTCCGGGATTCATGATGTTCTCTGGGTCTATTTTTCTTTTCAGCTGCTCGAGAAATGCCAGAGCTCCAGGCCCCAGATAAGACTGAACCCAGGGTTTGTGCATGCTACCGATACCATGGTGATGGCTAAGGGCACCGCCATGCTTGATTATCGCTTCGGTGGCCGCTTCTTTAATCAACTGCCATTGCTCCAACTCACGTCCGGCTTGCTGCCGGGCCATAAAGGTAAAATACAGGGAGGCACCATCCGGATAGGCGTGGGATAGATGGCTGAACACCAACGCGCCCGGGGCAGTGCTAAGGATCGATTCGGAGAGTGTCTGGCGTACCGCTGCATAAAGCGTTGGCAGTCTCTCCCAGGGTGCGGCAGTCTCCAAAGTGTCCACCATTACCGAGCGATCCAGCAGGTCATCCCGGAGATACGGATGGTGAAAGCGAGATTTCATCCACTCCCTGGCAGGGTGGCCCCCCAGATAAAGTCCCGATCGCAAGAAGCGGTGCGTTTCGCGTCTCGCCGCCGAAACCAGATTGCGAGTTCCCTCGAAAATCAAGATAAGGAGAGCGGACCGCTGGAGGTCAAATCCCCGAAAGCGGATATACCAATGGCCTAGGAATTCCTTGAAAGATGAGCGCGGCGATTTACCAAGCAACACAGCCATTGCGGTCTCGTCAGGGTCAGAAAGCCTGAGCACCGCTGGCCGCAGATCTGCTTGCAACATTTGACGCACAGCAGAGACGCCTTCAGCGAAATCCGGAAAAAGGTATGTAGCGAAAACCCTGTGCTGGGGGATAGGATGAAGACGGACTACAGCTTGGGTGATTACCCCTAAAGTGCCCTCTGAACCAATCAGACATTGAAGCAGGGAAGGCCCCACTGCATCTGCCGGTACCACTGGGGAATCCAAAATACCGGTTGGTGTGATTATCCTCAGGCTGACCACCATGTGCTCGATCTTCCCATACTTGGTGGAATTCTGCCCTGCCGAGCGCGTCGCAATCCAGCCACCTAGTGTCGAGAATTCAAAAGATTGGGGGAAATGTCCCAAGGTAAAGCCATTAGCATAAAGCTGTGCCTCCAGTTCTGGTCCCCGGATACCACTCTGGATTCTTGCGGTGTTGGAGACGGGATCTATTTCAAGGACGCGGTTCATGCGTTCCAGATCAAGCGTGAGCACTACCTGACTATCAGGCATGGGTTCCACGCCACCCACTACCGAAGTCCCCCCGCCGAAGGGGATAATAGCCCAGTTCTTTTGGTGGGCTAGTTCCAATACAGCCTGAACATGTTCCTCTTTCTCTGGGAAAATAACTCCATCTGGTGCAGCGGATACATGCCCTTGACGTATCTGGAGAAGATCAACGTAGGATTTCCCCAGAGCGTGAACTAACCGGTCCGATGGTCCAGTGGTCACCCCGTTGTCACCGAGTAACTTTGTGAGTTCTTCAAGGTCCGCGGAGGCCAGACGAGAAGGCGGCAAATGGATGTCATTCGGGGAAGCAACCCGCGAGCTCTTTTGAAGTGGGCCCAGGCTGTTTTCAAGAAATGACCAGAAACCCTGCGGATCGGGCAGAGCGTAACTCTGGCCTTCTGGTCCCCAGCCCCACCACTTGAGTTTCTCCGAGTTTTTTACAGTCATTGAACTCACGGCAGTTTCTTGCGTCTCTTAATTACATTATTTCAATACTCCAGAACTGATCTCTAATTCTCAATTTCTGAATTATTCTTAGTGGTGTCAAGCAGTTTCCGACTGTAACAAAGAAAATCCGCAAATATTCCAATGCAAAAACCCGAATCCAGCGGTAAGATAGTCGGGCTAATCACGACTATTGGGGAAACTCTTGGAGGAATTCTCTCTTGATATTCCCGTTAGATGTCTTAGTTTGCTTAGATAACAAGCAGGGTAGAGTTCCGCATGAGCTTCTTATTGCCTTCCGATCCAAAAAAGGGAGACGACAAAACTTGGTGCAGTTTGTTCACATAAGCTTAAGCGTCCTATCGCTGGCGCTCGCAGGGGAACTAAGTACAGAGAAAAGACAAGGAGAGGGCTATGGCTGATTATGATTTTGACATAGGTGTAATTGGCGGTGGCGCAGCAGGTTTAACCGTGACGGCTGGAGCTGCCCAAGCTGGTGCCAAGACTCTGCTGGTTGAAAAGGAAAAAGAACTTGGGGGCGACTGCCTGCACTACGGGTGCGTGCCGAGCAAAACCCTGATCAGAACAGCTCACGTCTACCATCTGATGAAAAGCTCAAGAGAATACGGACTTCCGGGGGTTGAGCTTCCACCTGTTGATTATCGTGAGGTGGCAAATAGAATTCAATCGGTTATCAATACCATTCAAGAGCACGATTCAGTGGAAAGATTCTGCAAGCTCGGCGCCAGGGTGGAATTTGGTGATCCAACCTTTACCGATGAGCACACCATCCGTCTGAATGGAGCGACCTTCTCAGCCAAAGCCTGGGTACTTTCTACAGGTTCCTCTCCTGCCATACCTCAAATAGAGGGGTTGGATAAAACCCCTTATATCACCAACAAGGAAATCTTTTCCCTCGATCATCTGCCAAAATCCTTGATAATTCTTGGAGCTGGACCCATAGCCATAGAGATGGCACAGGCATTCTGCCGCCTTGGTGCGAAGGTCTCTGTGGTTCAGCGGAGTAATCAGATCTTGAGCAAAGAAGACAAAGATATGGCCGACGCAGTCAAGGAGGTTTTGCAAGCTGAGGGGGTCACATTTTATCTCAACTCCTCTGTGGTGGCTGTTCGGGACCTGGGGAACGAGAGAGAGGTGGTTCTTAAGAATGGCGCGAACAAAACGATCCAGCTTAGGGGCGAAAAAATCCTGGTTGCCATGGGTCGAGAAGCCAACGTGGAAGGTTTAGGGCTGGAAGAGTTGGGCATAGAGTTTAGTGGGAAAGGCATACAGGTAGACAAGCGCTTGAGAACAAAACAAAAGCACATATATGCAGCAGGAGATGTCACCGGTGAGTATCAGTTCACTCATGCTGCCGGTTACGAGGGCGGTGTCGTGTTCACCAATGCGATTTTTCATCTCCCGAGAAAGGTAGACTACACCTTCTTGCCGTGGTGCACCTATACTGACCCTGAACTCGCTAGCATTGGTATGAATGAAAAAGCAGCCGAGGCTGCCGGAATCCAGTATGCTGTGTGGACTGAAGAGTTTAAAGATAACGACAGAAGTCTGGCAGAGGGTGAAAAAGTCGGAAAGATCAAAATGATCCTTGATGAAAAAGAAAAGCCAATTGGGGTTCAGATATTGGGTCCACAAGCAGGAGAATTACTGGGTGAATGGGTAGCTGTGTTAAATGGAAAGGTGAAACTCTCCACGCTTGCCTCGGCGGTGCATCCATATCCGACCCTGGGTGAAATCAACAAAAGGGTCGCAGGGACATTCTTTTCTCCCAAGATATTCTCCGATAGAGTAAAGAAGGGATTAAAACTCTTTTTCAATCTGAAAGGAAGGGCCTGCGGCGAAGAGAGCTAGAATTCGAAAATATGCCTCTTGTCTTAGCTCCGCTCAAAGGCTTGAGCGCTAAGCCATTCCCTCCGCTTACGCTCGGTCTGCTACACTTGCGGGGGGAAGTGCTTCGGACCGGAGGCAATGGCAGCCCGAGCTGCGGATGTCGCCAGCCTCTGCAGCTAAAGGCAGCACGGCCTAACCATTGAAGCTTGCATAGGCTTACAACATACGCCGCTTTGGGAATAACTCAGCCCTCAAGCCCAACCTATGCTAGGTTAAATTTATGTACGTATTGCGAAATTCTCTAATTGGCAATTTGGAGGTTATGAAATGAAATTGGCTATGATTGGCTTGGGCCGCATGGGAATGAATATGGCGAAGCGGCTGCTTCAGGGGGGGCATGAGGTGGTAGCCTTCAATCGAACGCCCAACAAGACAGAGGAAATTGTCAAGGAGGGCGCAATAGGGAGCTTTTCTTTAACCGAACTGGTTGAGAAGTTGGAACCGCCACGAGTCGTCTGGCTTATGCTTCCTGCTGGCAAGCCCGTCGATGATCACCTCGAGCAGCTTAAAGACTTGCTGTCTGTTGACGACATCATCATTGATGGAGGTAACACCTACTATAAAGATGACATCCGCCGCTCCGAGATGCTGGCTGAGGCCGGAATTAAGTTTATGGATGTTGGTGTGAGCGGGGGCATCTGGGGACTCCAGGTAGGGTATTGCATGATGATGGGCGGAGACCGCCAGATCTATGAATATCTCGAGCCAATTTTCAAGACACTGGCACCCGAGGATGGCTATCTCCATTGCGGTCCCATTGGCGCTGGTCACTTTGTCAAAATGGTTCATAACGGTATCGAGTATGGAATGATGCAGGCCTACGGGGAAGGGTTTGCCATTTTGGAGGGCTCTCCTTACGCAGAATCCCTTGATTACTCCAAAGTGGCGCACCTGTGGAATCAGGGAAGTGTGGTACGTTCGTGGCTTCTGGAGCTCTTGGAGACAGCCTTTGCCAAGGATGAAAGGCTCACAGAAATTCGCGGATATGTGGAAGACTCGGGGGAAGGGCGCTGGACTGTGCAACAGGCAGTTGAAAGTGGCGTATCCGCTCCAGTTATAGCCTTGTCGCTTTTTAGAAGATTCAGATCCAGGCAAGAGAATGCTTTCGAGGACAGGGTTCTTGCGGCCCTGCGGAGGGAATTTGGCGGTCACGCGGTTAAGACAGCCAAGGATGAATAGAGCCGGTTAAGCCGGTTATTTTCTAGACATTCGATGTCTATTATCGACAGATTGTAATTTATTTGCCGTTCCTCCGACTCATCACCAATAGCGAATGACCAATGACAAATTCTTCAACGGACAACAAATCGCTGGAAACTGACACCAAGGTCGGGGGGGAAAGCATGGGAGATGTCATACAGGCGCCAACAGCAAATCGGAAAAAAGCCGTGATAAAGGCGTCGATGCTTCTGGCTTTTGTTGCTATAGCCATTTACATTTTTCGGTTTACACCAGTAAAAGGGTATCTCACAGCTGAAGCACTCGGGAGTTTTCTAGACAGTGCAGGGTTTTGGGCACCCCTGGTTTTTATTGTTGTTTATACTGCAGGGATATGCTTATTCCTGCCCGGGACTTTGCTAACGGGTCTTGGCGCCGCCATTTTTGGAGCCTACTGGGGCTTTCTATACGTGTGGATTGGCGCAATGGCTGGTGCAAGTGCAGCCTTTTGGATCGGGCGCACCCTTGGCAGAGAGTTCGCGGCTTCACTGATTGGAGACAAACTCAAGAAGTACGATGATGCCATTGAGCGAAATGGTTTTGCAACCGTTCTCTACTTGCGTCTTGTGTATTTTCCTTTCACACCGATGAATTTCGGCATGGGCCTTACCAAGGTGCGATTTTGGGACTACTTTTTCGGCACTGGCCTGGGCATTATCGTGGGGACTTTTATCTTCACCTTTTTCATAGGGACCCTGAAGGATGTCTGGGTTTCTGGCAACTGGGGCGAGTTGATTTCTTTCAAGGTCTTTTTTTCAATAGGCCTCTTCATATTTTCATTTCTTATTCCGAAGATTATAAAGAGGATTAAGCACGAAGCCTGAAAATTCTCCTCTTCTGCGCCTTGCCTTTTAGTGCCCCTCAATCAGGGATGCCCCCACTGGCTTAACAACTGAACTGTCACGGTGCTCGAGATCAGTTATGGTATACCTCATCATTATCTAGATCCGCATTCTCCTCCTGACCTCGCTATTCCCTATCAAGTTCGTGGTTTTTTAGCTTGACATTGGGAACCTTGTTTGTGTTAAGGTGCAAGTACTGCGCTGTTCGGATTTTTTATCCTTGGGGATATCTCTTGCCTCAACATTGCCACCATCTGTATAGCCCATCTTCATTACCATAGTAGTTTTAATCCAGAGAAAATTTTTGGAAGCGTAACATTAATAGGCCCTGGACTTGGGCAAGGAGGGATTCATCTATGAGTGCAAAGAGAATTGTAATCATCGATGATGATCCGGAAATTTGTGATGCGCTGAGCCAAATTCTCTCCCAGTATGGCTATCAGGTTTTTACTGCCCTGGATACACGCAAAGGTTTCCAGCTCTTTTCTGACACTCGTCCGGATCTACTCATCCTCGACATCATGATGGAAACCATGGATGAGGGGTTAAACTTTGCCACCGAAGTCAAAAAGAACGATGGCGTTTTCGGAGTGCCCATACTCATCGTTTCTGCCAGGCCGCCGGTGGAAAAGGGATATGGCCGAACGTTAGATGAGGATTTGGACTGGATTCATGCGGATATCTTCATGGAAAAGCCCATCGAGCCAGAAGAACTCATCCATAATGTGAAGCTTCTTGTGAAAGACTAGTGTAACCGCTTCGGTCTGCCCTCTTCCATTGTGACAAAGCATCGTCTGTATGAGGATGTGTCTCGATCAGATCTAGCTACTGTTTCTATTTACTGGCAGCGATATATTTCGATCTGAATGTGAGAATATGAGGCTGCCACCTCTCGGAGGGGCTCCCTATCTGCCTGAGCTGGAGAAGATTACCGTTCTTTATTGGTAACGAGTAACCTCATTTCTCAACATATTGGACCAGAGTAATCTCCACACGAGTGTTAATTAAGGGATGGAAGGCACAGTGCGCGCTTGCCTTTTCGAGCCAACCGAGGAATCCCGAAAGCCTGACATTGCGTATTGACGTGAATTACCTGAACGTCCTATTCTGAAAGTAGCTCACGTTCCCTCGCTAGTTGAACATCGAGAGACCTTCCTGCTCTCCTGAGTTTCACCGAGGACAAACACTAACCACTGGAGTCAAAGGCTTCCCACCTGCCGACAGGCAAAGGAGGGAAAAATGGCAAAAACTAAACGCTTCTCGGTGCTCATCCTTTTGGCCCTCGTTGCCTCCTTGAATTTGTCGTGTAGTGCCATCAAAGAAGGTAGACCTCGCATTGGCGTTGGGTATGGCGCACCTGTTAAATACGGAGAAGGTAGACATCCAGGGCTTGACTACTCCATTCCTAAAGGGACTCCCATTATTGCGTGTTCTGACGGAAAGGTTGTATCGATCAGAGAACGTAATGATCCGACTGACCCTGGTAAGGGCGGATTCTATGTGTTTCTTGAACATTACGATGAAGTCTCCAAACCATATTATTCTGTATATGCACACCTGTCTGAGGTCTTTGTTTCCTACTTTCAAACAGTACAAAGGGGACAATTAATCGGTCTTTCTGGTGAGTCACATAATGGTTATCAACATCTCCACTTTGGGCTTGTCAAAACGCATGGTGGGGGAGCATATATTTCAAATACTTATAATCCAAATAAATGGGGATTAGATGGTGGCAAACCCGAATGTTTCGATCCCGAGAAAGACTATTCGAAGTATCCTTTTGGCGCTATAACCATTCCTGTGGCTTGTAGAAAATACAAAAAGATTCTGAGGGGCAAGATCAAAAACCTAGAAAAGTAGGTCACCGATTTATCTGCTAGTACGGGCAGACAGAAGTGAAATCGCCAGCATGTAAGCTCTCCTACCTTTTTCCTGGGAGTTTGCATTTCATATTTTAATCTAAACTTTGCCCTTTAAGATTCTGCCACGATATCTTGAGTCTAATCAAGAATAGGAAACTGCTATTTTTTCGGAAATGGCAGAAATCTACCTACCGTGGCAGGACGGCATCACATCCACCACGTCCCTACTTAAATCCGCTTTCTATCTCCCCCAAGAAAACGATTAACTATGGGAATGTAACTCTTGACGCTGGCAGCATTGCGGTGGCCCTTTAACTAACTCCTTGACAAACCGCAAGCCCTCTGAGACTGTAAGCGTTGAACCTACCAAAGGCGCATGACCTCGATAGGTAAGTTCACACGAAGCTATGCGTTAGCATACAAACATCCAGATTCAACCAAGTCATCGTAAGCCCAAACTGGATTAATGATGAGAAATTGGGCGGTCCGATACGGGAGGCTCATCACTGAAGTCTTGGAGGGTCTACTTTGTCCAATCTCAGGCGCCTGAAAGCGGAAAAATCATTTATCCGATAATTTTGACATCCAGGAAGGGAGGGGTACCATGGAGGAGAAGGTTTTGGTGGTGGATGATGAACTTGAAATAAGGGATTTGCTCAGCGAGGTTCTACAGCAAGAAGGCTACGACGTGCTTCTGGCTTCAGCCGGAGAAGAGGCCATAGAGTTGGCAAAAGGAGAGACTCCACATGTAATCTTGCTGGATGTTAGGATGCCCGGTATTGATGGGATAGAAGTCTGCAAGAGATTAAAGACTGATCCGAAAACGCAGTACATACCCATCATAATGATAACGGGATACGATGAAAACAAGATAGCTGCGATTGAAGTGGGAGCCGATGATTTCGTCAACAAACCCATTGACTTGGTGGAGCTGGCAATCCGGGTGAAGTCGATTCTCCGTACACGCTACCTAACCGATGAACTGGAAAGAGCTGTGGCTTATATAAAGGAACTTGAGAAGAGTCGGCAGTAGGTTTGATGTAAACCGAACCAAAACCAGGAAAAGTTTTCTGACATACCATCGAGGGTGAAAGAGCCAACAACTGTGACCCATCTACAACGAAGGCTGGAAGGTTCTTAATTCTCTTAAGAACTCAACGGCTACCCCTTGTCTTTCCTTCTCTATCCTCTTGACTAACGCCGGGCCAGTGAGAACTAAAGTGTTGTTTTGTCCGGTAAATTCAGGAGGTAAATAAACTCGCATTTCCGCTTGATCATTCTGATGGAAGGTAGGCCAGGATGGGCTCGAGATAAAGGCACCACCTTGGGACAAGTCCTGGGTGACCCCGTCTACCTCTTTGGAAGTACGAGCGAGCTTGATCTTTATTCTGAAACTTCTAAGGGTTCTCGTGTACTTCCGTCTTTCGAAAGACTCCATCTTGTGGCCCTTCAAGTCGAAGAAAAAATAAATCGCTACTTTCTTATTATATGCACCATGACCAATTCTTCACAAATAATTAACAAAAAACTGACAAAAAATTCACAATCTACGAATTTTTCGTATTTACAATCAACAAGAAACATAATTTAATAGCAAAATATAAGAGTTACGTATTTATCCAAAATTTTCGGTCCTAGCTATTCTCCAAGCATTGATATTTACCAAGCAGCCTGATCCCCTAAGCTCCGGACCCAGAGTCTCCATGTGGAGGTGGTCCTATGAAAGAGCCAGCCTGGGAAAAGTGCCAGTATTACAGTAGCGGGCATTGCCCAAAAAATCAAGCCATTGACAAGGCCTATTTGATTCCCCAGCTACTTGAACCCTCCGAGATCGAAACCGCAAAAAGAATCTGTGAGCATTGCGAAAAATGCGATGATGAAAAAAGAAAGTATAAGCGGATAACCAGGCCTTTCAGGGTTGTAGTCACCAACAAAAAACCGAAAAAAGCCATTGAGGGCACCATTGTCGATGTGAGTATCAACGGTGCCCTTGTCAAGCTAGACGATTGGGTGAACTTCGCCCAAGATGAAAAGGTTGATTTACAGCTATACTCGGATGATAAGGTTTCTGATCCAGTAAGAACTAATGTAATTAAACTAAGTGGTCGAATCAAAAGATTAACAAAAGAGAAGCAAGAGCTAGCAATAATGTTTATAAAAACCGCTAGTGTGAAAAAATGTGCTAATATTTAGCAAAAATTTGCTCAAATTACACTATATCTAGCATAGGTGTTTAGCTAAAAAATTTTTATCTGTCAAGAAAAAAATACAAAATTCTTTATTTTTGAAAAATCTTATACACAATTTGACCAAAATATCAGGATAAATAATAAGAAATGCCATAATCAATTAAGAATATGTAATGTACTAATAGAACAATAATATTTTATCTACAATTTTTGAAACATAAATACATTTTCAAAGCTCTTTATATGACAGTTTAATATTCTTTTAAAGGATCTATATAAGAATTCAAAAAGTATAAATACGAGAGTACTTTTACACTCCGATTCTCATCGTAATACTGTTATACCCTGATCAAGCTTCTGAGTAAGCGGTCAGGGTTTTCTTGTTTAAAGTGGCGACCAGGCAAAGTGCGAAGGTAAAATATTATGGAGTCAGCCTCCTTTAAATTGTGAGCAAGTGTCTTATATTAATTTGTATGAAGCTCAGAAGAGAGAATTATCAAGATAAACTGGGCTCAAACGTTCTGAGGAGAGATAGCCAATGAAAAATCCTGAGAGTGATCTTTTTGTTTTAGCCGGTGATATTGGGGGGACAAAGACGAACCTCGGCTTTTTCCGTCAAGGAAGGACCCGTCCTGCTGCAAAGGTAATTGAGACTTATTCCAGCAGGGAGGCGCCGAATCTGGAGTGGATCATCGCACGATTTTTGGACAAACATCAGGTGCCGGTTCAGAGTGCATGCTTTGGTATTGCGGGTCCGGTGATAAATGGGCGATGCCAAACAACCAATTTGCCGTGGTACGTCGCCGAAGATAAGATTAAAAAACGCTTCGAGTGGGCCCATGTCTCTCTTATAAATGACTTGACAGCCACGGCGCATGCCATTCCTCTTCTGAACAGTCGAGAGCTCTTTCGCTTGAACAAGGCAAAAAGTCGCAAAGGGCAAAACCTTGCGTTGGTCGCTCCAGGCACGGGTCTGGGGAAGGCATTGCTTATTTTTCGAGACGGGGAGTACGTCCCTGTACCTTCTGAGGGGGGGCACATCGATTTTTCTCCAAACACCGAAGCGGAAATCAAATTGTGGCGTTACCTTCATAAACGATTTGGGCACGTCAGCGTAGAAAGGGTCTTGTCTGGTCCCGGATTGGTAAATATTTATCTATGGCTCAAAGACACCGGCCGCCATCGGATACCTACCTGGTTAGCCAGGAACATGGAAGAGATGGATCCGGCAAGGGCGATTACCGAAGCCGCACTGGATGGTAAACATCCCGTGTGCGTGGCGGCATTGAATATGTTTGTCTCCATATTTGGAGCAGTTGCCGGTAACCTGGCCTTAATCGCGATGACGACGGGAGGTGTTTACCTGGGTGGTGGGATCCCACCTAAAATCCTGCCTAAACTGAAGGAATCTATGTTTATGCAGGCATTTACAAACAAAGGCAGGTTCAGTGAATTGTTAGAGAAAATACCTGTCCGGGTGATTCTCAACGAGCAGGCGGCCCTGTTGGGGGCGGCACATTGTGCCCTTAGCCGCTTGTCGAAATAAGCATAGGGCATGGGGCAGAGAGCATAGAGCACTTCTAAGCAGACAGCAGACAGCTGGCAGCCCGAGTCCCGCGAGACGCGGGATTGCCATCCTCTGCAGCAACATGCAGGACGGCCTAACCATTCAAGTTTGCATAGGCTGGCAACATACGCCGCGTCGGGAATACCTCAGCCCTCAAGCCCAACCTGTGATGAGGTTAATAAATGTGTTTTTCGAAATGATTTGCGATTTCTTAAGCAAGTCTCCTGGCAGTTCAGGGTCGCAGGGGAATGTCCATGAAGCAAACAGATGAACATAAGCGGTTGACCGAATACCGCGAGCGCAAGTCGAATTGGAAAAAATGGGGGCCATATATCAGTGAGCGCTCCTGGGGAACGGTACGAGAGGATTACAGTGAGGACGGAGAAGCCTGGGACTTTTTCCCGCACGATCATGCCCACAGCAAAGCCTACCGTTGGGGTGAGGACGGCCTGGCAGGGATCAGTGACCGAAATCAGCATCTTTGCTTCGGGCTGGCTCTCTGGAATGGTCGCGACCCGATCTTAAAAGAACGACTGTTTGGGCTCACTGGCTCGCAAGGCAATCACGGTGAGGACGTGAAAGAGTATTACTTCTATCTCGACAGCACCCCTACCCACAGCTACATGAAAATGCTCTACAAGTACCCGCAGGGCGAGTTTCCTTATGCAGAACTGGTCGCCGAAAATGGGCGGCGCGGATACCACGATTTAGAATACGAGCTCCTCGATACTGGAATTTTTGGAGATAATCGCTACTTTGATGTGTTTGTTGAGTACGCCAAAGCGGACCGAGAAGATATTTTGGTAAAAATTACCGTGGTTAATCGTGGGCCTGAACCGGCCGAGTGTCATATTTTGCCGACATTCTGGTTCAGGAACACCTGGAGTTGGGGCTACGAGGACGGCCCCATGGCCGACACACCGGGTAAACCCCAGCTGCACCTGCTGGAAAGGACTGCGGGTGTATCCACGGTGGAGGTTGACCACCCGGCAGCCGGGACCTACTTTCTCTATGCCGAAGGGGCGGAGGAGCTGATCTTCACGGAAAATGAGACCAACGCAGAACGGCTCTACGGTCTTCCCAACCCTAATCCCTATGTCAAAGACGCATTTCATCGGTATGTGATCGACGCTGAAACCACTGCAGTCAACCCTGAGCGGACGGGTACGAAAACGGCCGCGCTCTTTAAGGAAACCATCACTCCTGAGGGATCAGTCGCTCTCCGACTACGATTGTCAAAGATGGCGCACAAAGAGCCATTTCAGAACTTCGATGCAATCTTCGGGCAGCGACTGGCTGAAGCGGATGAGTTTTACGCGGCCGTGCAACCCCACAATCTAAGTGAAGATGAGAAACGGGTGCAGCGCCAAGCCCTGGCCGGAATGCTCTGGTCCAAGCAACTTTATTACTACGACATAGAACAATGGTTAAAGGGCGATCCTGGCGAACCGACACCACCACGATCTCGCATGCACGGGCGTAACCATGATTGGGATCATCTCGTTAACTTCGACATCATCTCCATGCCGGACAAATGGGAGTACCCCTGGTACGCCACTTGGGATCTGGCCTTTCACTGCATCCCTCTGACCCTGGTTGATCCCGATTTCGCCAAGCGGCAGCTGGAGTTGATTACCCGAGAGTGGTACATGCATCCCAACGGGCAGTTGCCGGCCTATGAATGGTCCTTTGGCGACGTTAATCCGCCGGTTCCGGCCTGGGCTGCCTGGAGAGTGTACAAAATTGACGGGAAGCAATGGGGACGACCGGACCGTGACTTCTTGGAATCAGTTTTTCACAAATTGCTTTTGAATTTCACCTGGTGGGTCAACCGCAAAGATGAAGACGGCAGAAACGTTTTCCAGGGCGGTTTTCTTGGCATGGATAACGTCAGTGTTTTTGATCGCAGCCAAGCGCTACCCACAGGTGGACACATAGACCAAGCAGATGGCACTGCCTGGATGGGCGCGTTCTGCTTGTCCATGCTGAAAATAGCTCTAGAATTGGCCAAGGAGAACCCTGTTTATCAGGATGTGGCCACAAAATTTTTCGAGCACTTTCTGCGTATAGCTCATGCAATGACCGACTGTGGTGGTCATGGGCACAGTCTCTGGGATGAGGAGGACGGCTTCTTCTACGACGCGCTTCATCTGCCCGACGATCGGGTCGTTGCTTTGAAGGTGCGCTCCATGGTGGGACTGCTTCCCTTGTTTGCAGTGGACACCATCGAACCGGAAATCCTGGAAACCATGCCGGTTTTTGAGAGGCGAATGCAGTGGTTCTACAGCAATCGCCCTCACTTGAGCGGAAATCTGGCCTGTATCGAAACGCCAGGTATTGGCGAGCGTCGGCTGCTAGCCATCTTGACCCAGGACCGGCTCGTGCGGGTTTTGGGGAAAATGCTGGATGAAAATGAGTTTCTCTCCGATTATGGCATTCGCTCTGTTTCGAAGTATCACTGGACGCATCCTTACAGCTTCCACGTTGACGGGCAACCCCACACGATCAATTACCAACCAGCCGAGTCTGAGAGCGGTCTGTTCGGAGGCAACTCCAACTGGAGGGGTCCCATCTGGTTTCCCATGAATTACCTAATTATTGAGTCTTTGCAGAAATTCCATCACTACTATGGTGATGACCTGAAAATCGAATGTCCCACCGGGTCTGGTCAGTGGATGACTCTGTGGGAGGTGGCCACCGAGTTGTCCCGGCGTCTGATGAGTCTCTTTCTTATAAATGGCGAGGGTGATCGTCCGATTTACGGTGGACTGGAAAAATTCCAGCGAGATCCCTTATGGCGCGATCTGATCTTGTTCAACGAATATTTTCACGGTGACAATGGTGCCGGCTTAGGGGCCAGCCATCAGACGGGTTGGACCGGGCTGGTGGCCAAGCTCATCCAGCAATCAGGAGGCCGGAGCTAGGCCGAAGCTTACAGCTTGTGGATAGTCATTGGTCATTAGTCAATGGTCATTTGGCAAGAGTTGCATCGCGTGATCCAAAGTCCACCGGCCTCAGCGCCGCCTTCTAATCTTGACTTGCGAATCCGGACGGTTAGGAACTCCTGAGGGGTAAATACTTCTTGAGTGGGCACGTACTCATAGACGGACAATTAGAGCAATCTCTGGGGTGTGTATTACAGCCTTTTGAAAGAGCGTAAGACGCGGCCATCTTGGCCCCTCTTCTGCTATAATCCCCCTCCACCTTTCTCTGGAGGACTCCTACCTTTCCCGGAATATTCGTTGTACCGGCATAGGTAACATTTCTTAAACCAGCAAGCCTGGCCTGCTCAACGCACTGCCTCATGAGTTCCCGCGTGGCCCCGGGGTGTTCATCCATAACATAGTTTGGTCTGAAAGAGAGAAAACAGACAGGAAGATTTTTAGATATGGAGGCGAGGAAACGGCAGAGAGGTTCAATATCATCCTCGTTTACCTCGGGTATTGCGACTATTCTATATTCCCACAGCTTTTCACTGGCAGTTCTAGCTACTATTTCTGCATTTCTCAGGACAGGTTCAACCGGGGCCCCGGTAATAGCCCTCATGGTGTCGTTATAGAAGGCTTTGATGTCAAAAGTCATGGAGGTGGTGAAATTCAAGATTCTTTTGAGAGATTCTTCCGTCATAAAGCCATTGGTATCAAAATTAACCTTCAAAGAGGGCCTGAGCCGTCTGGCCTCTTTTACAACCTCTTCTATGAAAGGAAGATGGATTGTGGGTTCACCCCCAGAGAAGAATATCCTGTCGGCGCCCATAAGAATTCCAGCGGTCGATTCCAGCATTTTTACGGATTCCTGGGCGAGGGATTTGGGATCCACATAACCCTCTATGGGCATCCGATTATCAGGAAACTGGGATATGGTCCAATTTTGACAGCCTACGCACTTGAAGTTGCATCCCGCAACGAAGATGGTATAGCTTTCCGGAGGGGCTGGATGAAGGGTTCTCGATGCGACAATGGGACCGGCGATGCGGCACACGCCCAGTTCGCCAGCCACACGGTCCACGCCGCACCTGTGCTCACAAAGCGTGCACTCTTTTAGGTCATTCTCAGAGCTCATTAGCGTCCCGGTAACCTGGTCCTTTGGGCCAGGCCAAAGCTCAGAGGATTGTAGATTTCAGATTTTGTTTTAAAGTTGCTGTTTTTAATTCGTTAAAAAAATCTGCAATCTGCATTCTAAAATCTGAAATGATCCTTACTCCATTACACCAACAGACTCTCGCCCCAAGGAAAGACTAGCTCTGGACGCAGCTCAAAGAAAGGTCCCTGTTCTGGATTCTTTGCTCAGAAGTCTGGATTAGTCACCAACCAAACGTCAGAGGGCTCGTGCCCCAGTTCCACGGCAGCTTCGTAAGTGTGAGTCAGACCCTCAACAGCATGGGTCAACGCATAGGCTTCACTATTATCAGATTTCATCGCCGGAAAAAATACACTTTCTTGACCGGGTGTTTGAATGAAGTGGCTTTGCTCAAAGTAGACTTCTTTGTCTCCTGGGTATCTAAAAAGTCTTATCCGAATTTTGGGAGTAAGGTCGCCGAGGCGAAAAGACACCTCTTGAAGATGAATCTTGGCATCTCTAAGATTCTTATCTGAAACTGCATCGTCGATGGTCCATGCCAAAACGGTATCCTCCTCTCTTTCGTTTTCTTACAACCATATACTACATAGAATAGTAGGTAAAGAAGCCTCATTCTCCTGTTCTCACTCCGTTTGATAGTTTTTACTAGTGGCGATTCTTTTGGGATCCGTTTTTATCCGAAAAGGCTAACCTACTTGGACTCATGGGGCATCAATCTTCCATTTTTGCTTACTCCGGGACCACCATATTCCCTCTGCCTTATTTTCAGGTTATACTATCAGACGGGTAGGGTATAAATTTTCCCCGTTTACACTCTATCCTATTGAAACCTCCCTGGATTCGCCCCACCTCTGCATGGAGCCGCAGAGGTGGGGTTTTCCTATTTTCAGCAATGCGCAGGGCGTTTAAGTGAACGGAGAACGGATTGATCCATGGATTTAAGATGATCGAGGAGATAGAAGAGGCACTGCGGAAGGCGGAGACTTGGTAATGCGGAAGGGTCATGACTAGAGCTCAAACAAGTCAACGATTACCGCCCTAGTGATGACCTAAAGGATTGCAGATTGCAGACTTCAGATTGCAGATTCCAGATTGAGGTTACATGCTTTCCTTACTATGAGGTCCTAAGCTCTTAAATCTTAAATCTGCATTCTAAAATCTAAAGTCGTTGGGCTCCATTACTCCAACTGACTACCGTGTGCAGGAAAGACGCCTAAAGCCCCCTTGGGGGGGCAGCCCAAGGCGTGTCCCTTTATTCTTCACGATTTTAATGGTTGCAGCGCTCGATCCAACTCGCTATTTGGAACAGTGGTGCGCACCCATTCAAGCAATAACTTAGGGAACATCCATTCATCCCTACAGCTTGCACTGCAGAAAAAACAGATCTCCTTACCGCTACAAACGATCATATTAGGTTTACTCTCAGCGAATCTTCTCTCACACTGATTACAAATATGCATGGTTTTCCTCCTTACCCCAATGTTGCAGCCACTTCATTCCACACCGCTAAGATAATAGCGGGGCCGTATATTTAGAAAACGCCTATGTACTTAACTCCGTATAGATGTGGGCTGGCATATTCCCGAAGCGGCGTATGTGGCCAGCCTTTGTCTTTTAAAGGAGACAACTCTACCCAAGCAAAACAGCAAAGGCTGGCACATCCGCAGCTCAGGCTGCCTCTGCCTCCGCTCCGAAGGACTTCCCCCCGCGAGGTAGCAGACTGAGCGTAAGCGGAGGGAATGACTCAGCCCTCAATAGCAGTTGCGGAGCAAAGTTTATAACCGTTTTCCAAAACATGCGAAACACCTTCTCTGAAATTGCCTAAATTTATCAGGTTCTATAAGCCGATCCATTCATTGGGCCGGTATAACCCTATTCAACAAAACACCTGAGTTGCTCGGAGCGCGAGTTTTGTCGCAGTTTATTGATGGCCCTTTTCTCTATCTGGCGGATGCGTTCCTTTGATACACCTAACCGCCCACCAATAGTCTTGAGTGTCTGTGAGGGCTTGCCATCGATACCGAAACGTGACTTGAGCACTCCCTCCTCCCGGGGAGATAGCGAGGCCAGAACCTTGCGGATGACATCCACAAGCTCCTGTTGGCTGATCCCTTCAAGAGGCGAGGGAATAGTCTTGTCTTCTATGACGTCAGTAAGCCGCTGCTCCATCTGTCCAACCGGCGCTTCGAGAGAGGCTGGTCGATTAGAGAGCTGGGCGAGCATCGTGACTTTTTCAAGAGGGTATCCACAGCGTTCGGCAATCTCCAAGGGACTGGGCGCGCGGTCCAGTTCCTCTGTAAGTTCTGAAGTGATCTTAGAAAAGAAAGTTTTCATCTCAACAACATGCACCGGGAGCCTAATGGTGTTGGTCTTCTCATAGATGGCTCGGATAATGGACTGCCGTACCCACCAAGTAGCATAAGTGCTGAAACGGTTCCCCTTGGTATAGTCATATCGAACAACCGCTTTGAGCAGCCCCATGTTGCCCTCCTGGACAAGATCGAGAAAGCTCAGGCCTCGGCCGCGATACCGCTTGGCAATGCTTAAAACCAGTCGGAGGTTAGCTTTAACCATTTCATCCTTAGCTGAGTTGATTCTGGCAACAATGTCTCGAACCCGAGCGTTCAATTCTTGGCATATTTCAGAAGCTCCCTCTTGAGCCGCAGCTTTTTCCAGGGTGGATACAATATAGACCACCATCTTCTCGCGCAATCCTGGATAAGATTCTACGTCGCTTTGCCAATTAAGGATCTTCTGACGAAGATGGGGGAAGTGGTTTTCAGCAGCACAATTGTGGACAACAAGGTTCACGAGCAGTTCTTGGCTTTCTTTTATGGTCTTGGCCAATTCAATCTCGCGCTCAGGAGTTAGCAGAGAAAATTGAGAGACATCTCTCAGATAGAAACTGATAAGATTTTTTTGAAACTGTTCTTCTTCCTCAGCTTGCGGAGGTGTGTGGGATTTCGGCAGATCAATCTTCCCCGCATGACCCTGGTTTTTGTTGAACTCATCCAATGCTGGGTCTGCTGCAGTGGGGTTGAGCTCTATCCCAGAAAAGGATTCCGCACCGTCCAAAACATACTCAAAGCCCAAATCTTGAATAGTCAAGCTAAAGGACTCATGATCGAGAGATACTGGCATGGTTGTACTCCTAAAAAGAGTGAGCGGCGGCTTGAGCCGCATTCGTATATTCTCTTGAAACGGACTCTTATCTGAGGTTTCGGGGTGTAGGAATGTAAATATGACCCCTAGGTTACTGATGATGAATTAGATGTAAATCAGGTGAATTGAGTAGATCGTGCGGAGAAATACTGTATTTCTGCAAATAATGGAGTGTAGACTTCCGGGTGAATCATTAGAGCTCGCGTCTTTTCCGTATGGGTTAGCGGTTCGGACCATTTAAATCGAAACCTATTCGAGTGGAGATATCACCCACCAACGCCAAAATCTCCTTAGCACTCGTTGCCCCTTTTGAAAGGAAGTAATCGGCTCCGAATTGTTCTGCTGCCTGTCGATACTCTGGAAGATCATAGCTAGTAAGAATTATGACGACAATCTGAGTGTGGCGTGCCTTTATTTTGCCGGTTATTTCAAGGCCGCTTGCTCCAGGCAGTCTTATGTCCATAAAGACGAGGTGCGGCACAAAGGTCTCAATTTTCTCTAGCGCCTCCTTACCGTCCCCAGCTTCTTCCACAACCAGAGAGGGGAATCGGTCGCACAATATCTCCTTGAGCGATTCTCTAAATGTAGCGTTGTCCTCAACGATTAAGGTATGGAGCATGCGATTTTTCCCGTTCCCGTATTGTCTAATGCCATGGTCAATAACCCTATAGGGGATAAAACATTTTAAAGCATCGACTCACGCGCAAGAATGGGGTGAATGTGGTAGACACTTTCATATTGCACGGTATTTTAAAAAGGCGACGGGTCGGGGGGTGAGCCGAAACTGAGGCGAAGCGCTTTACAGTTGCGACTTCTGACTGTATTCTAGACGGAAATGGTCAGACCATAGTTGGTGATGCCGTGCGAGAAAAACACAAAATTGTTATCGCCGAAGACCACACTATATTAAGAGAGGGACTGCGGGCCTTGTTATCTTCCGATCCGGACTGTACCGTGGTGGGAGAAGCGGAAGACGGCCGCGAGGCCGTGCAATGTGTTGAGCAACTTGGGCCTGACCTCATTCTGATGGATCTCTCTATGCCAAAGATGAACGGTATTGAGGCCATCAGAGAGATCAAAAAGCGAAGCCCCGAAACAAGGATATTGGCACTGACCGTTCACAAGACGGAGGAGTTCATTCTCGAGGTCCTGCAGGCTGGGGCAGATGGTTACCTTTTGAAGGATGCCTCCTCAGTTGAACTGATGATGGCCATAAGAAGTATACTTGGGGGAAAGCGTTATATAAGTCCTTCGGTTAGCCAAATGGTGATAGAGGGATATTTGGATGGGAAGAAGGGATTTGAGTCTGGCTCACCATGGGATACCCTTACCAAACGTGAGCGCGAAATCCTCAAACTCATTGCCGAGGGACATAAGAACAAGGAGATCGCGGACTATCTGTATATCAGTGTAAAAACAGTAGAAAAACACCGAGCCAACCTCATGAAAAAACTTGATCTCCATAGCGCATCAGCTCTCACAGCCTACGCCATGGAAAGGGGATTGATCACTAGATAGATGTGATAGGGGTTGGGGTTAAGAATATTTAAAGATCCTTAGACACTGATATGTGAAATGTCGTTCCCTTAACCTCACCAGGCTCCGCCCAGACGCTGCCTCTATGGCGCTCCGCTATCTCACTTACAATGGCTAACCCAAGGCCAGCCCCATCGATCACTTTAGAGGCGTCGTCTCTGCGAAAAGGTGCAAAAAGCCTTTCATAATCTGTCCCTTTGAGCCCAGCTCCGTTATCGCTCACAGAAAAAACGTGGAAATCTTCGAATTCTTGATGACCAATTCTGATCTCGCTTAGATCTTCTCCACCATATTTCAGGGCATTGTCCACAAAATTTCTAAAAACCCTTATCATCGACAATTTGTCTACCTTGACCTCCGGGACAATTTCAGGTTCATGCCACTCAATTTGACGAACAGCCAGCCGCGGTGAGAATTCGTCTCTAACGATCTCAAGAATCTCTTTTACATTGTTTTTCACAAGATTTAAGGGAGCTTCTTTCGTTGTGATGTAAACATTGATTTTTTCGATGAGAGCGGCAAGGTGCACCGCAGACTTTAAGATTTGCTCGCAATAGTTCCTGCCCCTTTCGTCCAAAACATCCTTGTAGTGTTTATTAAGAAGCTCTGTAAGCCCATATATTCCAACAGAGGGACTCTTGAGGTCGTGCATAACCGAGTAAGCGAAAGATTCCAGTTTTTCCGAACTCTTTCTTAAAGCCTCTTCCACTCGCTTGCGCTCATTTATTTCGACCTGCAACTCTTCATTAGCCTTTGCTAGCTCTGCGGTACGTCGTTCAACCTGCATCTCTAAATGATCATAAGCTTCTTGGAGCGCCTCCTCTGCTTCCTCGCGCTCAATGAGTCTTCCGAATCGCTCGGCAATGGCATTTAGCAGGCTCCTTTCCTCCTTCATGAAGGGCCCTTCTTCGCATTCTGGTTTCTCATCCAGATAACAGACCTCCAAGGATCCCTGTACTTCACCGTGCACAGTAATGTCTCTGACTTGTTTCCAATTGGTTTCTCTGAAATTTGCAGTTCTGAATTCCTGTTCCCCCAGGATGACACGAGCACAAGTAATCTCCGGATATTGCCAGGCAGGGGGAATCAGGTTGACGATCCCCTGAAATATCTCGCTCCGGGCTATTTCTTGCCTTTCGATCAGTCTAGAAACGTCAAAAAGGCAATGCAATTCCTTTAGGCGCTCGCCAAGATCGTGACTCCTCCTCCGCAACTCCTCCTCCACCTGCTTGCTTTCGGTGATATCGCGGGCAAGATGGATACTCCCGATAATGCTTCCATCAGGGGTGCGGAGAGGCGAGACACTAACGCGGAAATCACCGCCCAAACGCGTTTCATGAATCTCAGCCGTATGCTCCTTACCGTCGGCCAGCAACTTGGTGTGGGGACAGAATGATGGCGGTTTTTCCATTCCATGGATGTTTTGGTAACAGGTCATTCCTACGGCCTCGTGGGGAACAATGCCCAACCTCTCGGCCATTGCCCTGTTTACCCATGTAATCCGATAGTCCCGGTCTATGATTGCTATTGGATCCGGTATAATGTTAAAGGTTCGCTCCCACTCGTCTTTGGCGCTGGCAATCGGCTCATTAGCCTGCATGGATCCACTTTTCGGGTGCTCCGATTTCACAGGATGCTGGACCAACTCCACCGATTTCCCCTCGAGTTGCTCCTTTTTCCTGTCTTCGCCTTTCATTTCGTTGTCCTCATAAAGGGACACTAAAACTTGTTGCCCAAAATGTCCAAGATGCTGGATTGCAGGCCCATCAGAGCAAAAGAAAATCAGGATGAAATTCGCGCTGGCGAGCAAAAAATGGGCTAATTTCAGGCTACAAGAAGGCGGAAAAACTGGCAAGAGAAAAAGTGATATTTGGTCTGGGTACTCCACGAAATATTCGGAATCTCTTGGAGTTAATCAGTCATGGAGAACCTGGTCACTCTGAGCCGGTCGGTCCCGCAGGTTGTGGGCTTGGCTGCAAACACAAGCCTAGGGCTATTGGAATGCTGGAATGCTGGAATGTTGGAATAATGGGTTTAAGTACGTAGATCGAATGTACGGAGCGGTTGAGCATCATGAGTTGTGAAGTTTTTCGCTCTTTTCCCATCATTCCTTTGTTCCATTATTCCACCATTCCAATTGAATTTAGCATCACCCCTTTGGGGGAGGATAGGTTACCGCTGCCGGGGTAGACAGGCGATGGATGGAATGGTATGGTTCTTGCTGTTTTTAACCCTAAGAGCTGAAAACCGGCATAGCGTATCGGAGAGGAATAAAAGGTACTTTTAGACGGAGAGGATGGGCTGCTCAAATAGCGCTGCCAGGCTGAGACGTTCATTAAAGTTCTCGGCCGCCCATATTGTGCCGCTACCGGTCAGGGCAGGTCGGCACCGGCTAGCATTCATTAGTCGGATATCAGAGGCTAACCGACAACCTAATTGTAGAAGCCTGCGGCACCATGTGAAAACGTATGGACAAACACGGATTAAAGCGCTCGTCTGTATGTTCACCTGTGCTGCAATCGCACATTGATGCGATGATATCCTTCAATCCAAGGAGGAAAGGATCTTGCCAAGGCTTCACATTGGTGGAGGTGTTGGTCAGCGTTGCCATAGTGGCGACCCTGTTCGCTATTGCGTTACCGATGCTGGAGGAATATAAGTACCGGGCAAACGTTACCCATGCCATAGGGGATATTCATACCATCCAATCGGAGATCGCTGCGTTTGCAGCAGAGAACGGCAGGGAACCTGATAATAATGTCCCGTCGGAGACCCCCTGGATCTATATTAACGACCCCTGGGGAAGGCCATATGAGTACCTCGATTTCGCCACAGATACCATGACTGGACCGCCCACGGATCGAAAGCCAGCAAACGCGCGCAAGGACGGGAGTGATCATCCGATAAACACAGACTACGATCTCTACAGCAGGGGAAAAGACGGGCAAACCAAATTGGGGCTCTTAAACGAGCAAAGTTATGATGACATTATCCGGGCCAATGATGGCAGATACATTGGGCTCGCTTATAAATTTTGACTATTGGTGCGGATCATGAAAATTGACTCGACATTCCTTCGGAGCAAGGTGGCGCGCAGGATTTTTCTGCTTTTCGTCACCTGTGCCCTCCTTCCCATCACCGCTCTCGCCATCCTCTCTTTTACCCACGTGACCAAACAACTTACCGAGCAAAGCCAGAGACGGCTGCATCAGGCGGCCAAGGCCATGAACTACACCATCTCCGAACGGCTGCTATTTCTGGATGCCGAAATGCGGATGGTCGCTTCGACGCTGTTAAGCGGCCCGGTCAGTACCACCAACCACGGCTTCCAAGAGCTGCGCGATCGCTTGGACCAGCGATTCAGGACCTTTGTCCTGATCAAAGATTCGGGAAGCACCACGGTTCTTCTGGGCCAAGAGGAGGTGCCGCCGCAATTGAGCCCCGCACAACAGGAGCACATACGTTCCGGCAGAACCCTCCTTTTTACTGAGAGTCGCCCGCATAGCCCCGCTCGCATTCTGATGCAAAGAATGTTTGATCCGCAGTTGCCGACTCGGGGAATTCTGTTGGCAGAGGTCAAGCCAACCTACCTGTGGGGTACTCCCGACGAAAGTACGCTGCCCCCGATGACCGAGCTTTGTGTTCTAGACCCTGATAATCAGATGATCTTTTCAACCCTCTCCCACCCGGTGTCGTTCACGGAGGAGGTGGTCTCCCAGATGACCGGGGCCAAGGCGGGACAATTCGAGTGGCAACATGAGGACAAAACATATACAGCGAGCTACCGGTCGATATTTCTTAAATTCAGATTTTTTTCGCCGAGTTGGACCCTGGTACTGAGCGAATCCAAAGCGCATGTGCTCGCACCCATGGCCAGATTCAAGAAAATCTTTCCCCTCGTCATCCTTCTGTCTTTATGGGTGGTGCTGCTACTCAGCATCAGCCAGATTAGGAGGAGTCTGATCCCGCTAGAAAAACTGCAAGAGGGGACAAGGAGGATCGCCGAGAGGGATTTTACGACTCAGGTGACAGTCACCAGCGGTGATGAGTTTCAGGAATTGGCGGCGTCGTTCAATATCATGGCCAATAGATTGGACAGACAGTTCAACGCCCTTACTACCATGAATGAAATAGATCGGGCCATCCTTTCTGCTTTGGACACGCGAAAAATCGTAGACACGGTGCTTACGCGAATGCGCGAGTTGCTACCCTGTGATTGTGTGGGTGTGGCCCTGCTCGACTCTGAATCTCCTAATGCCGGGCTAATGCATATCCAGTACGGCGACGCGGAGAGTGAAAACTGGCTGGTTCCCGTTACCCTGACGGTTGAAGAGGTGCAAAAGCTCAACGATAATCCTGAACAATTACTGATAGAGGCGACAGAGGAATATCCCCACTATCTTGCCTCTCTGGCGGGGATGGGGATAGAGTTATTTTTCGCTCTTCCCATGTTTGTTAGTGAGAGGCTTTCAGGTTTGATCGCCGTGGGCTACCTTGACCCAGAGATGTACAACGAGGAGGATGCGGTCCAGGCTCGTCAGTTGGCGGATCAGGTGGCGGTGGCAATGTCAAATGCCCGGTTGATTGAGGAGTTGGACGAACTAAACTGGGGTACCCTCTACGCTTTGGCCAGGGCTATAGATGCCAAATCTGCCTGGACGGCGGGTCACTCCGAGCGGGTAACCCAGCTCGCCTTGAGGATCGGCCAGGTTATGGGACTCAATCAAAAAGAACTGGATGACCTCCATAGAGGGGGCCTGCTTCACGACATTGGCAAGATAGGCATTCCTCCAGAAATTCTCGATAAGCCTGGCAAGTTGACTGATGATGAATATCAGTTCATGCGCGAACATGTGCGTATAGGTGCGCGTATACTGGAACCAATTGATGCCTATGCTGGCGTCATACCCATCGTATTGCAACACCACGAGTATTTTGACGGCAGTGGGTATCCGGACGGAGTCGGTGGTGAAGATATCAGTCTTGGAGCCCGCATATTTACTGTATCCGACCACTACGATGCCCTGATCTCAGATCGTCCCTACCGTGAAGGGCTGGCCCGTGACACGGTCATTGAATTCATCAAGGAAGGGATTGGCAGCAAGTTCGACCCCAAGGTGGTGGATGCCTTTCTTGAAGTCATGGCTAAGGAAGACAGTGAGCTCGAAGAAGAGGTGAAAGAAGCTGGCATGCATACTGCCTCGTGATAATAGGCGTGATGTTTTTGCGATAAATGAAACTCCCACGGCACCAGTTGTAAAATGCGTATGAGATCAAAGACCATATTACTGTTCGTTGTCATAGCATTGCTTTTATCCACGCAGTGTAAGAAAGAGGTAATTGTTCCGGATGAGTTGGTTGGGATTTGGGAGACAACATATCCAGGGTATACCAACCGGGATATTCAAATTACCAAGGATACGATCGTCTTTGAACAGGGAGAAGGATACTTTGACTTTGTCACATACCCCATCGTGGGGATAGACAGAACCGTGGACGATACGGGAAACACTTTGTACGTCCTCTATTACGTCATCCCCGAGGGGCTAAAATACGAGTTCCCCATCTACTATTCTTCAGAAAAGGGTGGCACCTTTAGGTTCAAGAACCGGCCACAAATTAAGTGGACGAGAAAGAAATCTCAACCCTAGTGTTGCATACCTGCCATACCACAAGCAGACTGATAACTTGTTTTGACGCCATCAATTTTTCGCTGAACGATTGGTAAGTTCGCTACCTTTTTGAAAGCGACCAATATCGTTGGCGGGCGAAGTGCAAATGGCTAGCACCATGTTTGTTTGGACACTCTCTTTCCACTTCAGGGCGGGGAATGATTCTTGCACGTATGTAGGCGGAAATTGGAGATCTTTGGCCCCAAATCCGCATCATACTGCTGAGTCTTGGGGTTTAATTGTGGCTCGGAAACAGGCCATATCATATACTGGAGAAGACTTCTGCCTCAATGGCCTGGTTTCACTTTGGGGTCATCATAGGGGTCTTCTTGGGGGACTGATCTATTTTCTTTGTTGAGTGGCAGGATGCTTACTGAGAAACAAAAACTCGAGGTTTTGACCAACCTGGGAACGGAGCTGAATCAGGTCAAAGACCTCGATATCCTCATGGAGCACATTCTTACGGAGGCCCGCCGAGTTGTGAACGCCGATGCGGGATCAATATATATCCGAGACAAGAGTCAACTGCACTTCACCTACACCCAGAATGCCACCCTCCAAAAGAGGCTGCCCAGGGGAGTAAAACTCATCTACAACACTTTTGCCATTCCAGCGGATGAGAGCAGTATAGCAGGTTATTCGGCCATCACCGGTAAGACGTTGAATATCCCCGATGTCTACAACCTTGACAACGCAGTCCCATACAGCTTCAGTCGACAATTTGATGAGACTTCTGGCTATAAGACGCACTCGGTATTGGCTATCCCACTCAAAACCCTGAGGGAGGAGGTCATCGGTGTGCTCCAGGTGATCAACTCCCAAGATGAACAGGGCGGTATCATACCATTTTCAAAAGAAGACGAAAGGATGATGGATCACTTTGCGAGCATGGCCACCATGGCCCTGGAAAGAGCACAGATGACCCGAACCCTCATCCTACGGATGATCAAAATGGCTGAGTTGCGGGATCCCAAGGAGACGGGCGCTCACGTCAACCGGGTTGCATCATATTCTGTGGAGATATACGAGCGCTGGGCAGAAGAGAATTCCATTCCCGCGGAAGAGATCCGGTCGAAGCGAGATGTGCTGCGTATGGCAGCCATGCTCCACGATGTGGGCAAGATTGCAATATCAGATCAAATATTGAAGAAACCTGGACGGCTCACTGAAGAAGAATATGAGATTATGAAACATCACACCTTTTTTGGGGCAAGACTCTTCATTGACCGGAAATCAGATTTTGACGAGGCCGCAGCAGAAGTTGCCCTTAACCATCATGAGTGGTGGAATGGCAAAGGTTATCCCGGCCACGTGGATCTGGCGGCCACAGGACCGGGGTTAAGTTTCTCTGTGCAACAACTCGAGCCACGCGGAAAAAGGGCCGATGAGATCCCTCTTTTCGGTAGGATTGTCGCTATTGCGGACGTTTACGACGCCCTCTCCACCAAGAGGGCGTATAAGGAAGCCTGGGCCGAGGCTGATATCCTTACGACCATGGAGCAAGGGGCAGGGCAACAGTTCGATCCCAACCTCATCGAGGTCTTCTTTTCCTCTTTGGATGTTTTCCGCTCTATTCAGCATCGCTATCCTGATAACGAAGAGTATGCAGGTTGCGATGAAGATCCTTCTTTCCCACCAATTTTAATTTGACCTGCACAATTTCCTTTATCTTTCGCATCTGCAATCCACAATCTACAATCTGCAATCCACAATCTACAATCTGCAATCCGCAATCTACAATCCACAATCTAAAGTTACCCCCTTCGACAATCCTCGCAGATGCCATCAAAGCGGACTTCCACTCTTTCAATCAATCCAAGAAAAGTGCGCTCGAGCGATTCCATGTTCAGATAAACAAATTCGGGTTTGATGCATTCCATTTCGCCACATTCTGTACAATAAAAGTGGGAATGAGGTTCATGATTAATATTTGGAGCCAGACCGTAACGGAAGGAGCGGTCACCGGCGCTAATGCGCTCAACCAGTCTATTCTCCACCAAAAGGTCGAGGTTACGGTAAACGGTAACTCTGTTTATCCCTTGGGTTCGGTTCAATCTTTCAATAATTTCTTGGGCACTCAGCGGGTGGGGACTGTTTCCGATGATTTCCAGGACACTGAGTCGATTGGCAGTATGGCCCAAACCACTATTTTCAAGGAGACCAAGGTAGTCACACTGATCGCACATAATATTCTCCTATTAGCCACTATCGTTGAGCGCGAAATTCGAGTTCCAAACGGTAGATATTTTGTAACTTGGGCATAAGGCTCAAGGCCCAGGGCGTAAGGCTATTTCAAAGAATCCAGTAGTCGGCCCTGCGACGAGACCTGTCGACCAGATCAAGGCAAGTAGTCAGTAGCCAGGGGAGAGACTCGTTTCAGCTCTTATCTTCTAAATTCTGACTCCTTGTGCCTTGTGCCTTGCGCCATGTACGTTTGTGGTAGGTGCCTCCTAACGACTTACTGTTTATACTTAATGCTACTGAATTTCGCGCCACTTCTCATGCGGAAAACGGCCTTTTTGACTTCAAAAACTCCACCAGTAAGGAAATAAAAAAACACGCCCCTGCCACGATGATGATGGTCGCTCCCGAGGTCAGATTGAACTTGTAAGAAAGGTACAGCCCGACCAGGGTAAAAGAGGCGCTCAGGATGAAAGAGATGGACATCATAATTTTCAGCGATCCACAGTACTTCTCTGCGATGTAAGGTGGAATTGTCAGCAGCGCTATAACTAGAATTAGCCCGACGATCCGAATGAGCATTACCACGGAAAGAGCGACCATGGCCAGGAGGAGAAAATATAGCAGCCTGACGCGGACACCCCTAACTTGTGCAAAATCCTCGTCGTAGGAGAGGGCTAGAAAATCATTGTAGAAGTAACCTACCGCAAAGAGAATCACACTGTCCAAGGCTAGCATGAACCAAAGATCAACCGTGGGTACGGTGAGTATGCTGCCGAAGAGAAAGCTCATCAAATCCACATTGTATCCAGGCGCTAGATCGAGCAGAATGACTCCAAGTGCCATCCCCACAGCCCAGAGCACCCCGATAATCGTGTCAGAGCGATGTCTCGCTTTTAGGGTGACAGTTGCCATCACCACGGCGACGAGAAGGGCAAAACCCATGGTCCCCACCACGTAGGGCAGTCCAAAAAAGAATGCGAGACCGATGCCGCCATAGGCAGCATGGGCGATGCCGCCAGAAAGGAATACTATACGATTCACGACAACGAAGGTGCCGATGATCCCACAAGCGATGCTTGCCAGAAGACCGGCTAAAAGAGCATTTCTCATGAACTCAAACTGAAGCAGTTCCAGCATATGATAAAATCCTTTAAACTCCGCAATCTGCAATCTGCAATCTCAAATCTCTCTCACTCTTCTTCATGTTTTTGCAGGACCCGATGGGGTAGCCCGTGCGCCACCAGTTCCACTGGACAGCACTGATATGCCATCTCGAGCATCTCCTTGGTGATTTCCGAGTCGTCGTGACTAAAGACCTGCTGGTTGACACAAGCAACAGATTTGACGTGGGTGGAAACAATCCCGACGTCGTGGCTGACCACAAGAATGGTTACGGTCTCGTTGAGTTCTTTGAGAATATCAAAAAGATCGGTCTGATGCTTCGTGTCCACACTGGCGGTTGGTTCGTCCAAGAAGAGAGCCTCTGGCTCATCCACCAGCGCCCTGGCGATAAATATCCGCTGAGCCTGCCCTCCAGAAAGCTCCCCGATCCGTCGATTTCGGTATTCCCACATTTCCACCCGCTCTAGGGCCTTTTGAGCTGCCATTTTGTCTTTCCGGGTATACCGGGACCAGCCCCTTCCTGGCCGCAGCCTTCCCATGAGAACCGCATCCAGGACCGATATGGGAAAGCTCTGGTTGAAATGGACGTGCTGGGGCGTATAGCCGATGCGATGGGAAGTTTCCCCCGGAGGCTCACCAAAAACAAGTATGCTCCCCCGGTCAGGCTTCAAGAGACCAAGCATCAGTTTGAGAAGGGTGGTCTTGCCACCACCATTGGGCCCGAGAAGGGCCACAAAATCCCCTCTATTCACCCTGAGGTTAACCTCTTTCAGGACTGGAATTGCGTTGAAAGAAAACCAGAGATCTTTGATCTCAATTACTGGGTCACTCATGGAACACCTCACCTCAAATCGGCTTTGAACTTATTTGCTGCTTCACGCAGGTTACGGGGCCAGTCGGGAGCAAGCGGGTCCAAAAAAGCAATCTGTCCACCTATCGATCGAGCGATTGTTTGGGCAGCTTGCCGCGAGAACTGAGGTTGGACAAAGATCACCTTAATGTCTCGTTTTTTGGCGTAATCGATGAGATCCTTAAGTTCCGCAGGCTTGGGTTCTTTCCCTTCCACTTCAATTGGAATCTGCTCAAGTCCATAAGCGCGAGCAAAATAGCCCCAGGAGGGGTGGAACACCATGAATTCTATCTGCTTATCCCTACCCGCAAATATTTTTTTAAGCTCTAAATCAAGGTCAACGAGCTCCATTATGAATTTTTTGTAATTGGTTTCGTAGATGGATTGGTGAACCGGATCTATCGCCACCAGCCCGTCAAGGATGTTTCTTGCTTGCTGCATAACGAGCGGAGGAGAAAGCCACACATGCGGATCCTTGATTCCATGGTGGTGATTCCCTTGTTGGTGCTCTCCTTCTAGATGACGACCAGGTGATTTCATGACCATTTTTTCGATGCCAGTCTCGGTGTGAACAATGATCATTTCAGGATTGGCGGCAGCAATTTTGGCCAACCAAACATTCTCGAATGGAACCCCGACAGCATAATAGATCTTGGCTTTTGTTAGTGTGACCATTTGTTTAGGTTTTGGCTCATAGGTTGCCGGGCTGGCACCGGGCTCAACCATGACGGAAACTTCAACCAGATCTGCGCCAATCTTATTTACGAAGTATTTCTGGGGCAGAATAGACACATATACCTCTATTGGTTCAGCGGAAGCTAACTGTGCAACAAAGAGAAGCAGAGATATTAGTCCTAAAGAAAGAAGCTTTTTCATAGAGTGTAGAGATTTGATGCTGCCAATAGTTGACAAAGTCCAAATGGGCTAGAGTTCTAGAAGATCCGCGATTTAAAGGAAGCAACTGAGTTAGATTAAATTATGCAACTGAATTGCATCAATGTCAACTAAACACAGAGGAAAGTATTTATTTGGGCAAAGAAAAGCTGATTGATGGTTGGGGAGAATAGAGCAACGGGTTTCTGGAGTGAGTCTATTTAGCCGGTTGTTCCTTGCGGTCCTTTTTCCAGTATTCATTGGCTGATACCGGATCATAGATACGGGGTACGCCGTAGACCTCCACCGTCGGTGAGAACTCAGCCTCAGAGGCCTCATGGAAAAGTCGGTCCACGGTCATAAACGTGCCGATAAGTGCCCCATGCTTTTCGTAAGCTTCCTTGCTATAGGCAGCGCAGGTGGGATAGCTCGGGCAGCGATCCCCGTCCACTGGGGAAATCACCGTCTGAAAAAAGGTGAGCATGGATGTGAAAAAGCTTGCAGCTGCAGTCGGTTTTACTTGTTTTCTTTCGGCGGCTGGCCTTTTTGTTGGCCAATCCCAGGGCCCCCTCATGGGATCCTCTGCACCCGAGCTTGTTGGCAATAAAAGGGGTAGCATCACGAGGGGAAAAAACAAGAAAGTGGAAATACGCGTTCGTTTCATGTCACGTCCATTCACCAAAGCAGATCTAAAACGTGATAGCCAGAGAGATCAATCATAAATTATTTTCTCTAAGTGAGCAAATCACTTCCAAAACACTTGGCATAGTATGCGACAGCCAAGACCAGCGTAAATCAAATCATCTCTGGTGAAACCCCCGCCTTTCGGAGCAGCAGCTTCCAGTCCTCATCGACCATCTGCTGAATCTCTTCAAGATCCTCCTCGGTCAAATGTTTGAAGCGGCCCTGGAGACGGAAGTATTCGTTCACCAGATAACCTTTTGGGGTGTAATTTATGGTATAGCGAGTGCCTTTCTCAACCTCATAGAGGGGAAAGATGTTCGTCTGAACCGCCATTCGTGCAATCTTGACTGACATCTCCGATGGCATACCCCAGCCGGTGGGGCAGCTGGAAAAGATATGAATGAATCTGGACCCGGTCATACCCTTTGCCTTCTGGGTCTTGCGAACCAGATCTTCCGGGAAGGCGATGGAAGCCGTGGCGGCGTAAGGAATACGGTGAGCCCCCAGGGCTTCGACGATATTTTTCTTGCGCAATCTTTTCCAGTGCTGGCCCGGTGTAGTGGTGGTCCAGGCGCCGTAGGGGGTAGAGGAGCTGCGTTGCACGCCCGTATTCATATAGGCTTCGTTGTCATAGCAGACGTAGATGAAGTTCTCGTTGCGTTCAACGGCGCCACTCAGTGCTTGGAACCCGATATCGAAGGTGCCGCCATCTCCTGCCCAAGTGACCACGGTGGTCTCAGTGTCCCCTTTAACATCCTGGGCAGCCCGAACGCCGCTGGCTACGGCACCCCCGGTTTCAAAGGCGGTGTGGAGCACCGGAATTTTTAGAGTCGACTGGGGGTAGGGCCCGGCAATGATGGACCAGCAGCAGGCTGGAATGATCATGATTGTCTTATCACCGAGAGCTTTAAGAAGGAAGCGCATGGCGATGGCGGCACCGCAGCCTGGGCAGCCGACATGTCCCGAATACATGTATTCTCTATCTAGGGTGTCCAATTGCATGATTTACCTCGTGGAGCCCCACCCAGACGCTCTCCTGTTGGGGAGCCGTACTGTTCTTCGTGAGGTAATAAATATTCTCTATGACCTCTGTGGTAACATCACGACCACCAAGTCCTGCAATGTAACCATAGACTGGGGGGTGTGCGGGAAGATTACAAAGAGCCGCCCGTATTTCCTGGGCAAAGATGCCGCTGGCACCGAAGGAAAAATTGCGGTCGATGACCGCAAGTTTACTGGCGGTCCCAGTAAGCTCCCTGATTCGACTCAGTGGAAAAGGGCGGAAAAGTTTGATTTTCAAGAGTCCAACCTTTTCACCTTTGTGGCGTAGATCAGCGACGACCTGCCGACTGGTACTGGTCACCGTTCCGGAGGTAATCAGAATGACCTCTGCGTCCTCGCACTGGATTGCCTCAACCGCACCGTGACGCCGGCCGAAAATCCCCTCGAATTCAGTTTCCATCTGGTCGAAGTAGGCCAAGGATTCATCCATGGCTGTTTGAATGTTGTAGCGCATTTCCATATAAATGTTGGGAGGAGCCAGCTGGCTGAAAGCGCAGGGATTTTCAAGATCCAGCATAAACCTGGGTTGATAGGGCGGTAGGAACCGGTCGGCGGCTTCTTGATCAGGGACATCCACAGGTTCATAGGTGTGGGAGAGGAAGAAGGCATCCAGGACTACCATGACTGGCAAGTTAACCCATTCGGCCAGGCGATAAGCCTGGATGGTGGTGTCCAGAACCTCCTGGCCGTCTTCACAGTATAGCTGGATCCAGCCTGTGTCGCGCTGGGCCAGACTATCGGTCTGGTCGGCCCAAATATTCCAGCCTGGGGCCATGGCTCGGTTCACTTCCGCCATGACAATGGGAAGTCTTGCTCCCGAGGCCCAGTGGAGAAGTTCATGCATCAAGGCCAACCCCTGGGATGAAGTGGCGGTAAAGGTCCTCACCCCACTGCTGGCGGCACCTATTAGAGCAGCCAAGGCTGAATGTTCACTCTCCACCCGCAAGTACCTCGCATCCAAGGTGCCGTCAGCACAGTATTCTGAGAGCCGCTCCACAATATGGGTCTGTGGGGTTATGGGGTAAGCGGATATCACCTGAGCTCTGGCCAAGCGCACCGCTTCTGCGACGGCGTGGCTTCCCTCTAGGACTTGTTGCATAGCCGTTCCTCCCCTAACGTCATGGCATTGCGAGGACATTCCACTACACAAAGACCACACCCCTTGCAATAGTCATAGTTGATATGACGACCTTTGGGATTGTCATCGCGCATTACGGCGATGTCCGGACAGAAGAGTCTACAGTTATCGCACTGGTTGCAGATGCCGCAATTGAAGCAACGTTCTGCTTCACGAATAGCCAGACTGGCGCCAATCTTGAGATTGATTTCTCCGAAGGACTGAAGACGTTCCTCACGCAACAGGCGGGGCTCGATAATTCTGGGAGAGAATCTGAAGTAGTCGCTGTTTAGGTCCTCGTAGTGGACGGTACGATGGTTGCGTTGGGAGCGAGGTCCACCCAGGTGGATCTCCATGGAAATTGCTGGCCCCTCACCCACAAACCCTGCCTGAAGCGTGGATTCAATACTAGCCACACCGTCCTTGAAAAGGGTGTCGAAAGCCACGGCAGCCTGTTTACCTGAAGCGACCGCGTGCACCACGCTCTTGATATTCGCCACCAGATCACCCCCATAGACAAGAACGGCGGACTTGGATTGGGGAACCAGGACGCAATTGCTCAACCGCAGCACGCCACGCCCTTTTTTTGGAGGGTCGTACCAGCGTTCCGCGGCTGACGCGCCGATCGCTTTGAAGAGATGCTGGACACGAATCTCTTGCCTCTTGTTGGAGTCAGGTTGAATTCGGGCTCTCCCCTGGGAGTCCTCTTCGATGGTCCGCATCCTTTGTAAAGTGACGAGAAGATCCCCGTCCTTGGGTTCTATCTCAACAGGTGTCTGCAATTCCCAGATTTCGACACCCTCTTCCTGGGCCATTTCCACCTCTTCATGGAAGGCAGGCATGTCCTGGCGCCTCCTCCGGTAGATCAGAAGGACCTTAACACCCAGTCGGGCCGCCGAACGGGCGGTATCTATGGCGGTATTACCTCCGCCAATGACGGCTGCGGTACCGTGCAACTGCGGAACCTGACCCCGGCGGATCTTCCCGAGGAATTGGAGGCCGTCTTCCACCCCATGCAAATCATCGCCGGGAATGCTGAGAGGAAGACTTTGGGCATGACCACATCCCAGAAAAATGCCGTCGTAGTCATCCTTTAATTCTTCGATAAATTGTTGAGAGACAAATTTGCCGCAGCGGATGCGGACTCCGAGTTCCTGGATTTGCACGATCTCCTTCTCCAAGATGTCAACTGGCAGTCGGTAGACGGGGATACCCCAGCGGAGAACACCGCCCGGCTCGGTCAAGGCCTCAAATATGTCAGCTTGGTAACCCAGCCGAGCCAGGAAATAGGCAGCTGCAAGACCACTGGGGCCAGAACCTATGATAGCGAGCTTTTGTCTTTTTTCCGGAAGCTTCTCCAGAGTAGGCTTCAGTTCGTAGCGATGTGCTGTATCTGCGAGAAAACGTTCCAGAGTATGAATTGCAACAGGTTCGTCAAATTCTTTTCTGTTGCAGTATTGTTCACACGGGTGGTAACAGACACGCCCGCAAATACCGGGAAACGGGTTTTCGGCCAAAATAGTCTCCCAAGCCTCTTTAAATAAGCCCTGTGCTGTCAGCATCTCAACGCGAGGGATATCCACGCCAGCCGGACACGCAGCGCTACAGGGGGCGGTTTTTTCTTCATACTGCGGCCTGAGAAACCGCCAGGTTCCAGTCTTGTTGCTCTCAGTAGTGAGATAGGAACATGGAATGAGCAAAGGAGCAGTGTTCGTCTGTGCTTTTTGTGTGGCCATATTTTTTATTCTCGCTATTCGCTAGCCTCCAGCACCCTGACTCGCTTGTAAGCCATCTCAGCTGCCTTTATGTTTGCTTTCGGCTTACTTGGCACCTCATTACGGATGGCCCCCGCTATGGCAGTCATTGCGGGCATGCCCAAAACGCGGGCAAGACCACCCATCATCGCTGTATTGACAATGGGATGGGTACGAGTTCCCAGCACATTTTTTAGGGCGATTTGAGTGGCGTCAACAAAGGCGAGCTTAAAGCCGGCGAATGGTTCCAGATCGGCCGGAGGAGATGGCTTGTTAAGCAAAATCCAACCACCTGGTTTCAACCCAAAGGTGACGTCAACACCTTCAAGGAGGGTATCATCGAGCACAACCACATGGTCTGGGGTGTAGACGTTGGTCCTAATCAGGATCTCTTTGCGATCAAGTCGCAGATAGGCCTCAACCGGAGCCCCGCGCCTCTCAACCCCAAAGAGAGGAAAACTTTGCACGTAGTAACCGTCCTGGAAAAAGGCTTTTGCCAGGAGAATTGTGGCCACGACCGTGCCCTGACCGCCACGTCCATGGAAGCGGATTTCTATCATGAAGGTCTAGTCCTGTTAATGGGTAAAAACAAACCGGTCGATATTGCCATTGGACTTCAGCCAGTATGGGTTGCAAAACGCATACCCAATACCTAACCGTTCCAGACCACCACGATAGCTCTAGCTGGTTTTTCCCCGAGGCAACGAAAGCTGTGACTCAGTTCCGATTCAAAGTAGATACTATCCCCAGCTTCGAGTACTTCCACCCGATCTACGCTGCGAAATTCTAGCGTGCCATCGAGCACGTGCAGGAATTCCTCTCCCTCATGGTTTACGAAGACCATTTCACTGGTGTCCTGCACAGGAAATTCCACCAGGAAAGGTTCCATCTGTTTGTTGGTCTTTTTGGTGTCCAGGGCCTCATACACATAATTCACTTCGCCTTTGCGGTGGTGAGGCCGCTTTTCCACTCTGACCCTTTCTTTGCGCCTGGTGATAGATATTTTGTCGATCCCCACCTCATCTTGAAAGAAGTGGGCCAGACCCACATTAAAGGCCCTGGCTAGCTTGAGCAGGGTAGCCACGGGAGGAACCACGTGATCATTTTCGATCTGTGACAGAAAAGGTTTGGACAAGCCTGTCTTGCCAGCAACATCCTGCAGGGTATAGTGCTTTTTTTGCCGCAGTTCTCGAACCTTGGTGCCCAGTTTGAGAGCCTTGACATCCAAAGTAATGTCATCTTGAGACCGCCTCATCTTTTCTCCTCACATCACAAGGGGTTATGAGCCAAAGGTTCCCAGCTCCATTGGCGAACCTACCTATACGGTAACATCACACTTAATTTTACACCAACTCTTGTTTGCTTAATACAAAAAAGGTTTGCTTGAGCAAAACAAAACTTGCTACCGGTGGGGAGTGGGCGGAAATCGAGCGCGAATATTTCTGGGGTAAAAGAGAATAATCTAAAATATGATCATAAGCAAAGATAGTATGGTGCTTTACTCTAAGGTCCCTGCCAGCTGTCTGTTGCGGCTGGTGGAACCGCTTTGCTATTGCCTGAACTGAAAACCTTTCTCTTTCAATAGTCTCAAGCAGGCATCTACCACATCTGGATCATACAACACGCCTCTATTTTTTGAAATTTCCTTGAGGGCCATCTCTCGTCCCAAAGTCGGTCGGTAGGGTCTGTGGGAAGCCATGGCCTCAACCACGTCAGCTACCGCTAAAGTCTTTGCCTCCAGTATAATGTCATTTGCAGTCAGACCTGACGGATATCCTGAACCATCAATCCTTTCGTGATGTTGAAGAACGATTTGAGCAACAGGCCAGGGAAACTCTATTTCCTTCAATATGTCGAAGCCGACCTGGGGATGATCCTTGATCAAAGTGTGTTCGATTTCAGTCAGTCTGCCGGGCTTACTCAGAATCTCGGCTGGGACACAGATCTTGCCAAGATCATGAATCAAGCCGGCCATGCGAATGCCGTCGATCTGGTGGGTTGGCAGCCCCATTTCGGCGGCCACGCCGCGAGCGAGATCAGCCACGCGACGTTGGTGCCCTGCAGTGTAAGGATCCCTCCTCTCCACTGTCAATGCCATGGCTTGGATGACCCCTCCCATGGCCCTTCGCAGTTTTGCCAAAGTAGTTTGCACCTCTTCTTCAGCATTTTCGCGCTTGGTGATATCGGTTTTTAATTGCTCGTTGAGCTTAATCAAGTCCCTTGTTCTTTGTTCAAACAGTCCTTCCAAATTGCTGTAAATTTTTCGCAACTCTCGCTCCCCACGCCATTTGGAGCCCAGTGCCGAGGCAAAGTGGTGGATTTCGTGATTGTGGAAGGGCTTTTGTAAATAAAGCAACTTATCAGCTGGTGGAACACGGCCAGCGATTTCATCCGGTGTGGTATCTGAATAGCCTGTTACCATCACTATTTCTGTGTAGGGATCTAACGCCCGGATTTGCTCTGCCACCCACACACCATCAGGACCCGGAGGCATTCTTACATCGAGGAAAGCCACGGCGAAAGGGTTTTCACCCTCAACAGCGGCTCGGACAGCCTCAACAGCCTCCTCTGCCTGCTGGCAAAGGGTGAGATCGAAGTTGTTAGCACTGGGTTCAGGACAGAGGGTTTTCTTGTATAGCATCAAGATTTGCAGGTCATCATCCACAACAAGAATGCGAATGGGCCCGGTAACGGGTAGGGTCATTCTCGTGCCCCCGTGTTTCGCAAAAGAGTTAAGACGGGCAAGCCAACATCAGGTGCAAGAACCAGACCAAGGAGGTGGCGGCAAATCGCTCAAGGTTTCAAAACAAACAGGAATTTAAGTGGAAAGGCAAATATGGTTCCATGTGGGTGGGATTTTTCTTGCCAAGGGTCAATTATCCTCCTCATTCTTTGTTTTTTCGATATCCAGCAAAGTTACACCGGCGAAATCCACTGTTTTGTACTCTTGGACATTCCTGAGATTCTGTAAGTATTTGCTGATTAACTCCAGCTGGCTCTTGATAATTGTCAATTTCTCTTTGGTGTCTTCTTCCCCGGTGCTCGACTTCAATAAATCAACATATCCCATGATTACCGTTAAAGGTTGGCTGAATAGGTGAGAGACGGTTTCCGTTGTCCTCAAGACGCCTTGAAACCTTTGATCTTTTATCTGCTCCCAACCGACCCTTCTATCTTCTCCACTTCTTCGGTCAGCGCCACTTCGCCTGTCTTTGCCGGATCGCCTGTCTATACCGGATCTCCTATCTCCCCTTTTTCTGCGGTCATGGAAAGGGCCGGATTTGTCTGTCATAGGGTCACCAGAGATATACTTTACCGTTAAAAACCACGTCGTATGGGAGTGGTCTGCGTTACTGCCCCTGGATTTGTTTATGTGCGGTCGGCCAGGGCAAAGTTTAAGGGGCAACGGCATTTGTTATTAAAAGATCATGCCAAATTGAATTATTATAATATATAGTAGATATTTCAAATATTTATCCTGTACTGAATGGGAGAATGGATCTTGGGAATTGAGAAATTATTGCCAGAGAATAGGAAAAAAATTACCATTTTTAGCCTGGAGGTAGGTGAAAATATGCCTGGAATGGACTCGCAAGAGGATTTGATCAAAAGCAAGACCGAACCGGAGATGAGACTTCCATCGATCTGGTGGGTACCTGGGCAGCGGAAATCAGGCCGGTGCCCAATAAATCTCAATTGAAAATAATGCGCTATCGAACCTAAAATCTTGGCACGTTTGGCTGCTCGTCCATACCGAATTGAGCACATGCCCTTCTACTTGCCTTCTCCATTAACTGCTAATCCTTGCGAAGCTGCAAGCGCTGAGCAGTCTGAAGGAAGATTTCTACAGCCCGATCGACCTCTTCCTTGGTGGTCATTTTGCCGGTGGAGAAACGAATGGTGCCCATACCATACTCCAGCGGTACCTTCATCGCCTTTAGCACCGAGGAGATAGTCACGGAATCGGCGTGGCAGGCTGCACCGGCAGAGGCGGCAACATCCTTGATTTTTGACAAGAGCTTGTTGGCTTCGATTCCCCTGAAGCTCACACTCAGGGTGTTGGGCAGCCGTCTTTCTGGATGGCCATTCAATCTAATCTCATCCCACTGCTTCCGAAACCCATCGAAAATAAGGTCCCGCATTTTTTGCATGTGTTCCATATTTTTTTCTAGATCACGCTTGGCAATCTCGCAGGCCTTGCCCAAGCCAACAATTTCGAGGACATTCTCGGTTCCCGCCCGCAAGCCTTGCTCGTGATCGGCCCCGTGAATTAATTTCTCCAGTCGCGTCCCTCGTCGAATGTAAAGAGCTCCGATTCCTTTTGGCGCGTAAAGCTTGTGGCCGGCAATAGTGAGAAGATCCACACCCAACTCGTCAACCTCTGTGGGTATTTTGCCTACAGACTGGGCGGCGTCCGTATGGAAAACGATACCGTGTTTCTTGGTAATTTTGCCTATCTCGGCTATGGGCTGGATGGTGCCCACTTCATTGTTGGCGTGCATGATGGTGATCAATATGGTCTGCGGTGTGATGGCCTCTTCCAGTTTCAGTGGATCCACCAGGCCGAATTTATCAACGTCCAGGTAGGTTACCTGGAGGCCTCGTTCTGCCAGGAATTTGCATACCTCGATTACAGCAGGATGTTCGATGGCTGAGGTAATGATATGATTACCCTTTTCACGATTGGCAAACGTTGTGCCCTTGATGGCGTAATTGTTGGATTCGCTGCCGCCACTGGTAAAGACGATCTCATCCGGCTTGCAATTCAAGAGGTCTGCCACTTGGCGGCGGGATTCATCAACGGCCTTCTTGGTCTGGCTACCGTACCAGTGAGAACTTGAGGGATTGCCGAAGTGCTCAAAGAGATAGGGACGCATGGCCTCGGCAACCTCCGGGTCGATGGGGGTTGTGGCGTTGTAGTCTAAGTAAATTGGTTTCATAGATTAGTTCTCCAGAAGGATTTTCCCATCACTCCACCAGTCCGATCTTCAGTGCAACCCCACAGAACCAGCAAAAAAACAGGCAGTTAAGTGATTCTCCTTCACTTCCTCGAGTTGGGGTTCTTTACGACTACAAATCTCCTCTGCATAAAGGCAGCGAGTGTGGAAGCGGCAGCCACTTGGAGGATCGATGGGGCTAGGGACATCTCCTCTAAGGATTACCCTGTCCCTTTCAAGAGTAGGATCGGGAATAGGTGAGGCTGAAAGTAAGGCTTGAGTATAAGGATGAAGAGGCGCCTGGTATATCATCTTGCTGTCAGCTAGTTCCACTATTTTTCCGAGGTACATAACCGCAAGCCGATTGCTGACGTGCTCCACCACGCCCAAGTCATGGGAAATAAAGAGATAGGTGAGCTGGAATTCCTCCTGCAGCTCCTTGAGCAAATTGATTACTTGCGCTTGGATGGAGACATCCAGGGCTGACACTGCCTCATCGCAAATAATCAGCTTGGGATGAAGCGCCAGGGCCCTGGCCACACAGATTCTTTGCCTCTGGCCGCCGGAGAACTGGTGTGGGTAACGGCGCATGTGTTCCCGTCGCAAGCCCACAATCCTGAGTATTTCCAGTACCCTGACTTCCCTTTCCTGCCGTCTGCGCATGCCGTGAACCAGTAGAGGTTCGCCGACAATATTTGAGACGGTCTTCCGCGGGTTCAGAGACGAGAAAGGGTCTTGGAAGATGATCTGCATATCTCTTCGCAGATTTCGCATCCTCTCCTTGTCATATGTAAGAATGTTTTCTCCGTGAAAAAAGATGTCACCTGAAGTTGGTTCCTCAAGACGCAGAATAAGTCGCCCAAGAGTGGTCTTGCCGCATCCTGACTCGCCCACCAACCCCAGCGTCTCACCCTCACGTATTTCAAGGCTCACCCCATCAACAGCCTTGACTGAATCAACCTCCTTAAAAAAAACGCCACCCCGGATGGGGAAATGTTTGACCAGATCCCTCACTTGAACCAGGTTCTTTTCTATCATGTTCCCATCAAACATATTTCAAACACCGGGCGAAGTGGTTGTCACCAACCTGGTACATCTGAGGCTCACTAGTACGGCAGTCAGGAAAAACATCCTGACACCGGTCACTAAACAAACAGCCTGGGGGGAGGTTGAGCAGGGAGGGCACCACGCCGGCGATGGCATTGAGCCTTCGGTCCGGACGGCCCCGCCCGACAACCGGGATAGACTGCAACAGTCCTACTGTGTAAGGGTGTTTGGCCTCAGCAAAGAGGGTTTTCACTTCAGCGTACTCCATGACCTTGCCGGCGTACATCACTGCCACATGCTGGGCCATTTCGGCGATCACACCAAGGTCGTGCGTAATGAATAGGATAGCAGCCCCAGTTTCTTGTTTCAATTTGTTCATCAGATCCAAGATTTGCGCTTGAATGGTCACATCTAAAGCGGTTGTGGGCTCATCGGCGATCATCAGTTTGGGGTTGCATGCCAGGGCCATGGCGATCATCACCCGCTGGCGCATACCGCCACTCATCTGGTGAGGATAGTTTTTGATACGCTTTTCAGCTGCGGGGATACCCACCAATCGGAAAATCTCGATAACTCGGTTGCGAATTTCGCTTCGGGACAAGTTCTGGTGAAGCCTTATAACCTCTGCTACCTGGTCGCCTACAGAATAGACTGGGTTTAGCGAGGTCATGGGTTCCTGGAAAATCATGGAAATTTGATTACCCCGTATCTTTCTCATTTTTGTTTCAGGTAGTCCGAGCAGATCTGCACCTTCAAAGAGGATCCTGCCGCCCACTATCTTGCCAGGTGGGTCGGGGATAAGACCGATGATGGAATGGGCGGTGACACTCTTACCACAACCGGATTCACCTACCAATCCGAGGGTCTGACCTGATGCGATGGTCAGATCGACGTCATCAACGGCTTTAGCAACGTGACCACGGACATAGAAATAGGTACGCAGATTTTCTATTTCCAGTAAGTTGTGATTGTCGCTCATTTGTAGACCCTCAATTGCGCGATAATGCGCAATTGAACGCTATTAATAATAGTTTATTCATCGTAAACGTATCTGAAACACGACAATTTAATGAGGTTTGAGTCTTTTTTACGACGCTTCTAATTGCGCTGCGTTTGGAATAGTGGAATGTTGGAATCATGGAATCTTGGGTGACAAAACTACAAAGAATCATATTAATGTTTTTCCCTTGTGATCCATCATTCCAGTATTCCATTGTTCCAATATTCCAATCGGGGCAAAGCCCCAGGCCAGTTTACACTCAATTTAATCCCTAAGCCTCGGGTCCAAAGCATCCCTGAGACCATCGCCAAAGAGGTTGAATCCCAGAACCGCAAGCAGGATAGCTATGCCGGGGAAGGTCATCACCCACCAGGCCCTAAGGATGTGGGACCGTCCCATGGCAATCATAGCGCCCCACTCGGGTGTGGGTGGTTGGGCGCCAAGCCCCAGAAAACCTAGGGCTGCGGCATCTAGAATCGCAGATGCAAAACCAAGGGTAGTCTGAACAATGAGAGGGGCAAGGCAGTTAGGGAAAATGGACACGAAAATTATTCTCCAGTCCCTCGCACCAACGGCCCTGGATGCGGTAACGTAATCTTTCTCACACTCCTCCAGAACAGAGGCCCGAACTATACGGGCAAAGCGAGGTATATAGATTATACCGATTGCAATCATAGCGTTTGTTAACCCGGGCCCGAGATAGGCCATGATGACAATGGCCAAGAGGATGTGGGGGAAGGCCAGGAGTATGTCCATGAAACGCATGATGACATTGTCCAAAAAACCCTTGTAATAGCCGGCAATTGCACCAAGGAAAGATCCGAACACAACACCGATTCCGACGGTGGCGACGGCAACGAGCAGCGATACCCGTGCGCCATAAATAAGGCGGGAAAGGATGTCCCGGCCCAGGTCATCGGTGCCGAGAATGTTCTTCAGGCTTCCCCCCTCTGACCAGATTGGCGGTTTAATCTGATCATACAAGGAAGCATCAATGGGGTTGTGGGGACTCATGACCGGCGCCAGAATGCCAGTCAAAGCGAAAAAAGTTATGGCAACCATCCCGGCCACTGCAGTCTTGTTGCGCCAAAGCTGTTCCAGCTGATCGAAGAAGGGGTGTCGATCTTCGGGATGTTTTGTCCGTTTTTTCCTTGAGACCATGTTTACTATTGCACGCTTATCTTCGGGTTGATCACGGCGTACAGGACATCAACAACCACGTTGATAATTACAAATATGCCGGCTACGAAGAGCGTTCCTCCCTGAATGACCATATAGTCCCTCTGCAGTACGGCGTCATAGAGCCATTTCCCTACTCCAGGCCAGGCAAAGATGGTCTCGGTAAGGATGGCGCCTGCCAGGAGAATGCCGAACATCAGTCCAATGACTGTGATCACTGGGATGAGCGCGTTACGCAAGGCATGTTTCATTACAACAATCCCAGGCGAGAGCCCCTTGGCCTTGGCAGTCTTGATGTAATCCTGGCGCAAAACCTCCAGCATGCTTGAGCGAGTCATGCGGGCGACAATGGCCATGGGGATCGTGCTCAAGGTAATGGCGGGCAAGGTGAGGTGCCAGAGAACGTCTTTGAATGCTGCCCAGTTCTTGGTCAGCAAAGCATCCAAGATATAAAAATTGGTGATAGTATCCAAGTCGATACCCACACTGAGCCTTCCAGACATGGGGAACCAGCCCAGGTGGAGGGAGAAGATCAGCATCAATACCAGCCCTAGCCAAAATATGGGCATACTGACCCCCACGAGGGCTCCGAGCATACTTATGTAGTCGAAAACGGAATACTGCTTGGTAGCGGAGATGATGCCAAGGATGATGCCCAAAAAACTACTGATGAGCATGGCGGCTATTGACAACTCTATGGTGGCTGGGAAGCGCTGTTTTACCTCTATCCAGACCTTCTGCCTCGTCCAAATGGTCTCTCCCAAATCCCCCTTCACCAACCTCTTCAAAAACATGCCGTACTGAACGTGGAGCGGTTCGTTAAGGCCAAGGTGCTCTCTCAGTGCTTCCAGGGCCTTTTCGGTGGCTCGCTCCCCGAGGAGAAGTTCTGCTGGGTCACCGGGGGTTATGTGCATCATGAGAAAAATGATGATGGATATCCCTAAAAGGGTGGGAATGAGCAATAGTATTCGTCTAATAATGTAGGCAAGCATGGAGTGTAATTCTTGCTTAAAGAAAGTAGCAGGTTATGACAAAGAGGTTGAGACCTTGAGTTGAAAGATATAACCTTTCGCAGGGAAACAGACAAGTTTACACATGAGTGAGGGGGAGTGGGCGATTGCCCCGCTCCCCCTCACTATGCAGCTAGTGGAGCGTTTTCCTACTCAAGTCGAACATTCTTCATCCTCACGGAAGCCGTGGGATGGAGCTTGAAGTTCATAACGTTGTTTCTCATAGGCCAAATCACGGTGGAGTGGGCCACGCAGATCGCTGCCACCTCATCATGGAAAACCTTTAGTGCTTGCTTGTAGATCTCGGCCCTTTTTGCCTGGTCAATGGTCTGCTTCCCCATCAGCATGAGCCTGTGATACTCTTTGTTCTGCCACTGAGTTCTGATGGCGGGTGAGGCAAGTCCATCAAAAAGCACGGCAAGGAAGTTGTCCGGGTCACCGTTGTCACCGGTCCAACCCAACTGGAACAGATCCATATCCTTGGGCTGCTCTCTCTGCCTTTTCAAATAGGTTCCCCAGTCGTAACTAACGATTCTAGCTCTGATGCCTACTTTGGCCAGATCTGAGATCATGGCGACCCCTACTTTTAACCCTTCGGGATTATAAGGTCTTGGAACCGGCATGGACCATAAAGTAATCTCCGGTAAGTCTTGACCACCCGGATAGCCGGCCTCGGCTAGTTCCAATTTGGCCTTTTCTGGATCGTACGGAAAATCCTCAATCTCGTCGTTATAGCCCCACATGGTGGGTGGGATGGGGTTCTTGGCCACCTGTCCCATACCCTGGTAGATGTTATCCACTATGGCCTTGCGGTTGATGGCATGGGCTATTGCATTTCGCATATGGATATTCTGCCAGAGTTTCTTGGTATGGTTGAAAGAGAGGTAACCGATGTTCATCCCGGGCTGGGATACCAGCTTGAGATTGGGATCTTTTTCAGCCAGAGGAATATCTGCGGGGTTGGGAAACTGACAGATGTGGATGTTCCCTGCCTTAAGTTCTAGAAAACGTACCGAGTTCTCCGGAATGGCTCTAAAGATGACCTTATCCAGGTAAGGGCCGGCCGATTTATCCCAGTAATTCTCGTTTTTCTCCAGGACGATTCTGTCGTCTTTAATCCACTCAACAAACTTAAATGGACCGGTCCCTACAGGATTGCGGAGGAACTCCTTGGGATTTTTCATGAAGGCAGTGGGACTGATGATATCGGCAAAGTCCATGCCCATGTTGGCCAGGAAGGGAGCCTCGACCCGTTTAAGCTTGAAGACAACGGTGTGGTCATCCACCGCTTCAATGGCATCGATGGTGTCATCCATTTCCATGGAGACCCAGTACTCGGGGGGACGCTCCTGCGGCGGGACATCCCTGTCCTGACTGTGGAATTTAAGCTTCCTGTCTTTCATCATTCGACCGATAGAGAAAACTACAGCGTCAGCATTGAATGGAGTCCCGTCATGAAAAGTGACCCCTTTCCTCAGGTGGAATGTGTACGTTTTACCATCTGGAGAAATCTCCCACGACTCTGCCAAACCTGGCTCTAGTGCTGTGGACTCGTCTTGGTAAAACACCAAGGCCTCATAGATGTTGTCACAGATCATGAAAGAATTTCCGTCGGTTTCATAAGCCGGATCCAGTCCCACACTGTCGCCACCACGCCCGAAGACCAATGTGCCACCCTCTTTTATTGCTGCCGGAGCCGGGGCTTCCGCTTTTTCGGGCTCTTTTTTCTCACATGCGGTCACGCCAAACACCAACGCGAAAACACATAGCAATGCGCCGATCTTACTCTTCATTATGGTTCTCCTTTCTTTTAGCGTTTATGTGAACGGATCCTGGAGCGCCATGTCAAAAACAGATGTTGTCGGAACAATAGTGTACTTTCGAGGGAGAATGCCGTTAGAAAATCGCCAAATGACCACTTAAATTGGCTCATCATACAGCCCATATCTGTAAGGGAGCGTATACCTCCAACCAAAAATGTGTGTACCAGATGGCCTCAATACCAAGGGAGCTTGAAATTTGGTAGGACTCCTTCTATATAATCGAGCTTAACAGATTATTGGCGACAAGTGCAAGAGGTGTTTCCTTGACTCCCAGTCAAAGCACACTGAAACCAGCTCAGCTTCTGTTGGAACACATGAGGCTCTTTTTAGAGGAGAGCCTGCCCGGTCCAGTACTGGATCTCGCCTGTGGCGACGGACGGAATGGAATTTTTCTCGCCCGGGAGCAGCTTAAAGTAATCTGTTGCGACAGATCCCCACAGGCGCTTGAGCAGGCCAAGAAACATGCAACGGAGTGCGGTGCCAATATTGAGGTATGGCAGGTGGACCTGGAACGTGAAGGAGTCAACCCACTGGCCGAGGACTATTACGGTGCAATCCTGGTCTTTCGTTACTTGCATCGGCCATTAATACCCTGCATCAGAAAGGGACTAAGAAACGGTGGGCTGCTGGTATACGAGACCTTCACGGTTAAGCAGCCCCGCTATGGAAAGCCACATAATCCGAATTTCCTTCTTACTCAAGGAGAGTTGCATGAGATGTTTGGAGATTGGGAGGTGCACCATTATTTCGAAGGCATCAGGGAAAACCCCACCCGCGCGATAGCGCAGATTGTCTGCCGGAAGCCGGCTGTTGCTACTAGGCACTGAAAGAGACACCCTGTAGAGATCACTCGTCACCTTTACTATGATTTTGGGCACAACTTGTGCAGTAAGAATGAACATCCCGCCCGTATTGTTCATGGTAAAAAAGGACTGCGAAGAAGTAATTGAAAAATTGCTATCACAGAATCACCCTGAAGCGGTCGCCGGGATGACGCACTGACCGCCGGGGGGAGGCGCTTTCTTTCAGGAGATTGGAAAAGAATTGGAACGCGTCTGGAATTCTTGACGATGACTCCAAATAGGCATAATAATATTCAGTGGAACCCATTCTCATTCGCAATCCGGGGCGGGCCAAAAAGGCAAAAAGGATTGCGGTCGACCCGCAGATGAGGGCTCAAGCATTATGAATGAAGATGATCCCAATAAAAAGAAACGAAGCAATTTGGTTATTCGGGAGATGGAGATTGACGATATCGCCGATGTGTTTCATCTCGGCGAGAAAATTTTTACGGCCCGCGAGGTGCCGAACCTCTACCGCACCTGGGATGAGTACGAGGTTGTCAGTTTATTCCAGAGTGATCCTGAATTCTGCATAGTGGCAGAGTCTGATGAACAGATAGTGGGCTTCCTTCTTGGCACCACAATAGAGAAAAGCCACTCCGCCTGGAAGTACGGTCATCTCGTCTGGTTGGGCATAGAACCCGAATTCCAAAGGCAAGGTGTTGCGCTGAAGCTGTTCAAACATTTTCAGGAACTCATGTTGGATAGCGGCGTCCGGATGCTACTGACAGACACTGAGGCAGACAACCTGGCGGCCCTTCACTTTTTCCGGAAGATGGGCTTCGGCCAACCACAACAACACATCTACTTGACGCTTAACTTGACAGGCCAAAAAAGGCAGGTGAGGGAAAAGAAAAGTAACGAACGGACCCAGACACGCCGACCCAGTAGGAACAATGGCTGAGCTGAACTCCACAATAAACCCCAAGCGTCTACGCCGACTAATTCGCGGGCTGCTCGACATCTACAGTCCTACAGGCAAAGAAGAGGAAGTTCTCACCTATCTCCACCGCTACCTGAAAAAAAGAGGTCTTCCCGTAATTCGCCAGGACGTTGATGACAGCCGCTATAATCTTGTGGTCATGCCACCGGAATCAGATATCAAGATCGCTCTCATCGGCCATGTGGATACGGTGGCGGCTTATGATCTCGACAACTATGGCTACGAGCAACAAGAAGACAAGATCATCGGTCTGGGCGCGGCTGACATGAAGTCCGGATGTGCCGCCATGGTGGAGGCCTATCTGAGCGTCTGGGAAGCTGGAGTCCAGCAGTTCCCAGTGGCTTTAGCCCTTGTGGTGGGGGAGGAGGAGGAGGGAGACGGTGCCGAGCGCTTGGTCGAGGAGTATCACTTTCCCTGGGCGATTATTGCCGAGCCCACTGATCTCCGGCCAAATTTGAGCTGCTATGGCTATATTGAAATACAACTTATTGCCCAGGGTAAGAGGATGCATGCCTCCCTTGCCAATAGGGATCTTAATCCGATAGAGAGTATGCTTAAACTGCTTTTGCACATTTCCCACTACATGGTTAACCATCGTCCCGAGGGAGTCTACAACATTCGGAATCTGCTCAGCACTCAGTCAGGCTTTGCGGTGCCCGACTGGTGTGAGGCCTGGCTAGATGTTCATCTGCCCCCAAATGCCCCCATCGGCGATATCTCGTTTGAACTGGAGGAAATTGTAGAACAAACCCGGAAGGAAAATCCCCTGGTAAACGCCACGATTCGTCTTGCCACAATAGAAGCAGGCTATGAACTTCCAGAAAAAGGATCTGTAGTGGAGGCTCTGCAAGCCGTCTACTCCCGACATTCTCTCCCATGGGAGGTTCAACCATTCCCCAGCCATTCTGATGCCAACCTGCTATGGGCTTCCGGAGTGAAGCCGATTCTACTCGGACCTGGCCAACTGGAGCAGGCCCATGCCCCAGAAGAGTCGGTCTCTTTCCAGCAGGTAAAAAAAGCTGCCGAGCTTTATCAAGATTTGCTGATGACGCTGGTTTCATGAACCGGTTAGACTTCCACTATCAATTCTTGCCAGCTCATAAGACAGGACATGCCATCCAACATTTGCACGTATGGCGAGCATAGCCCACCACACCACCTCATTCAGATTTAGGGCTCACCGAGTTTTAACAAACCAAGCACCCGTTCTCGAAAACGCCTCGGTTCCGAAGCCAGCCAGAGAATAGCGACATCCCACATCACATGTTCATTTTGTGCTTGACAAAAGTAAAATTTGGGAATATATTCCCAAATATAAGTTTCAATCTGGCTTTCCCCATCTGAATGCAACGGCGTCTCATGAGTGATGAACACTTAAAACCTTTGTCCGCGGCAGTACTCAGGTTGTTCCGGCCACTGGTGCGGATACTTCTCAAAAATGGTGTGTCCTATCGCACGTTCGCAGACTTTGCCAAATGGGTATACGTGGATGTTGCTACCAAAGAGTTCGGTATTAAGGGTCGAAAACAGACGACCTCGCGGGTTTCAGTGATTACCGGGCTGTCGCGCAAGGAGGTCAAGAGGGTGCGAGAACTCCCAAGACCGGACGACAGCGCCAGCATTGAAAGATACAACCGTGCCGCCCGTATAATTGCGGCCTGGCGGCGGGAGAACAAATTCGTCGATGCCGAGGGTAAGCCCGCTCCACTTCCTATGGAAGGCCCTGGTGCGACATTCAGCGAACTGGTAAAGCGTTTCAGCGGTGATGTGCCTGCCCGCGCGATCCTCGATGAACTGGTGCGCATTGGTGCGGTGGAGCGATTGGAAGATGGCAGAGTTTCTTTACTCGTTCGGGCCTATATCCCCGAGAGCAGTGACGCTGACAAACTCCACATCCTGGGAACGGATGTAGGGCACCTCATCAAGACCATAGACCACAATTTGAAACCTGATCCCATCGGTCCACTCTTCCAGCGTAAGGTGGAGTACGACAACCTGCCCAGTGAGTTCTTGCCAGAGTTTCGTAAGCTATCCGTTCAAAGGGCACAGGCCCTGTTGGAAAAGTTGGATCGATGGTTGGCGCAGCGCGATCGAGATGTGACTCCCACAGTCAAAGGTACCGGACGTAACCGCGCCGGACTTGGCATCTATTATTTCGAAGAGCCGTACACGGAAGAGGAGAGTTGAGATGAAGGCTTTCCCTCTAAGGCGCTTTTTACTGGCAATATTGTTAGCTCTGCTGCTGATTTCCTGCGGGAGCAGTGGCGGCGGTATCGGTGGCAGCGGGGTGACCAGCCAGGGGTCGATCACAGGGTTCGGCAGCATTGTTGTCAACGGCACTGAGTTCGACACCACGAACGCCACCATCATCGTGGAAGGAGAAGAAGCAGGGGTCGTTGACCTCCATTTGGGAATGGTTGTAACGGTCTATGGTACTGACGGTAAAAGCGCGGTGGCAAATCGAGTTGTTTACAACGACAATGTGGAAGGACCCGTAAAAAACATTGTTGACAATGGCACTAGCAAACAATTTGAGATTCTCAATCAGACAGTGATTGTCAACTTTATCACGGAGTTTAAGGGAACTGATTTTAACGCTATAGCCGAGGACGATGTGGTTGAAGTTAGTGGCTTTGTAGATGACATGGGAGTCATCTGGGCTACCTTCCTTGAAAAGACCGATGGCCTTGTATTCGAGGTCACAGGTTTTGTGGAGAATCTGGATACTGGTTCTGAAACCTTCAAGATCAATGACCTCACGGTGGACTATTCGGCGGCTGATACCAGCGGTTTGCCGGGAGGTGAACCGGTCGAAGGTCTGTTTGTCGAAGTAGAGGGTACACTTGCAGCCGGTGACTTGCGCGCAGACGTAATCGAGCTTGGGGACGAGCTGGAGGTCGAGGATGCGGGTGAGATCGAAGTGACGGGTTTCGTCACTGAAGCCTTAGCGCCTAATGAGTTCACCGTTGGGAATCAGGTGGTGCACACGGACATAAACACCGTATTTGTGGACGGGACACCGCTCGATATTGCACCGGGCAAAAAGCTCGAGGCCGAGGGCAGGCTGATAGGCGGTATCCTTTTTGCCTGGGAAATCGAGTTCTGGGAACCGGATCAGGTCGAAGTTGAGGGCGAGGTTACTGCCATTAGTTCGCCTACCGAGTTCACTGTTGGTGCACAGGATGTGCGAACGAATGGGACCATATTTGAACCCCCGGACCTGATTATTGAAGAAAACATCAACCTCGAGGTTAAAGGCGTCTGGGAGGATATCAGTCGCAGCGTTCTTATTGCCGACAAGGTCTCTCTTGAGGAGGACTAATTTGAAGAGAAAAGGTCATAAGAAAAATCAAAGAAGGTTTCGTAAGGGGGAAATATAGTCTGGATGCGGACGCTAATCTAAGGATAAAAGAATAAAGAGAGCCAAGCACGGGACTTTGGCGGGTCAGCGTGCTTGGCTCGGAAAACCTGAGGGCCTTGCGGCACACTCAAGTGCCTTTATCGTAACAAAGCATGCGTAGTGTGTCAAAGGGCTCTCCATAACCGGATGGAGAGCTTTTTTTGCGCAGATTAAAGCTAC
>JASFEM010000003.1:0-77803 GCA_050124835.1 Syntrophobacterales bacterium | reverse complement strand
CTGACCTGGAAGGCCCGCGAATACGGGATCAACACCCGTTTTATCGAGCTGGCCGGTGAGGTGAATACCGCCATGCCCCAGTGGGTGGTGGGCAAGGTAATCGACGCCTTGAATGAAAGGGGGAAGTCGCTCAAGGGAGCCAGAGTTCTGGTTTTGGGCTTGGCCTACAAGAAAAACGTGGACGATCCTCGTGAGTCGCCGGCCATGGAACTCATGGAAATCCTTCAGAGCAAGGGCGCTGAGGTCATCTATAGTGATCCCCACGTGCCAGTATTTCCACCGATGCGTAGGCACCATTTTGAACTGGAATCCGTGGAACTCACCCAGGAAGTACTGGAAGGAGTTGACTGCGTACTGCTGGTGACGGATCACGACGCCTTTCCCTACGATTTCATCGGAAACCATGCGCCTTTAATTGTAGACACCAGAGGCGTTTACCGCAACGACCAGGCCAATGTGGTAAAGGCCTGATCTGTGATATGGGGAGAAGCAACATATTTTTTCCTTGACACGCCGAATGTTCCTACTCTATCTTTCTTTTATATAACCTAGAGCTTTATTCACACCTAACATCCGAGATTCGAGCTCTGGGGGCACCGGCCTTCCGTTTTGAAGTTTTCTTGTATTGTGAGCGAACCGCATCATTTTGACCAGAACCCTAGCAGCCGGTTTAATGGACGGTGCACCTCTGCGACAATATTGCTATGACCCAATCAGGGTAACAGCTGCTGGGGAAACTATGGTGGGGGCTAGGAGCACGTAGCTGGAACTGGACCTCCGGGATGTCGGTTTGGGTTGCACCTGGCGCACATGACTTTGTGAGTGGCAGAAACGCTCTAACATTGAAAGTAAACTCTACCACCACAGTCACGGTGCAGGGGCATCCCGGTTGGTCCATATATTGAAGTGCCGATGTGTTTAACACGTCGGAGGAAATCTTTCTGCACGGTCAGCTCAAGACAGATATTTTTGCCAATGAGCAGCAAAAGGATCTTTGAAGCTTTAGGTTAAAAATCTTCCTCAAGGTTAACCAGCCTCGCTCCTACAAAGTGGAAGCTTCGGTAACACATTAATACATCACTATTTGCCTCCAAAGTCACGCCTGTAGTCGCCTCCCAATAACAACTCGTTGGTCTTTTTCAGAGGTTTGTTAGAGTCCCATACAGGACTATCGTTGTTGTCCTGAAAAGTTTCGTGATTGGGGCAAAGCAAGTTTAAAAGGGTAGGCTCATTTTTCAGACGTGGGGATAATTCATCGATACCTACTTCCAAATTACTGGCGTGAATGGTAGATATCTAACCATCAGGGCTAACGGATATTATGTCTTCTATGGATTTTAGTTTGTGTCGGTGTAGGTAACAGTTTAAGATACTCTTATAATTTCTTTAAAGGTAACCAAATCTAGAACTAATCCAAGGAAGCTATTAATTGTCCGGTCTTGTATGCTCAGCATACATCCTGGAGGAAGCGAAGGGATCGCTCATGGATCGTTCAGAGATTAAGCATTTCCTTAAAGGCTGTGAATTTTTCAAGGGGTTCCAGAAAGATAACATTCAGGAAATCACAAATCTGTGTCAGATGAAAACATACGGAGCGGGAGATCATATTTTCCGGCAGGGCGATCTGGGAGATAGCATCTATATTGTGATTGAGGGCCATGTCTTCTTGGAAAGATCTGTGGACCTGGGCACACGCAAGGGTAGTGTCGTCATAGGAGTACTCAGTAAAGGGAGGGTTTTTGGCTGCTGGTCCACACTTCTAAATGAAAAGCATACCCTCTTGTCCTCGGCGTTTTGCCGAAAGGCAACCAAAGTTTTGGTCATAAAGGGTCCGGATTTAAGAAAGATAATGCTTGATAACAACAAGCTTGGGTTTTATGTTCTGGAAAGGCTCTGTTTTTTACTTCGCGACAGGCTTATGGGTGTGTATGAAGCGATGGAAAACTTTTAAATATTAGTTTGCAGGCGGGAATTGGCAGTCCCAGCAGGAGTCAACGGCCTGTAACTCAAAACCAATCTTGATCACCCGGCGACGACCTGGAAAAACTACAAATGAAATAATGTTGCCGAATCAGCGGCTCTGCTGAAGGTCCAACGCGAAAATGTAACTCCTTTGTGACCAAACTGAAATAATCCCGGAATAGAATAAAATCTTAAATGGTCTTAACCCCATTATTCCAATCTTCCAATATTCCTGTGGTTTCTCCTGGCTCCTGAATTCTGGCTCCTGACTCCTTCTCAATCAAAGCCAAGGCCTGCCGCGCCGTCTTGTCACGCCGAAGTTCTAACGAAGGCGGAAGCCTCGTTGAAGGCGGGTCCTCCTATTCCTCTCTTTTTTGGTATGAATAATGCTATTGTCAAGTAAGGCAATTGAATGACGTAGCTCTTGGGAGGGCAGATGGCCAGACAGCAGAAAAAAATACCCCATTTCATCCAGATTGAGGGATGCAAAAACTGCAAAGTACACCGGGAATATATAACCCAGACTGGAACACTGTATGAGGAAGGACATCCGCTCCATGCAAAGTGTGTTCACATGGGGTGTGACCAGTATGGTCACAGCATAGAAGACCCTTTCATTACGCCACAGGAGTATCTTCGGATTGCACGGGAACTTGATTTTGAGCCGGCCCTGAACCTGGCCAAGAAAACCCTTGCTAAGTTCTTTGATTTCTATGATACGAAGGGGAGCCTGCTACCGTGGGTCACAGAGGCCATTTCTGAAGAGAAGAGTAAGAAGCCCGCTCATATCAAAGTCGCTCCGCCAATCGTCAAATAGTGGAAAACAGTTCTTAAATGTACTCAACAACTGCTCAAGGGCTGAGCTTGGTTTATCACTCTTCCGCCTCTTCTTTTTCCGCCTCTTCTTTTTTTGCCTCCTCCTCTTTTGCCTTTTTTGCCTTTTCCTTGTTTGCCTTTGCCGCTCTCGCTTTTTCTTTTTTCGCCTGTTCCTTTATTACCTCTTCCCAGTATTTCTCTCTATCTTTTCTCTTTTCCTTGCGCTTCTGTTTACCACTTCTGGGGTTCTTCGCCATCTTACACCTCTCTTTCTTCCTGGCTGTATGTGGGCTGGAGGCAGTAGAAATTGGTCGGCAAGGATGCTTCTCTGTTGCGTCTTGCTCAATCCTAATATACTTTATGAAAAACTAAAACTCCGTGAAAGAACATTTCAATGAAAAGTCACTGTGACATTATTCTCAGTCTATTTTTACCCGTGTTCCTGGTGGTTGGTTGCGCAAGCTACAAGATATCAAGGGATAATTCTGAAAAAATAGCGAGCATTAAGACCTGGCACATTCGTCTGACATCTGAATATGATGTTTTTGAAAAAGCACTCAGTTCTGACCAGCAAGAAATTGATAAGTCGAAAGAATCCGTCCTTTTAAAATGTGACCTGCAATTGCGAGACAGACTATCATACTATCTTAAGAACAAGTATCAAATGACTTTGGTTTCGGACATGGCTGCCGCTTCGGGTTTCATGCGTATGGATGCTGAATGTCGCTGGGGTTATTATGACACCCTCGATGTCACCATTTATGACCTGGAGGAAAACCGCTTGGCTGGGATCGAGGTCAAGAATGGTGGAGATATCCTTGTTAAGGACTCCGATGCTTTTGCTGAATATTGCGCTGATGCAATCGCCGAAGTTATTCTTGGTTGGTGATGTTCTAAGAAATATGGGGGCGTCGTTGACCGGGGTGGGTCATTCATCCTGTTCTGCGCCGTCCCTATCCTTTTTATGAGGTGATATCATGTATGTCCTCAAACTTAAAGGAGACCCAGTTTGGCGCTCGCCAGGACCTAAAGAGTCGGAAGGTCCACTCGAGTTCGAGCTGGAGGCTGTCATGTCAAAGCGTCCGACTCCTTTCCTGGTCCATGGTGAGGTGCACTACAGGATAAAGAAAACTCTCAACTTGGAGCAGCTGGACGCTCTGACATTCGCAAAATGCCTGGAAGAATTTGCGGACGAGATCAGGGATGCGGCCGAAGCCGAATCCCTGGGATCAGAGACATAAGGGGACGTTTGTGACCGGGTTGGATTGCTCTGTTGTACTCAACCCGGTCACCAATGTCCCTTTCTCATGTTCAACCCCCCTCCAATTACAGAAAACCTAAAGTGATCCCGCTTCTGGGATGAATTTTGCATGATTTCACCGGCAAATAAATCGGCCGGTGGTTGAACCAATCCATCCTGGCTCTTGCCGCGGGCAATCGGTATCTTGTGTTGCTGGCGGTGCGGGCTCGCTTGCAGATGGCCGGAGCATCTTCATAGACAAGTTCGGCGGAGATGAACATGACCATCGAGCCTTTCCAATAAACACCTATACTCTCGTGGCATGGGAGGCGATTATGCCGGGGCGGCGTTACAGGGTGGTTTTTGAGGGAAAAATCGCCGAAGGACTTCAGGTTCAAGAGGTAAAGAGGAATCTGGCTAGTCTCTTCAGGACCAGTGAAGATCAGATTGAACGGTTCTTTTCGGGCAAGCGGCTGGCGATAAAGAAGGATGTGGATTATCAGACGGCGGTGAAATATGTGGAAGCGTTCGAGAGAGCTGGGGCGATTTGCAAAGCAGAAGCACTCGAGCCCCAGACTGATTTAGAGCCATCACTGGAGCTAGAAAAGGATGTTGCCAAACCAAGTCAGCCTGACGTCATTATCTGTCCCAAGTGCCAGTTTGAGCAGGAAGAAACCGAGGAATGCATTCGCTGTGGCGTGGTCATAAAGAAATTTTCTCAGAGAGCTCAAACGCCAGAAATACAGGAAGAGTCGCGGGGAGTTGAAGATGACCTCACTGCTTTTGTTGGAAACAATGCGAATGTCTACATTCAGAAATTTAAAAAGTTCAACATGGGAGGTGCGAATACTTTCGCAATTACCTGGAACTGGTCTACCTTCTTTTTCGGCCCCTGTTGGATGTTGTATAGAAAACTCTATGGTTGGGCCGTGGTTGCATTTGTTCTATCAGCGATACCCTTCACCAGCTTAATTTCTACTTTAGCTTTCGCTATGACAGGAAATTACATCTATTTTAAACATGCCAACAATAAGATCAGTCAGCTAAAAAGATCAAGACCATCTTCCGAGTTAACCGCAGCTTTAGCTAGCGTCGGAGGCGTAAATCAGTGGGTAGTTACTCTAAGCATAGTTACAATTATCGTGGGTTTCATAGGCTCGGGATTGTTTATTGGTTACACTGCAACCAGGGAAGCGACGATTGGTAAGATATCGTTCGTCAAAGATTACAATAGAGGACTTGATCAGGCTTACGAAACCGGCAAACCCGTCATGCTTATCTTTTCGGCTGAATGGTGTGGCGCATGTAAGACAATGATTCGAGAAGTATTTTCGGATGATGAGGTGGCTGAGGCATCCGAGCAGCTGGTCAACATATACATCGATGTGGACAAGGTGGACAGAAAACTAATCAATGACTATCAGGTGAAATATGTCCCCTCAATTTTTTTCCTTGATTATAGTGGTGAAACAATCATAAGAGTCGCTGAAAAGAGGGCAACAAGAGATTTTATTAACAATATGACTTATATGTACCAGATGCACAGCTACAGCGAGCAAGAGTAATAAGAATCAAAGCCGCCTCGAAATAACGGGACGTCTGTGAGCGGGTTGAATGAGTTTTTTTGCTCGTGAGATGTTCAACCTAGTCAACGACCTCCCGTTCTTGTAGATTGGGCACGCCTCTTGCAGACTTCTCAGATCGATGCGGCAAATTTAAAGTAAGGGGCGAGATGAGGAAATGCCTCGATGTGACATCTGTGTGGGGTGCTGGTTTTACAGAAGAGAAATAAACCCCAAATCTGCAGAATTTGAATTACTTAGAAAATACTGTCATGGCGCATACATGGAATGTGTTCGATATCAGTTTGCTAAATCCCTAGGGATGCGCAAGTTTCCAAAGTGGCTGGAGCCAAGTGACAGCAGAGCGACCAATGGGGAGTGTCGTGCTTCTATCAGTTGACCGTCCTCCGGTATAATAACAGTCACCCTAGGGTACCCAAGACCACACATTTATTGAGTTATAGAGAACTTGGTCCTGTGGGCCAGGTCCAGTTTCAATTGCTTTTTCAGTTTAAGAACGGTTGGAATGTTGGAACAATGGGTTTAAAGGCAAAGATGCAACGCCACGGAACCAATTATAATCGAGAGGTTTTTTGGTCTTAACCCCATCATTCCATTATTCCAATCTTCCACCATTCCTATGGTTTCTCCTGACTCCTTCTCAATCAAAGCCAGGTCCATCTATTCTCTATTACATGCTGACCCAATTTTGGACTTTACAAGAGTCGTCTTGCCATTTTCTTCCTTCACTTTTTTCTTTGTACTTGAATTAGCCTCCTATTTTTCCTGTTCCAAACATGACTCTTTGCAGTCGGCGGATGTCTTGTTGCATTTTTCCACACATTGCATGGCGCTGGAGTCATCAGCCCAGTACCAGTCATAACAACGTCCAATGCAGTTTTGGAGCTTAATCCGGCACCGAGTTGTGCATTTCTCTTTCTCGGACCTGTGTGACCATGGAGCGGCACACCCCAGGGCTAAAAAAAGCAGCGCAGAGATCACGACAACAGTAACGGGATTAGGACTGGACATGGGATACTTTACTTTGTTGTAGTATTGGATCAAGAGGCAGCAATGAGACCTAATGCTTAAGATAGGATGCTTACCTTACATTTCATATCTTGCTTTTACCTCGCCAAAGCGGGACAGAGAGCTTCAATCTTCACTAAGAACACCCTCCAGACTTTGAATAATGGATTCGTAGTATTTCCTGTCATCACTTTCTTCGGGAAACTCCTCTTTTCTTTTGCGGATGAGTTCCAACAGCCATAGCGCTTCTTTACGGTTCTCTTGGAACTTCTCCAAAAGGTCTTCCAATTGCGTCTCTATTCCTTTGGCCATTTTCGATCACCTCATTTCTTGCAACGTGGTTGATCCGAATCTAGGAAATCTGGTTTTTTGAGTTTCCGGCTTATGGCTCAAGGAGCCAGGTCAGAGGTCAATGGATTGGAGATTTCAGATTGCGAATTGCGTCAATCTAAGATTGCATTCTGAAATATTCTTTACTTCGTCTCGGATTCGCCACTGGAGGCCGTATTGGGTTCTTTCGGCTCAAAGCACAGCTGGTGGCATACATACAATTTTCTGTCGCATTCTTGCATGCAGAGGGTTAGTTCACTTTCCGTCAACTCTCGGCAGCCAAATTTGCAGGCGGTATGTTCAGTCTGACATTGAGACACACATTCCACTTCCTGTGGCGATGGCTCCCTGGGGGTTTGGGGCATCGGAGTGGTGCAGGCGAACGCTAGAACAACCAGCAAGATCACCACCAAAATCAGGCTGTGCTGCTTCATGAGCATGTTTTTCTCCTTTCTTCCCGGTTACCTTTCCCCCTTTGCCAGGGGCAATCTTTTCTTTCCCAGATTACATTATTTGATTACAAGATAATAGACGGAGTCACCTATCCAAACTCATGTTTCCAGCTTGACATGCTGTCTATTCGAGAAATTCTTCCCGAAAATTGGCAGTATTGTGACACCAGATGACTTTTCTCACCAATATGGACAGGGAAAACCACAAAGTTGCAAGCGAGATAAGCAATTGAAAACGATTAGATACTACCTTAATTTGTCCTAATGGCACAGTTTTTTCATCTGTAGCGCTTAAAAATCGTAGGAGTTTGGCTATGGAATCAACAGTTTCCAAGGCGGCAGCCACAAATGCAATATTGTTTTTATTAGCTGTGGTAATGACGCACGCAGTGAGTGGAAAGTTTCTTCTTTTTTTAGGTGAGCTTATTGGACTTGATATCGAGTCTTCGAACTGTCCACTCACCGCAGCGAGGCGATGCTTGTCGTTTTCGTAAAGCGTTCATGTCTTGTTTTAATATTGAAATTTTGCCAGAGGTACAAACTCCTGGGCCAGGTTGACGGGCTTGTCTTCTTTCAGCTTCCAAGAATCAGCTGTTTCTGATAATATAGCACCCTGTCCGTTGGAAAAGTCTGTTCAGCCTGCACAGTGCTTCAATAATAGCTACCCGCGCAACAATTAAACCAGCCAAAATGGGCCATTATGATGGCTAACGAAAAACGGCAACATCCACGAGCTGAAATCACATGGCCTGTAACTGTGATAACTCATAACGGCCCGGTGGATGGAAGAACCCAAAATATCAGCCTTGCTGGTACACTTATTCGTTGTCCTGAAGTGCCCGACCTCGACGATAACTTCCGCCTGGTTTTCAAACCTGCTGGACGCCAAATGCTGTTAGCTACTGGCGAGATGATTTGGTCAGACATTCTTCTTGATGACAAATATGCCTTCTATGCAATGGGTGTAAGATTTACATACGTTCCAGAGCATGACCAGCATGTTCTTGGCGAGGCGGTTTTAGAGCACACCTGAGCACCGACCACATTAGCGGGAGGTTTTATTCTCTAAACCCAACCACTTTCCTATCTACGAAGCCTGAAATACATCTTGGCAAAACGGAATATTTTCCCTTTTTCTCGCATTCAATTTAGTACATCTTCCCCCATCTGAATGTCTAGCAAGAGGATTGCGGCATAAATCCTGCATTTAACTGAATACAGGTGGCCCAGATCGCAGAAATATTGGGTTGGACCACTCTTATGGGGGGAGGCCAGGATGATCAGGAAACAGGCGCGCATATGCCCCAGAGCCGAACTCAAATGGCCTGTATCCGCACAGATTAGCGGTGGGCTCATGCACGGAGAAACAAAAGATATCAGTCCTGCTGGAGCTTTTATTCGTTGTCGGAAGCCGTTGAAACTACACGAAGTATTCGATATGGTTATCAATGCTCCAGAAAAGCCGTTGAATGTGAAAGCAGAGGTAATCTGGTCGAATATCTATGGCTATGATGACGAAATAACCCCTCGCGGGATGGGGGTTCGCTTTGTAAAAATTTCTGATGAAGACCAAAAACTTATCGCCCAAGAGTTGAATCAATACGACGTAGGAAAAGTGGCCTGCGAGTTTCTGGATACTTTGGAGACAGAATCGGCATAAATCTAACGATCTCACCAACTTGTTCGTTTATAGGCCTGTCAGCTTTATCTTTTTTTCTTGCCACCTTTCACCTAATTTCTGTAACCTGCTAGAAGTGCGTTTATTTGGGCAAAGAAAACCTGGTCCTGTGGGCCAGGTCAGGTTTCAATGGCTTTGCCGACCCAAGTGGCACAAGGCGCAAGGTGCAAGGCGCAAGGTATAAGGAGAGGATAAGCTTTCTTTTATTGTTTTTGCCTTATGCCCTGTGCCCTGCGCCTTTAGCCATTCCTTTTGGGGTGCAGCTCAAAGCCAGGGCCTGCCGCGGCGTAGCTGGGCGAAGCCGGGTCCTTTGGGCCTGGATTCTTTACTTGGTGCTGTCCCAGCAGACCAGTGAGATAGAAAAAGGTTACTGACAGGGATATCAGGGAAAGGATTCTGGAAATATGAAAGGCTGGACCAAGATGCAAAAGATGCTACTGACAGTCGCGGGCCTGGTTGTAATCCTAAGCACTCATCCATCATTAACCTATTCCAAGAAAACGGCGCAGAGATTGGAAACAAAGAGTGCTGCTGTGATACTGCTGTCGCTGCAGTTAGGTGAAAAAGCGATGCAGTTATTCGACATCAAAGACGACTTGATAAGGAGAGTACAACAGGAGGTAAATAACATTACTCAACAAGAGAGATTTATGTTGGATGTGATCAGCGAGCTAAAGTATGTTGCAACTGTCGCGTACTTTGAAGGTAATTTATTGGGAGCAGTGCTAGCAATAAAGGAGGATTTTAAGTTAGATTTTGTAGGTAATAGGATATTGGAATTTGAACAATCCATAGCAAGTACAAAGTCGAGCATGATGCCCATCCAGGTAGCATATTCTGGCATACAAGATACGGCGGTCCGAGAGAAAATAGCCAAGGCAAGAGAAATCATCTTGTCTTTAGAACAGTTGTACAGAAAAAGTATTGAGACATTAGAAAAAATGAAACAGGAAAGCACCAAGAGCGACAGCCCTGTTCTTCAACCCTAAGTCCGGCTTGAGTTGACCAGTCGCAACATTGACCACCTGCGGAAATAAGGGTGAAAGCCAAGTCCCCCTCCGCGCACAGCGGGATCTTCGACATTCCATTGTTCCATATGGATGACACTACTTTCCTACGGGGTGAAAGCAAAGCCAGGGCCTGCCGCGCCGACTTGTCTCGCCGAAGTTCTAACGTAAGCAGGTCCTCTGGGGCCGGATTTTTACTGTAGTTTTTTGATCAAAAATTAAAGGGTTGCCATAAAGAGTTACACAATAATAAGAATAAGGATTTTAATATGATACGAATGGAAGATTGGAAGTTGCTATTGATAGATGAAGATGATGAAGCTCGACAGGCCTTGTCCAGCTTTTTGGAAGACGCTGGTTATCGTGTACTGACTGTTGCGAATGGAGAAAGCGGTATCGAGTTATGTTGTGAAGGATCTTTTCAGATTATTATCACTGAGATTGACCTGCCAGGTATTGACGGTATTGAGGTTTTGAAGTCCATAAAGAAGGCATATCCATTTACTGAGGTGATTGTGACCAGCGCTTATAATGAAATCGAAAGTGCATTAAAGTCTTTTCGACTTGATGCTGCTGACTTTATTACTAAACCCATAAACGATGATACGCTTATGGCGGCATTGGAGCGAGCGAAGAAGCGCTACAACATCCAGAGAAAGCTGCAGGATTATACCGACTTCTTAGAAGAAAGGTGGATGGACACATCGGAGGAACTGGCTAAGATTTTTAATTTTCAAGAAAGACTCATCGAAAGCTCAATTGACGGCATTATTGGGTGTGATTACGACAGGAAGATCATCATCTTCAACAACAGTATGGAACAAATGCTCGGTTATTCTAAAGATATGGTGTGCAGAAAGATGTTCTTTTATCAACTATTTTCATCTCATGAGTGGGAAAAGTTCCAGAATCAGTTGTATAGCGAAGAATTGGGTGGAGAGGATAAACTGTTTCTTTCCGAATCTACCCTAATCTCCAAAAAAGGGGAAAAGATTCCGGTGCGGCTTTCAGCACAGGTCCTTTTACAGGGCAGTGAAGAAATTGGTCTAGTAGCATTTTTTCGTGATCTGCGAAAAGTCAAAAGGCTAAAACAACAGTTTCTGGATCAGGCAAATTATCTTCACCAGGACAAGATGATCTCTTTAGGAAAACTGGCTGCCAGTGTTGTTCATGAACTTAATAATCCCCTCACCGGTATTCTTAACTATGTTCGGCTGATGATCAAAATTTTAGGCCGAGATTCTCTATCAACAGAACAAATACACAAATTCCAGAGGTATCTTGATCTCGTGGGGAGTGAAGTCAGCCGGTGTTCTGACATTGTCTCTAATTTGCTGGCGTTTTCAAGAAAACCCAAGCTGGAATTCAGCGAAGTAAAGACAAATGATCTCGTGGAAAAGAGCATACTGCTGAGCAAGTACAAGCTAACCCTTCAGAATATTCAAATCAAAACGAATCTGTATCCTTATATTCCAGAGATATTAGGTGATTTTAATCAACTACAGCAATGCCTTCTCAATCTCATTTTCAATGCCGCTGATGCTATGCCGGATGGTGGAAGTCTCACCTTGGAAAGTTCTTTTTTTCGGGACAAAGGTTTGGTTGAAATAAAAGTTTCTGATACGGGTCGTGGCATTGCCAGAGAAGATCTCTCTAAGGTGTTTGATCCTTTTTTCAGCACGAAAAAGGAGGGTAAAGGTCTCGGTCTTGGCCTTTCAGTGGTTTACGCTATTATTGACCGACACAAAGGAACTATCAGCGCAGAAAGTACGGTGGGCAAGGGAACTGTGTTTACTATAACACTGCCGGTTAGCGGGAAAGTTAGCTGAATTCCAGGAATTATCGAGCTGTTTTCCCATAGAAGTAAAACTGAAACAGTGGATGTGTGAGGGGGGCTGAATTCGGCGGCTTGACACGGAATCAAGTTTAAGCGTTATGGTAATCCAAAGCCACGTCCTTTGGGCGTGGCTTTTCCACTAGAGCGTCCGGTGAGGCATACTTTCAATTCTTCCTGCTGGCGTGACTCTGACGTAATCAAGCTTGCGCTGTAATTCCTTAATTGTGGAAGCACCGGCATACGTCATCCCTGATCTCAACCCCCCAACGATGTCGGCGATAATCAACTCTTCAGTGTCTCTGAAGGGCACTTCTACGGTAAGGCCTTCAGCCGTTCGCCATTCGGCCATACCCCCGTGATAATCATCCTGCACTTCGCTGCTGGCCATGCCCCGAAACACTTTCACCTTGACCTCTTTGCCATCTTTACCGGTTTTGGTCACAACGGGTCCTGGTGTGGGAGTGGTGCCGGCCAGTAGACTCCCCACCATGACGAAATCCGCTCCGAAGGCTATGGCTTTTACAATATCGCCAGATGTCCGAATGCCGCCGTCAGCAACAATAGAGCGATTGACTCTGGAACATTCTCTGATAGCGGTCAGATTGGGCACGCCGAAACCGGTTTTTATGCTGGTTGTGCAAACCGACCCACCTCCGATTCCCACCTTTACGATATCCGCGCCACATGAGGCCAAGTAATCGGCACCCGCATAAGTTGCGACATTTCCAGCCATTATGCATGCTTCTTTTCCCAGTATATCGCGGGTGTCTTTTAAAGTCCGTCCTACGTACTTTGCGTGCGCGTGCGCTACATCGACACAAAACATATTCGCCCCCGCATCCTTTAAAGCTGCTGCCCTCTCCAAGTCTTGCGGGGAACAGCCGATCGAGACGAAAGGTTTATATTTACAGGCTTTGAACATGTCAACGTTTTCATCAATGGAGGTAAACCGATGCAATACGCCTATTCCACCTTTTTCACCAATGAAATTGGCCATTTCTGCTTCGGTAATGGTATCCATATTGGCGGTCATCAAGGGCAGTTCCAAAGAGAGTTTTTCAGTTCTGTCTGTTACAGAAATGTCAACAATCTTGCGGGATTCCCAATGATTGTAAGACGGAACCAGAAGAACATCATCGTAGGTAATGGCTTCTTTCATATTTCCACCTCAGTGAACTTTTATTAATGATAAATTTGCGGGATTTTTTTAAATAGCGACTACAATTCTATCAATAGCTAACCAAGTTCAACAACCTGAATATGTAAAGAAACCTCTGGGGCAAATGGATAGATCCAAAGCCAGAGAGGACTTTGACCAGTAGATGGTAAAGAATAAGTAGAGGTTTACCTCTCTCGGTTCAGAGCTTGATACCCGTTTAAGCCTTTGGTGCTGTTAGCCTTATTTTCCTTAAAACATATGGGGTGGCACAGCCTACCAAGATCAGAAGCAGGAGCATGAGAGCTATTGTTGGAGCCGGGCCAAACTCTATGGCAACCCAGCTCAGGCCCACAATTGGCAGCAAACTCCAGCGTACCACCGCCCGGAGGGATTCATTTCCAGAGACAAAATCAGCCACGGGCGGCGAGTATTGATAATAGCGGGAAACTAAGGATTTGCCGACGGAATTGGTGAGCAAGAAGCGGTCACGGAACTCCCTAAGCAACTCAACATGGGGCTCCATTGGCGATCCGTAGGCTGCCGTGGCGATAAAACATCCACCGCCGCCACCGCCGTCATCAACGTCGAGCTCAATCTGAATTTGCTGCAGTAGATCATCCAACGTTAGGTAGGCATTCACTGCATCGACGCGTCCCTGTCCAAAGGTGGTATCCCAACCGGGGTCTCCCAAATCCACTGCGCTGCTTTGCAAAGCGAAGGAAGTCTGAGTGGCTGAGAAAGATCCGCTCATCAAAAGTGCTGCGACACCTGCCACATGCGGTGCCGAGGCCGAGGTGCCGAAGAAAGTGCTGGGAAAGCCGCCGGCTCCAGTAACAGAAACACCATCAATGGCCGAGATTGCCGGGGTCTGACGGGTTTCTTGAAGAGGGAAGATAATGGTCGAAGGGCCTAGCGAACTAAAGGGCTCAATATCGTCATTACCCGGATCGCCGGCACTGATGGCGGCGGCAGCCAAAGCACCGGGAACGGCCGGATGGCCAAAGATGCTGTCTGCGGCAACTTGGTCATTTACGTCCAAATCTCCGTTTAAAACAAATAGTTCTAGGGTTTGATTTGAGTTCCCACCTATAAATCGCACTTGTAGCTCACATCCTCCGGGTCCACTGCAATCGAGATTGGTTTTAGCCTCAAAAGGTAAATCGTCTCCATCCTGTTGCGAGTTAAGGGCACATGATCCCGCACCTTCGCTTGCTAGGCAGAGGTCAAAGTCGTCTCCCGATTGGCCGAACCGGTTAGACCATTGCAGGATAACTGTGACGTTGCTGCCAGCAGTGACATTGAAAACATTGTTACCAGGACTGATTTCATGACTGCCCAAGGTATCCAAGCTATCTACATAGTCTCCCTGATAGTGGGTCAGGGCATCGTTGCCGGCCGCCGAGGTGTAGAACACCCCGCTTGCTACCACATCGGCGACGGTTTGGGCTACAGGGCCGTCCTCGAAATAGGGCTCATCAAAAAAACCGAGGTCATCCACGATGATGTCCGCGCCAAATTTAGTTGGATCTGCCAGATCATCCACACAAGCGATCATTGCCAGGGTTGATTCCAATCCGCAACAAAATCCCAGCTCCGCTCCGGGGGCCAGATCATGAACAATCTCCAGCATGGCGGTGCCTTCGTTGCAGGTTGTGTTGGTGACTAAGGGATCGCAGTTGCCGTATACGGTTATGTTGGCAGGCAGATCGCCTGTGGTCGCTGAATCAGCACGATCATTTGCCCCATCAGAAATAACCCCCACCCGAATCCCGCTACCGTCAACCCCAAGAGCCCGGAGCTCAGCAGCCCTGAGAATGGCATCGCCTTCTGTAGTTACGCTGCCCACTCTTGTGGTTCCATAGCTTGGTGGCGTAATGCGCTTTACAAAGGGGAGTGTGACAACCTCATCTATCCGGTCAAATGGGACCCAGGCTTGAACCAGGCCGAACTCCTCATTTACGATTTCGATGACGATTCCATAGGTTTCCAGCAGAGCCTTCTCTTGAGCTCCAAGGGAGTGGACATGGAGGTAGGTCTGGATTTTGCCCTCATCATTGACCCTGACCAGGGAGTTCGATAGGGCAGGAGCCTCGAACTGCCTGGCGGTCTCTCTGGTAATACCGCGGGCTCTCATCTTGTTCATCATCGCTCTAAGGTTTGGACTTACCCTGCTGGAACCCGGGTTGGTATCATGATAGGTTTTGTTGCTTGCTGCATAGGGAATCCATCTACTGTCGTCTTTTTCAGCGGTGGCATCTGGTACTGCGCACAGCAAGAAAACGGGTATGAGCAAAAAGAGCAGTTTAATTCTAGCCATAGATGGCCCCCGTTCTGATTTCCCTGAGGTGGTCTAGAACCTGTAAGAAACACCAACGAGCAAGAAGTGGGTGTTATAGTCAGACTTCACCTTGACGTCTGTGTCCAGCGCACCGGAAAAACTGTCCTTGAACTTGGCGCTGTAATAGGTAAAGCGATACTCTCCGAATACAGCTATGTTTGGGTGAAACTGGTAAGCTAGGCCCGCCCGCCCGTCGAACCCGGCATCGTAGCTGATATCAGAAACAGTCCTGGGCTGACCCCCCAACCTGATGTCTATGTCCCCGTCGGTGATAAACAGCCCTCCACCGATGCCAAGGTACGGGTGGAATTTGCCTATGGGATAACGAAACATAGCCAGGAGCGTTACAGAGTAAACTTTGAGGTCAATTCCATCAGCTTCAGGTTGGTAATAAGAGGCATCCACAGCGGCCCCGAGATATGGCTCAATCTTTGACCAGTAGCCCACCCGACCACCAACAGCAAATGAGTCGTCATAGTTTACGGTCTCTGAAGTCTTGTCCGTGAGAGGACCGGCGGAGGAAGTCGCCTTCAATTTTTCATTTTGCGGTATGGCAGCCCCTCCGTAAATTTCAACAAATAACCCGCCCAAGGGTGGAAGATCTTTTTCTATCTTTCTGGTTTCAGCCTTCTCAGAAGTCCCTTGGATACCGCGAGCAGCGGCCAAAATCTCAACCCTACCAATAAGTGATCCGGCTGGGAGATCCCCTGACGGTGATTCTGTGGGGGTCTTCTCAGTTGAACGTGTCTCTGAGGGGTAGAGCATTAAGTAACGGGTCTGCTGTCGCTTGGGCAGTTCCCGCTGGTTGGTGGTGTGTTCCGGGGTTTGACTCGACGGCAAAGTAGTTGTCACCGCCAACACCGGCTTTACCAAGAGGACGATCAACGAGATGGCCACAGCTGTAGAAATTTTTGGATGGCCTTTGGCTATGTACATTTTTATTCCCTCACGCCAGGCTTGTTTGAAGCAATGAGAATGATGAACGATTGAGACCTTTACCAGGCAAGCGCACCACTCGACGTACACAGAACAGCGTCGTGATTGCCCAGATTGTTAATTTTTCTGAATTCACATTTATTTTCGGCAATATATCAGTAGCAAGCAGCGTGCCAGTCCTTGTGCAGGTAATTCATTGACTTGGTAACAGAAGCCACGTCGCACCACTAAAGATATTGGTCTTAAGTGACAGCCTTTTAATGGCTTTCTCACTTTCTTTAAATTAGAGTTTAACTATTTGACGACTTAACCTTTTTGCGATTAGAATCTTTTCGAAGTTGTGTTTTGCAGCAGCGGGAGTGAAAATGACTGATAATGTAGTACAACAGATAGCAAGGCTGAAAAGGGAGCTGAACGCAATTATCCTTGCCCACAACTATCAGCGAGGGGAAGTTCAGGATATCGCGGATTTGACCGGAGACTCTCTCGAGTTGAGCCGCAAAGCGGCAGAAACCAACGCTGATGTGATTGTATTCTGCGGCGTACATTTCATGGCAGAGACCGCCAAGATCCTCTCGCCGGATAAGACTGTACTACTTCCAGACGAGGAAGCCGGCTGCCCCATGGCCGACATGATCACTGCTAAACAGCTGGAGCAGGAAAAGGTCAAATATCCGGGGGTTCAGGTGGTCTGTTATGTGAATTCCACCGCAGCGGTCAAGGCGGGCTCTGATATCTGCTGCACCTCTGCCAATGCAGTCCAGGTAGTGGAGGCCATGGATAAAAAACGGCCTATTCTTTTCGTCCCGGACCAGTACCTGGGTCACTATGCGATGCGCAAGACTAACAGGGACATGCATCTCTGGCCCGGTTACTGCCCAACCCATATGAAAATCGGGGTCGAGGATGTGGCCAGACAGAGAGCACTTTATCCGGAAGCAAAGGTTCTGGTCCATCCCGAGTGCAGACCCGATGTGATTGATGTGGCAGACGAGGCTCTTAGTACCGGTGGCATCATTCGCTACGCGCGTTCATACCAGGGAAATTACCTAATTATTGGCACCGAAATCGGTATTCTCCATCGGCTGCGTAAAGAGAATCCCTCAGTGGAGTATGTGCCAGTCACCAAGCGGGGTCTCTGCCCCAACATGAAGCTTATCACCCTGGAGAAGGTGCTCTGGTCGATGGAGGAGCTGAAACCGCAGATTGACATTCCGGAAGATGTCCGGGAGCGGGCTTTGACAGCGGTAGAACGGATGTTGGCACTGTAGGCGTCGAAGGACTGGGCTCGCTGGGATGGGCAACCGCTGAGTGACTCGAACGGACCGCTTGGATAGCAGGGATGGCTATAGTTTATACATCCGATCTCCATGGAATTAGAGACCTGTATCTGGAACTCTTTGAGCTGGCAACACAGAAAAAGGCCCAGGTCATCATCATTGGGGGAGATATGCTCCCCATCCATGGTCCCTTTCAATACTCGCTCCAAGAGCAAGAAGATTTCATTTACACCTTCCTAGAGCCAGTGCTCCGTGATTTTCTTTCCATACTCCCGCGGGCCAAGGTCTATGCCATGCTGGGAAATGATGACTGGCAGGCAGGCGACACCCACCTCAGAAACCTCGCTGAAAAGGGGATACTAAAACTGCTTCACGCCGAAAGACATGACTTGGGAGGTGGTCACGAATTGATCGGCTACGGTCACGTGCCACCCACTCCTTTTGCCATCAAGGATGGTGAACGTCGAGATCTGCAGGAAGATGGCGTTGATGGCCAGCGGTGCACGGCCTGCCTCAGCCAGGGAACGAAGATCGCAGTGGTCGATCCCCTCCATTATTTTGCCAGGATGAAATCCATTGAAGAAGAACTCGTTTTGCTGCCAACCCCTCGAGATTTTCGTAAGACCATTTATGTGATGCATTCTCCGCCATTCCAGACCAATCTTGACAGACTGTTTGACGGTCGCTGGATTGGCAGCCGGGCCATAAGGGCATTCATAGAGAGACGCCAGCCTTACTTGACCCTACACGGTCATATTCACGAATCATCAGAAATTAGTGGAACTTACCTGGACCGGATCGGAAAAACCATCTGTATCAATCCAGGGCAGTCAACTGAGGAGCTCTATGCCGTGGTTTTCGAGCTCGAGAATGTTTTTGAAACGATTGAGCATACGGTCTTTGGAGGTTTATAGCGTCGCGTTTTCCTGCGAGTGAAGACGTTGGGAGCTAAGAGAGGCCAGCTGCCACAGTTTGAGAGCCCACTAAAAACACTTTTCGACCCATGACACTACCGAAACCGGCACAAAAGATCTTCAGCCCCGCCTACTGGTGGCAGGAGTTTCTGCGGCAGCTCAAGGAATTGCGCGGCAAACCTCACGAGCTTTCATTGGGGATGGCCATAGGAGTATTCATTGCGATCACACCTACCATTCCTTTCCACACGGTGCTGGCTGTATCTCTGGCGGTGCTACTGCGGGCCAGCAAGCTGGCAGCGGCTCTTGGGGTTTGGGTGAGCAATCCGCTAACCATTCCGATTTTTTACTACGCCAGCTATCGTTTGGGACGATTCGTACTGGGGATGGATGAACTTGCCCTGCCTTCGGATTATTCGTTTCTCGCAATCATCAAGCTCGGCGGTGATGTGACAGCGGCAATGTTACATGGTGGGGTTCTTCTGGGAATCTTGCCGGGTGTGCTCGCTTATTTTCTGACATACAAATTTACCAGCTCCCCTCGTTTTCGGGGAGAATCCAGTTGAAAAAGAGAATCTGAAAAATGATTTCCCCCCGGCAGGCACTGAAAATTCTAGGCAGAAGACCAGCCAAAGGCTTGGGCCAGCATTTTCTCATCCATCGGGCAACCGCTGAGAAAATAGCAGCAGCGATCCGTCCTGGGCCCGGAGATGTGGTGGTGGAAATTGGGGCCGGACTGGGCGCTTTGACTTTGCCGCTGAGCCGGAGTGGTGCTCGAGTGGTGGCGGTGGAAATTGACCCGGAACTGGCTGAGTTCATGCGGAAGCAGCTTTATGAGAACGGATCAGATAAACTCGTTAGCATAGAGTGCCTGGATATTCTGCGGCTGGATTTCGGCGCTTTGTATGATCGTTTCAGTACAAAACTCAAGATCATCGGCAACCTCCCTTACAACATCAGTAGCCCCGTTCTGTTCAAGCTTATGGGAGAAGCAGGTTGTCTTCAGGAAGCAGTACTGATGTTGCAGAATGAGGTGGCAGAACGGTTGCTGGCCGGTCCGGGCAGCAAGGATCATGGCATCCTTTCGGTAATGTCCGAATATCATTGTGAGCGCAGACGTTTGATGCGGGTAAAATCCTCGCAGTTTTATCCGGTTCCCAAGGTTGACTCTCAAGTCATCTGCCTGTCGTTTCGGGTTTGTCCTCTAGCACCCAGGGTGGAAGCCGATTGGCTTCTTCAGGTGGTAAAGTGTGCTTTCGCACACCGGCGTAAGACTCTCAGGAACAGCCTTCTGGCAGGGAATCTTCCTGATCTGACCCCCGAGTCACTCGACATAGCCCTGGAGAATGCAGCCATCGAGCCCCGTCGCAGGCCAGAGAGCCTTGACCTTGGGGATTTCCTACGGCTGGCAGATGCGCTGGCAAGGGGTAAAGCATAGAGCATTAACATCACCAGCGAGAAAAAATGATGGCATGTTTTACCTGTGAGTGCCTACTCTTACCTCAATTAAAGGGAAAAGCAGGGTTGACCTGGCGAATAAGTCGTGATAACAAAAACTATTTATGGAAAGTTAAATAGCCCGCTTGGATCCATTTCGTGGACCGAGACGGTAGAGAGCCAGTTGTTCAGGCCGATGCAAGGGGTAGTAACGATACTACACCGCATCTGGAGAGTGCCTAAGCCTTCTGGACAGTCGTCTTGGAGGCTTTTTGCATGGCCGCCTACCTCGTCGAGGTTCAGCGGAACGGAACTTAAGGTTTTCCAGACAGGGAGGAGATCAAGCCATGCAGCGCATTTTCCTAAAAGCAAAGATTCACCGGGCGACGGTTACAGCCGCTTGCTTGGATTACGAGGGCAGCCTAAGTATCGACCCGGAGTTGATGGCTCAGGCCGACATTGCACTCCATGAACAGGTGGGAGTATACAACCTATCCAACGGAGAGCGCTTCGATACCTATGCCATAGCCGCGCCCGAGGGTTCCGGGGAAATCTCCTTAAATGGAGCCGCCGCTCGCAAAGGGCAACCGGGTGATTTGATCATCATTACCACCTACGCAATCCTTGAGGAGGAGGAATTGGCACACCACCAGCCGACGATTATCTTGGTAGATGAGACCAATCGGCCTCGGCCGGTGGTAGCGATAACCAGAACATGAGATTTTTCAATTGGCTTCGAGCTATAATTCGCGGCTACTTCATGGCCGGCCTCCTCGTCATCGTCCCTTTGGGCGCGGTTATTTTCGTGATCTCAGTCATTATAAGGCTGATGGACCGGGCTCTGGGCTTTATCCCCCAAAAATTTCATCCTGACATCTATCTTCCCTTTAAGATTCCGGGTCTCGGGCTGGTTCTATTTGTTGTAATAGTGCTGGTAACCGGGATTCTGGTGAAGAACTATATTGGACGGCGGATCGTCGACTTCGGCGAGTACATGGTCTCCAAGATCCCCCTGGTGCGCCCCCTTTATGGGGCGGTAAAACAGCTTATTTTGGCGATCTTTGGCGACACCCATGAAGCATTCAAGCGGGTTGTTCTAGTGGAATATCCCAGAAAGGGGGTCTACTCCCTGGCGTTCGTGACCGCAAGGACATCGGGGGAGATCCGGGAGAAGATAGGCACCAAGATGCTCAGCATTTTTCTTCCAACGACACCGAATCCCACCTCAGGATTCTTCCTGGTGTTGCCGGAGGAAGATACGATCCCCTTGAGCATCAGTGTGGAAGATGCTTTCAAACTTCTGATTTCCGGAGGTGTGGTTGAACCCGGGGAGGGACAATCGCAATTTCCATTTCGTAGACGGGCGCGGAATGCAAGACAGGTAGAGCGCATAACACCCCCGGGTGAGACCAACGGGAAGGGAGAGGACGGCAAGAAGTCAGTCAGTTAGTATCCAGCCGAAAATCGCAGGTATGGATGGAGCTGTCAGCTTTCAGTCCCGCCAGGCGGGATCGGCCTAACCATATTTTTCTAAATGTATTTTGCTGAAAGCTGATCGCTGACGGCGCTCATGCGAAAACCGGGGTTTTCGCATGAGCGCTAATTAGTTTAACAGCCTGGTAAATGGTTCGTAAAGCAGTTGAGTTGTAAAATCATTGAGTTATCGTTCATATCATTGGGAACCTTCAGAGCATCCTGATCGTTATGAACCTATAAAATACGTAGTAATGCCTAGAGATAAGGTCTAAAATTCAAGGCTCAATACTTAAAGCCGAGAGCTAGAAACAAGGAGGCTTATTCGATGTCGATGACCAATTTTCTATTCACTTCTGAATCTGTTGCCGAAGGCCATCCAGACAAGGTGGCCGACCGCATTTCTGACGCCATCCTCGACGCAATCATAGCCGAGGACAAGCAAGGCCGTGTTGCCTGCGAGACCCTGGTAACTACCGGTATGGCCATTATTGCAGGTGAGATCACCACAACCTGCTGGGTGGACATGCCGCAAATCGTCAGGGACACCATTCGGGATATAGGCTACAACAATTCGGGAATGGGTTTTGACTGGGAGACCTGCGCGGTGATGACCTCCATTGATAAGCAGTCCCCGGACATCTCTCAGGGAGTCACCGCGGGTGAGGGTCTGTTTGAAGAGCAGGGCGCTGGAGACCAGGGACTCATGTTCGGCTACGCCTGCAGTGAGACCCCGGTTCTTATGCCGACACCCATCTACTACGCGCACCGGGTCACCAAGCGGCTTGCGGAGGTGCGAAAGAGCGGGGTGCTTGACTTTCTGCGTCCGGACGGTAAGTCACAGATTACGGTGGAGTATGAAAATGGCACACCTCGCAGGGTACACACCGTGGTGGTGGCGGCGCAGCATGTCCCCCAGGTGAAGTATGATACCCTGCGCGAGGGAATCATTGAGGAGGTTGTCCGCAAGGTTATTCCAGAACATATGCTGGACGATCAGACCAAGTATTTCATCAATGCCACGGGCCGTTTTGTAATCGGTGGTCCCATGGGAGACTGTGGACTGACGGGCCGCAAAATCATAGTTGACACTTACGGCGGACAGGGTAGCCACGGTGGGGGATGTTTTTCCGGCAAGGACCCCTCCAAGGTTGACCGGAGCGGCTCATACATGGCTCGCTACGTGGCAAAAAACATTGTCGCTGCTGGATTGGCAGATAAATGTGAGGTGCAGGTCGCCTACTGCATTGGTGTGGCCGAACCGGTGAGCCTGATGATCGATACCTTTGGTACTGGTAAGATTCCCCCGGATCGTATTGCTGAGATCGTGCGGGATACGTTTAGTTTCAAGCCGGCCAACATGATCAGTCAGCTTAAGCTCCTGCGGCCCATTTTCAAGAAGACGGCATGTTACGGGCACTTTGGCCGTAATGATCCTGATTTCACCTGGGAATTGACCGACAAGGTGGACGAGCTAAGGGAAAAGGCAGGAATTTAGTTCAGCTTGCAGCAGACAGCGGGCAGCATGCAGCATAAAACGTTTTGTTGAACCTGCCAGGCGCTGGCTGTCAGCCGGAGAAACGGTGTGTTTTTTTAATCAGCGCCGAGAGCTACCTTGTAAATTCGTACAATGACGTTTGCATTCTCGATGATACCGAGGAGATCAGCAATTATGGTTTACCCATTTTTGGAAGGAGGACTGTATAGCAATGGAATATGATGTAAAGGATCTTTCACTAGCGGAGCAGGGCGGAAACCGGGTGGAGTGGGCTACCCAGGGTATGTCTGTACTGACTGCCATAAAGGATCGTTTTGCCCATAAGAAGCCCCTTAAAGGCGTGCGAATCGCAGCTTGCCTGCATGTGACCACGGAGACGGCGGTGCTGGTGCAGACCCTCAAGGCTGGTGGCGCCCAGGTTCATTTATGCGCATCCAATCCGCTGAGCACCCAGGATGATGTGGCCGCTTATCTAGTATCAAATGAGAATATCCCGGTGTTTTCCATCAAAGGTGAGGATAGGGACACCTACTACCGTCATATACATCAGGCTCTGGACGTGAAACCCCAAATTACAATGGACGATGGGGCCGACTTGGTGAGCACAATCCATGCTGAGCGGCGGGAGCTTCTCGATCACATCGTTGCGGGAACCGAGGAGACCACCACTGGAGTCATTCGCCTCAGGAGTATGGCTGCCGAGGGCGTTTTGGCCTATCCGATCATAGCGGTAAACGATGCCAATACTAAACACCTCTTCGACAATCGCTATGGAACGGGTCAAAGTACGGTGGACGGGATCATCCGGGCTACCAATCGTTTGCTGGCTGGCTCGAACTTTGTTGTTTCAGGCTATGGTTGGTGCGGTCGTGGAGTAGCCATGCGTGCAAGTGGGATGGGTGCCAAGGTAATAGTTACTGAGGTGGAGCCGCTGCGCGCCTTGGAGGCGGTAATGGACGGCTATCAGGTTATGCCCATGCTGCAGGCAGCCAAGGTGGGAGATTTCTTCTGTACCGTGACTGGAGACATCAAAGTTCTCCGGCAGGAACATTTTGCGGTAATGAAAGACGGAGCCATCATCTGCAATTCTGGCCATTTCAACGTGGAGATCGACCTGGAAGCTCTGGCAGAGATGACCGAGGAAAGGCGGCAGATTCGGGAAAATGTGGAAGAGTATCGTTTGTCGGCCGGCAAGCGTATCAACGTTCTGGGGGAAGGGCGGTTGATAAACCTTGCGGCAGCCGAGGGGCATCCGCCCAGTGTCATGGACATGAGTTTTGCCAACCAGGCTTTAGCTGCCAAGTACGTGACGGAAAATAGCGGTACTTTGGAAAAAAAGGTATATGGTGTCCCAGAAGAAATCGATCGGGAGATCGCCAGCCTAAAGCTAGCCGCCATGGGGATTGAAATTGACGAGCTGCTCCCGGAGCAGAAGAAATATTTGGGATCCTGGGATATGGGAACATAGAGAGAACAGCCTGCGCTTCACGATCTTTTCACCTCCACGGATGAAGCTATGAAATTTCGCACCATAGCAGGATGCATGCTTTTTCTTATCTTGGCTTTGAAGCTCACGACCGCATGCGCACCGTCGAGGGTGGTACCGCCTGTAACCGGACCGGAACAGCCTCTTGTAGAGATTTCCCCCCAACTGATACCGCTGGAAAAAGACGACCTGAGCCGGTCTTCACTCGAACAGGCAATTCGTAACAGCCTGAGCTACTACGAGCGACTCCCTGAGGAGACAACATTTAGCTTTGGAGGTCAGCAAGTTCCGTTGAGTCGCATGAAGCGCTCGCTGGAAACTTTTCTCTCGCTGCTGGCGGAGAGTCGTTCCTCTGAAGAGCTTGCAGATAGCGTGCGGCAGCAGTTTCTCCTTTTTGAATCAGTGGGCAGAAATGATGCGCACGAGGTTCTATTTACCGGTTATTACGAACCCACCATTCAGGGTAGTCTAGAGCCAGATGAGCATTACCGCTTCCCCATCTATGAGGTTCCAGACGATCTTCTCAAAATCGATTTGGGCCTTTTTGGCGACCAATTCAAAGGAGTAAATCTGGTTGCCCGTTCTGAGGGAAAGAATGTGGTTCCCTATTACAGCCGCGAGGAAATCGATTTTTACGGGAAGTTAGCTGGCAAAGGTCACGAACTGGTCTGGGTGGCGGACCCGGTGGACAGTTTCTTCCTCCGAATTCAGGGTTCGGGGCGCATAAGGTTGCTAAATGGGGATTATATTCGACTGGGTTATGCGGGAAAAAATGGCAGGCCCTGGCGGCCCATTGGGAGACTTCTTATTGAAAAGGGGCTGATACCCAAAGAAGCAATGTCCATGCAGGCCATCCGCCGCTACTTGAAAGAACATCCGGACCAAATGGGTGAGATCTTTTCCTACGACCCGAGTTACGTGTTTTTCAGGAAGGTTGAGGGAGGCCCATACGGTAACATTGCTGTACCGCTAACCGCCGGTCGATCAGTAGCCACCGATGCTAGCCTTTTCCCAAAGGGAGCGCTTGCGTTCATAGAATGTCAGAAGCCGATTTTCGCGAAGGATGGTGTGATTTTGGGCTGGGCCCCCTTTGCCCGTTATGTGCTAAACCAGGATACTGGCGGCGCTATACGCGGACCAGGCCGGGTGGATTTGTTTTGGGGTAGCGGTCCTTTTAGCACTATTGCTGCCGGACATCTAAAGCATCCCGGCACCCTTTATTTTTTGCTCGTTAAAGAGTAACCATCCTCCAACTACTGGCAATGGACACCTACCTAGTTTTCCATGAACTGTCGTCGTATCGTATTCATCAAATTTCGGCTTGCAGATCTTGGATTTAAATAAAAACATCCCAATCGAAAACTGAGTTTGAGTTTCACTATCGACCTGCTCCAGCTCTTAAGCTTTGTCCCGCTTGCTGCCCGCCTGCCCTGAGCGACACCACTTGAGCTCGTCGACAAGTCTCGTCGACAGGTCCTGTCGAAGGGCTGCCTACCTGTCCCCAGCTGCTCTTCTATGCCCCTTCCATTTGCTCGTCGGCTGGTTTGTTTGCCTCGGCGACAACCTGGAGGGCAAAGTGGTTGATAACTCTTATTTCGTCGAATATCTCAGAGAGCTCCAGCATCTTTTCTAGCTCATCTTTTTCCAGTGAAGCGAGCAATTGCTGCTGTACCAAACGGAAGCGATTCGATAGGGTTGCCTCTCGCTGCTTAAGCTCGGCCAAGAAAACTGCAGCGGAGGTCATTTCTCTGCACCGTGTTTCCAAGGCCAGGTGAGTGTCGCGGTATTTCTGGGCAAGTCTCTTTAGATGCTCAACAACTTTAGGGACATCATTCATAGGAAAGTACTCCTCTCTTGTCCGGGTGGCTCTGAACCAATGGGTAATCCGATTCTAAACCTTCATTAGATACTGGCCAAGATTTTTTTTGCCCTTGAATTTCTTTGTTTGCAATGCCATAATCAGCAAAGATTTGTGCTAGGTAGCCATTGTTTCTCTTCGGGGATGTTCGCCCCTAGCGGTATTTTCCGGATCTGATACCGGGCCTTCTTCTGTCTTTCTTGCGGATCTTTTGGGTATTTTTGATAACAAAGATGTGGACGGCTGCTCTTGCGTCAGCTGGCTGACCAGAGCTGTGATTGCACGGGGTAACTATGGCCTCTGCCCCAGTGACTTGCCTATAGCGGAGAACCTTGACTCGAAGACAAGGTAATAAACTAAGTGGAGGTTGAGCAAGGGTATGCAAAAGGTGGTGAATATTGTTGTCGCTGAGCGCATCAAGGTACCCACTATACCTTTACCTCCGATGCTCAAAAAGAAGCTCACTGAAAGGTTAGTATTTACTAATCCCGAATACGAGTTTCGCCAAAGTCGTGGGGAGTGGCTCGGTAACATACCTCCGCAGATACATTGTCTCTACGAGCAACGACGTCATTATTTCATTCCACGAGGTTTTCTCACCCAACTCCTGGACCTTTGCCAGCAATTCAAAGTGAAATACCGTGTGGTGGATCGTCAGCGAACGATTGAACCTGTGGAGTTCGAATTCCATGGCATCCTCAAGGATTATCAGGAGCGGGCTTTCGAAGCGATGACTGCCAGAGATCAAGGAACGCTGATTGGTGATGCCAAAAGTGGGAAAACGGTCATTGCCCTCTATTTTATAAGTCAGCGTCGCCAGCCTGCCATGATAATAGTGCCGAATGTTGGTCTAATCGGCCACTGGAAGGAAAAGCTGGTCCGTTTTCTCAAGGTGTCTCCTGATGAGGTGGGTACTATCGGTGAGGGAGGCTTTACAGTCGGTCCGCGGGTAACAGTGGCACACGTCAGCGCCCTTTACCGACGAGTGCGCGAGGTACGTGAAAGCATAGGTCTTCTGGTGGTGGATGAGTGTCACCGCACGCCTTCTCGCACTTTCACTCAGGTGGTTAGTAATTTTGACTGTCGTTACCTCCTGGGGTTGTCTTCTTCCAATCAACGACGCGACCGGCTTTCCCGGCTGATCTATTACTACGTCGGCGATATACTTCACCAGATTGACTCACGGAAAGCAACGGAGATACGAGCCATTTTTCAGGCGGATGTTGTGGTTCGCGAGACAGATTTCGATTATCCCTATGAGCGCAGTGAGGATTATCCATCGATGCTGGAAGCCCTTGCCAGGGACCCATATAGAAATCAACTCATTGTGGATGATGTGGCCCAAGAGATGCACAAAGGCAGTGGGGGCCCCTTGCTGGTCCTGACCCAAGATGAAGAGCAGGATAGCACCCTCGAAGATATGCTTAGTGAGCGAGGTATTACCAGCATCACATGCGACCCGCAAACCGTTAAAGAGGAAGGGCAGAAGTTTTCCAAGCAGCTGCAGAAGAAAAAAATTCAGGTTGTGTTGGCCAACCGTCAACTCTTCCAAAAGATATTGCCAACACTCAAATTTGAAGCGCTGTTTTTTACAACACCCCTCGATTTTCGGGGCAAGATAATTGAGCGCCTTCAAAAAGTCTTGAGGCGCAATAACGGCCAGCCGTTGGTCAGAGTCTACGATTACGTAGACAGCAAGATAAGCATCCTTGATAATTTCTTTCGCATGCGAAGCTACGCTTACGGACTACGCCTACCGAGACCAACGACCCAGTAGTAAATCACGCCCGATATCACGCCTTAAAGCTATCTCTACTGAGATTTTTGATCATTGGAACGCGGGTGATGCCTTGAGCTGGCAGTCCTTCCACAGGCCCTGTCGACGAGGAGTTCGATGAAGCTCACCGGAAGACCAGAGATTCAGGGCTAAACAAGAGGCCGGTAGGCTGAAGTAAGGATTGAGCAGTAAGAATGCGTTTCTCAATATGAGTTGGAAGAAAAAAATGAGCCGGTTGCGGGTTGCCATTGGCGAACAGCTCAAATCATGTCCCCAGGTGATTACTCTTGGAGAGCGGCCGCAAATGGCCGATTACACTGAGAGGGAAAGAAGATTGCTGTGCGGTGCCGACACGATTTTTTTCCCGACTGCCAGATTTGTGGATATTTTTGCCACTCTTGGAAAAGAAACCTTTCCGAGTATCAACTGCTATAGATTGCGCGGGAATAGGTTGAAACACACCATCTTATTTCGCTTGCTCGATGTGGCGCATCCACGCACTCGTGTCTATTATGGACACAAACAGAAAGCTAAAATTCTAAAAGATTTCGTTTTTCCATTCATAGCCAAAGAAGTCATGCGTACATCCGACAGCAATAACATTTTTCTCATTGACGACCGCGAAAAACTGGACACGTACAACAGGAGTTGTAATCCGGCTTACATTCAGGAGTATGTTGCTGGAGAGCAGGAACTCAGGGTGGTTGTACTCAACCATAGCAAGGTATTCGGTTACTGGCGGGCGGCAGTGGGGGACGATCTCAGGGGCAATCACTCCCGGGATGAGGGTTGGAAAATGGATGAGGTTTCTCCCGAAGCGACTTCTTTGGCCAAACACATTGCCCGTGCTGCTGGTCTTTCCTATGTGGCGGTGGATATGATATTTGATGGCAGCCGTCTCTGGGTCCTCGAGCTCAACTTCCAATATGAAAAAATAGGTGATTTCCATCCCGGTAAGGATGGGGTCAAGATGATTACCGAGATGATCGAAAAGGGGGAGCTATGAGCTGCACGATGCACCATGTGCATCGTGGAAGCAGGGGACAGCAGGCAGGATTTAGAGTGAATACAGGCCACCAATTCAGTTGCTCCGTCCACCATTTTACCGTTTACTCAGGTGCTTGGCGCAAAGCGAATTGCCATTGACAGTCAAGACTAGGCCTCGTTATAATCAAACCGCCATAACGCCGGAGTGGTGAAACTGGTAGACGCGCTGGACTCAAAATCCAGTGGGCCTTGTGCCCGTGCGAGTTCGACTCTCGCCTCCGGCACCAAGAATATCAACAACTTGCGACCTTCGGGTCGCATTTGTTTTTGTGTCTTCAAGTCTCAATTTTGAAAACCCCAACCGACCCGAAAGCCGATTGGGGCTGATGGGTTTGGGCGACGGGCGACTCGCCTAACCCTGTAGGTTAATTTGCCACAAGGGTGACTACTCCGATAGATTCAAAAATTCCATTAGGCGCAGACAACATTAGAACCGAATACCAACGCGGAGGCTGGTCCCGTTGCGCGAGTGGTGAATCCCGATGCTGGACAGTTGTCTATGGTGCAGTCTAGCGCGGCATAAGCGATTTCTGTTTGAATAGTGAGCTTTCAAGCGGTGTTTGTGAAGATGTCTGCGAGACCGGTGAGATTTGAAATCATGGGCCCAAGGGTGAAAGCGATGTTTTCCATACGTGTCGCTGTAGCTGAGCGATTTGCGGCCATAGTTTAGCTGACGCTTGTCACCAGACCGAGAGTGTCTCTGCCGTGCTTCAGATGGAGTGGCCCAAACAACTACAACCATTGCCAAAACAGCGACTATCATAATCTTGATCGTGTTTTTCATTTTGACCCTCCTTTCATAATCTTAGACGAATGAGCCAGGTCTAAAGTTTACAAGTACCAGTGGTTAATTCAATCTGGCGCAGGGGCAGCATGTAATAGAGAAATAAAAAAAGCGGAGCCGAAGCTCCGCCAGTGGGCTCTGAGAAATGAATCTATCATTTATCCCGTGAGAGTTGATCTTTGATTTCAATACCGCGTTGCTCTAGGGCATATTTTAGAAACTTTCTTTCGGCTCTTCTGAGGTCAGTATCTAAATAATGGTCGAGATTCTCTGGAGTTCTAAACAATTCTCTATATTTCTCCAATAGTAATTGTATTCCGGATTTGCACCTCGAACCTTTGACCATTACACTTTCTCATCGAAAACCCCGCTGGCCCGGGTTGCCCTTTGCCATGGTCTGCGCGGACTGCCTGCGGGGTAACCGATGCTCCGAAACAATGAGCTAATAGATAGATGTGAAATTATTTTGTACTGAAGAAAAAAGAGAGTCAAGTGATTTTTTCATTAATATCAGTTATTTATTAACATCGTACGAAGTTGTTAATTTGTAGATAACCTCCCTAATATCCGTATATTCTAGCCAAACTCTTTTAACATTTTACTTACATTGCGGAACAAAAAGACCGTAGCAACTATGAAAAAAGTGAGGTGCGGCGATCACAGCTAAAATGCGCAGGGTGTCAATTTAGATTCCCGACTCGATGGCTGTATTGTTCGGGAAGTATGCATAGAAGGGGACGTTCTTCCAGAACATGCGCAGAGTATGTCAATTGTTCCTGTTAGACTTATCTAGAGGGAACCTAGGAATACGAGTTCTCCTCGATTCAGTCCGAAAATTAATATTACATCCCTTAATCTAAACTTTGGCTGGTCTTGACTTCGGCACAAGATATGGCCGTCTGTCAATGCAAACAAAAAATGCCCCCACTGACCATGCCATCTAAAGCCAGTGGGGGCTAGGCAGGGCCTACCTAAATGGGACCTAACATCCATTGAGAAGAGAATAGGTGGGGAGCCCTGCCAAGTTTTAGTTTAATGAAAAAATTGTGCCAGTTCCTCTTATCCATCAATTTCTCTTGTAGTTTTGATAAGTTACATCTTTTTGCAGCTCATAGCACCGAAGGGATAGAAGGTAACTAAGTGCATAAATTATTTATAAAACTACCACTTTTGTGTACTGGTGGGTAGTGATGCCGGTGAAAGAAGGTGAACCGTGCCAGGTTTCCGGCTGCAAATAACCAAAACCTGCTCATCAGCCACCGCGGGCGATAATCCTTGGGAAGAAGAGTCAAACCTGCACAGCTAAAACCTGCGCCAATCACTGAAACTTTGGATATCAATCATTATGCCGCCCAGTCGGTGCTCGGTGGCAGCCTGCCATTTCTCCGTAATGGTCTCCGGCGCTACAGAGTCGAAGGTAACGGTTAGTTTGACGGGCTCACTTCGGTTTCCTCGCTTATCGCGGATGAAAACTCTCAGCTCAAACTTTTCTCCTAGGAGAGAATTGTCCGGAGGTGTTCTTAAAAAAAGATAACCCACAAACTCATCACGGTCCTCTTTTTTGAGGCGGGTAAATGTGGTCGGAGAAAAACCAAATCCTGGCACATACAGCATGCTGGCGACGTCCTTCATGTCACCATCAGCGTCTCTAGCATGCAAATAGACTCTCCAACTGACTCCGGGGCGAATTTTCTTGGCAGCATAAACGTCTAGTACTTCGGGTGGGTCTCCCTTTGGACCGGTGCTTGGTCCAAAAAACCCCCAAAGTGGAGTGACTAGGGCTAGAATAAGAAAAATTCTTTTTTTCATAGAGGACATGGCCATAGATTGGAAGTGGACAGACTGCACTAAAATTAGCCTTATTAATTGCCTTTGTCAAAAGGGATATTAACAATAAGAGAAATATGTGGATGCCACAATTCACAATTCGACATTCGAAATCATCAACCTCTGTCGCCTTTGCTTTTGAAGTAATGCTTCTGTGAATGTGTTATATTAGCTTCTCTCCGCTGGGGGCATGGGTTGATTGCATTGAAAAGGAAATGCTGTAAATAGAGAGACGGAAGCAAGGGTGTCAGAGTGAGATATGAATAATGGTTGTAACCAGGGGTAAATGGTGCTAACCGAGTTACAAAAACAGGGGATCGCGGCGAGGCTCAAGAACAATCCTGTGGTGGATTTCGTGGGCGTCGAACTGGTGAAGGTAACTCCCGGACAGGCTACCCTCAGGCTACCGTACCGAGAGGAATTGCACAACTCCATGGGAGTGGTGCAAGGTGGTATTCTGGGGGTGCTGGCGGATGTGGCTGGCGGTGTTTCCCTCTACTCTGTGCTGACTGATCCAGCCAAAGTGTTGATCCCCACTGTCGAATTCAAGTTGAACTTCCTCCGACCCGCCAGTCGGGAAGATGTATTCGGTCACGGAGAGGTGGCGCATCGCGGGCGGCAAATAGCAGTTTGCCAGGTGGATATTGCCACAGGAACTGGGGTCCTGCTGGCTAAGGGTCTTTTTACTTACATGATAAAACACTTAAATGACGCATAGGGTATAGCAGACCAAGAGCAAAATGAAATGGATGGCTTTTGCGGTTTACTGTCTAGATACCATAAGAATTTATGTGAGAAGGAGATACAAGGGAGAATCGGTTAATGAAACAGATCATCCTGGGCACGGCTGGACATATCGATCATGGTAAGACGACTCTGATCAAGGCTCTTACAGGAATTGATACTGATCGCCTCAAGGAGGAAAAAGAGCGAGGAATCACCATTGAGCTTGGTTTTGCCCACCTCCAGCTTCCCGATGGTCAGGAATTGGGAATCGTTGATGTACCGGGGCATGAAAAATTCGTGCGACACATGGTGGCTGGGGCTACGGGTATCGACCTGGTAGCATTGGTCGTGGCTGCAGACGAGGGCGTGATGCCCCAGACGCGAGAGCACCTTGAGATCTGTGAACTGCTGCAGGTCAAACAAGGAATCGTGGTGCTCACCAAGACCGACCTGGTAGAGGACACCGACTGGTTGGAGCTGGTAGAGGAGGATATTCGCGATTTTTTACAGGGAACTTTTCTAGCTGCTGCAGCGATAATTCCAGTTTCGGCGACATCGGGTGATGGGTTACCGACGTTACTAGAGGAACTGCAAACCCTGTGTGTATCGGTAGAGAGCAGATCTAGCAGCGGTGATTTTCGTCTTGCCGTAGACCGGGTTTTCAGTATGAGAGGATTTGGAACGGTTATTACTGGTACTGCCATTTCTGGAAAAGTTAAGACGGGAGATACCCTATTTGTCTACCCTCAGCAGTTTAAGGCTAAAGTGCGTGGCATTCAGGTTCACAATCGAGAGGTGAGCGAAGCCATTAGCGGCCAGCGTACCGCCATAAATTTGCAAGGAGTTGAAAAAGCTGCTCTCGAACGCGGCAACGTTTTGGCAACACCAGAAAGCTTGATATCATCATACATGGTGGATGTGCGGTACCAGCATCTTGCGGACGCTCCGCGAGTCATTAAGAACCGGGCAAAGGTTCGCTTTCACACAGGTACCAGCGAGGTCATGGGCACCTTTATACTGCTGGACAATGATGAACTGACTCCCGGTGTCAGTGCGTATGCCCAGCTGCGTTTGGATAATCCGGTAGCGGTCCGTAGTGGGGATCGTTTTGTTCTGAGGAGTTACTCACCGATGCGAACCATCGGTGGGGGGCAGATCCTCCACCCGACCCCGAAAAAACGCAGACGAAAGGTGGCGGATACCCTGGAAGCTTTGACCGTACTAAATAGGGGCGAACCTTCTGAGATGGTGGAGCTGTATCTTAAAGATGCAGGATTTGGCGGTATTGCCGAGAGGGAATTGGGCATTCTAGCCAATGTCTTGGACAAGGAACTTCGGCGGTTATTGCAAGATCTTATGAGCCGCGGCGAGGTGATCCAGTTCGATCGCGAAAGCCATCGCTTTGTGCACAGAGAGGTCTTAAATAAACTCACCCAAATGATTAAGGAGCAACTTGAAGAGTTTCATCGGCGCCAACCCTTGCGGTCAGGCATGAGCAAGGAAGAACTATTTGCTCGAATGCCAGGCGGCGTGGACGCCAAACTTTTCAATGAAGTCATACAGCGGTTGGCTCGCAACGATGACATTGTTCAAGAAAAGGACCTGGTTCGGCTCTCTTCTCATCAAGTGGCTCTGGCGGGAAAACAACAGAAAGTGCGAGAAAAGCTTGAGTTAATCTACCGGCAAGCAGGTCTGCAACCCCCATTTTTTCGGGAGGTGGCACAGTCGCTGGGGGTCTCAGATGGAGAGGCGCGACAGATCCTCAATTGGATGTTGGAACAGGGATTACTGGTAAAGGTCAAGGAGGATATGTACTTTCACCGTGGGGTATTGGAGGAACTTAGACAAAGGCTGCTGGACTTCTTTGGAGAACAGGAAGAGATCACTACCTCACAGTTCAAAGAACTTACCCAAACAAGCCGCAAATACACCATTCCACTTCTTGAGTTTCTGGACACTACCCGCTTTACTATAAGGGTGGGAGATGTACGCCGCCTGCGACACAAAAAAACCTTATAGCTGATAGCTCGAGGTTCAGCCAGAGCAGGCAGCGGGCAGCAGACGCCAAGCATTCTAAGCTAAATCAGATTTTGGTCACCAAAAAAGCTACCGGCGTGTTCCCCTGTGGCTGCCAGCTGTTAGCTGCTATCTGCCTGCTCGATCCACTGCGGGACCACCAGGGCACCGATCACTTCATTGATATCTGTTAGTCCTTCCTGGCGTAGGTAGTTTTCCAATCCGGCGATGATTTCCAAGGTAGCCAGGGGGTTGACAAAATTGGCAGTGCCCACCTGAACAGCTTTTGCGCCGACGATCAAGAATTCAAGGGCGTCTTCAACAGATACAATCCCTCCCAGCCCGATCACCGGTAACTCGGTCACTTGAATGACCTGCCACACCTGCCTAAGGGCGATGGGTTTGATGGCAGGTCCAGAAAGACCACCAACCACATTACCCAGCCGGGGGCAGCGATTTTGTATATCAACTGCCATGCCAGCAACGGTATTGATAAGCGACAGGATGTCGGTGCCGGCGTCCTCTGCGGCTTTGGCTGTAACTGTGATGTCGGTTACGTTGGGAGTGAGCTTGGTGATAACCGGCAGGTTGGTTTCAGATCTTACCGCGGAAACAACCTGGAATACCATCTTCGGATCCGTGCCAAACACCATCCCCCCAGCTTTTACATTGGGACAGGAAATATTGATCTCCAGGGCAGTAATCCCCTCCTGAGCATCCAGCCCTTCGGCAAGTTGGCCATACTCTTCCACCGTATTGCCAAAAAGATTCACTATAACCGGAACTGACAGCTGTCTTAGCCAGGGAAGTTTTTCCTCCAGGAAGACGCGGAGCCCGACATTTTGCAGACCGATGGAGTTGAGCATGCCACCGCAAGTTTCCCAGATGCGTGGAGGCGGATTGCCAAGCCGAGGTTCCAGGGAGATGCCCTTCACCACTATGGCACCAAGACTCTCAGGTGGCACAAGCTCGGCATACTCTTGACCATAGCCGTATGTACCCGATGCTACCATCACCGGGTTTTTGAGATGGAGAGGCCCGAGGTCAACGGCCAGGTTTATGCTTTTGTCACTAGTCATTAAGTCTAACTCACACAGCACACAGCATCTTTAGTTTTTCTGGCATCACAGTCATTACGCTCCGCTGTCATTCAGTGATTAGATTGCTATTTAAAATCATCATAAATGACTCACAAATCCTTCCGTTCACCGTTCACTGCCAGCTACAAGCTAACTGCTGATTACGTTACTCCCAAACTATCCGCCCTCCGGCAAATACTGGTCCCTCCTGGCAGACGTTTGCGTAGTACTCATCCTGACCTCCGTCCGGAGTTCTGCACTTAAGCGAACAACTCAGGCAAGCCCCTACGCCGCAGCCCATGAGGGCTTCCATGGAGAGCTGAGACGGAATGGATAACCGGGCAGCCATTTCTGCCACAAGCCGTTGCATGGGATAGGGACCACAGGAGTAAATTACCTTTGGTAGGTCATCCTGCTGGGAGAGCCATTCTTGCAGGTGGCCGGTTATCAGCCCCTTTCTTCCTGTACTGCCGTCTTCTGTAACCAATTCCACCAAAAAGCCCAATTCCTCGAAATGCTGAACACAGACCAGATCGCTGGCACTTTTACCGCCGAACCACAAGACGAAGGGACCTTTAAAGCCAGAGCTGACCAGAGTTGCCGCCAAATGTGGCAAAGGAGCAATGCCAATCCCCCCAGCAACCATGAGGACAAAACCGTCCTGAGTAGGAAACTGAAAACCGCTACCCAAAGGTCCAAGGAGACTCAGGGAGGAGGGGGGTTGCATCTGGGTAAGCAGCCGGGTACCACGCCCCACTACTCGATAAAGTATTTCAAATGAACCAGGAGGGCCATGTTCATGGAGTCGGTGCACGGCAAATGGGCGCCGCAGCAGGGGGTCGAAGCTATCTTGTACCCTGATCATTAGGAACTGCCCTGGCTCGACTCTGGCAGCGACGTCAGGGCAGAGTAACCCCATATGGTAAAGTTCAGGACTTACGGGATTGTTGAAAATGATTTCAGCACGTCGTAAAAGCACGGCAACTTCCGTCGGTGTCATACTGTTCAAATCATTGAAATCGTTAAAATCTTTTAGTCTTAGGGATCTTTTTCTTGCGGCGCGTCTCCGTGTCTTCGCTTTACCGATAGGTTCCAGTAGTTGCCTACTGCGGTACTAACCTCTGATACCTATTGCTGCGGCAAAGCGGCCGGTCTTCCCCTCGCCGCGATAGGAATAGAAGACCTCAGGGTGACACTTGGTACAAAGTCCCGCAATTTCAATATGTCCAGCGCGTAAACCTGCTTTCTGGAGCTGATGTTGACTGATGGCCCAGAAATCGAAGTGATCTTCGTTTAGTCGGAAACGGGCAAAATCGGCTGGGAGCTCCTGACGCCAGTGGCGAAACTGAGCGCAGCAAGGTCCCAGCGAGGGACCAATGGCAGCAATGATCTCTTGGGGCCGGCAGCCAAATTGAGCGGTCATGAGCTGGATTGAATCACCTAAGATGTTATGAACGCTGCCTCGCCATCCGGCGTGGATGATGGCAGCCACGGTTTTGTTTGGATCGTAGAGAAAAATAGTTTGACAGTCGGCGACCTTAATCATCATGAGTACGCCAGGCACCATGGTCATGAAGCCGTCCTTACCATGCAAGGGATAGGGGATTGCGGGGTCATAGTGAGGATTCCGGTCAAGGACCACAATATTTCGACTGTGGTTCTGCCGGGCATAAACGAGAGAAGGCGAGCTTAGAACTGCCCGAACCCGCCGCAAGTTTTCTCGAACCTTACTGGCTTCATCACCGCTGTCGTAACTCACATTGAGGCTAGCGAACGGGGGCGAGCTTACGCCACCGAGTCGGGTGAAGACCGCGTGTTCCAATTCTGAAAAGTGGCTGAACCGTTGGAATCTATAAAAGGGGAGGCCGTTCTCTGAATGGGGTTGAAGGGTTGCTGAGGTGGGTAGCACAATATCGGCTGATAATGCCATGGAGCTAGATTTCCATTTCCAGACCCTCCCGGGCCATAATGATCTCCAGGTTTCGACCAGCCTTAATCATCTCATAGTACCGTATGGTCTTGTCGTAGATCTCCTGGAGTTTCTCATCGTTGTAAGATGGTTCGTGGTGGAAGAGGATTAGCTTCTTGATGTTTGCTTTTAAGGCAATGTCAACGCCAACCATCGAAGAGCTGTGACCCCAGCCTTCCTTTTCCATGGCATCCTCGAGGGTAAACTGGGCATCGAAGACCAAAGCCTCGCTATTGGCATAAAAGGAGATGTAGCGATCCATGGCTTTAGGGCTTAAACCCTTGTATTCAGCGTCAGTCGCGTAAACGAAAGCGCTGCCGTTTTTCTCTATCCGGTATGAAAAGGAGCCCCCCGGATGGCGTAAGGCAATGCTGCTAACAACGAATTCCCCTATGCTAACCTCGCGCTTGTCATCAAGTTCGACGAACTTGACATCCGCTGACATGGTTTCCAGGCTTACTGGAAAATGATCTGGGTGGTGCTGGTCTTGGAATCGCTCCTTAATGCGAGGGTGGCGTCCGTAGATTATGATTTTGTTACCGGGGGCGTAAGCTGGGGTAAAGAAAGGGAACCCCATGATGTGGTCCCAATGGGTGTGGCTTATCAACAAGTGAATGCAACCTTGACCCTGCCCACAAGGACCTTGCATGAGTTCAATACCAAGCTGTCTGATGCCTGAGCCAGCATCAAGGATGATTTCTGTATTCGCGCCGCTAACTTGGACACAAGAGGTATTGCCCCCTGTGGTGGTTCTTTGAAAATAGGGGAGGGTGCTGACATAATTGTTCACTGCCTCGTTGTCATCAAGATCAACGTTGCGAGCACCCAGCACCGCCTGGACTATCTTATTCTCTATCTCATTGGGAAGAATGGGTGCCGGTAGAGATCCACGCACACCCCAAAATTTCACCTTCATACAAAATCCACCACCATTGCAGTATGCTTCTGTTTCACCCTCCATCATCCAAATCGCCGTAGTCTATCACAAAATTTTTTCATGAATCAATTCAAAAAAAACACGCCCTTCCGCAAGATCCCTTGCGGGTAGCGATATGCCGTTCAAGTAAGTCGCAAAGGAATTGCCTAAGGGTGGCTCAGCTGCGCGCTTGGCTCGCTTTTCTGTGCGATTTACTAACTCCTGAAAGCCATATCCCTTGGGCCGGGCTTTTCAACTTCAGTGGCAAAATCGAAAAAGCTTCAGTTGGGTCGGCGCAAGAACAGCTTGAGCAGCTCTTCTTGCAACATCTTTTTCTCATTTGGTTCTGTGGGTTCTGATTGAGGTGATTTCTTGGGTGTATCAGCTCGAGCCTGGATTCGCTTGGCTCTGGTCATGGTGGTATCTTCGCGGCCAAAGACATCCTGCAGCTCCTTTGCGATCTTCTTTTGCTCTCTGGCCATAGTTTCTTTGATGTTCTCAGTGACGGTTGGACTCTCATGGGTGGATGGACGAATCTTGGGTTCGATAGCTGTAGATTTTTTCTCAGCCGGCCGCCGGCGTACAGCACTACGGAGCGCCAAAATGATAAATAGCGGAAAAATCAGGTAGACAACGGTCTTGATGATTTCTCGACTTTTTGGGTCCGAGAGCCACTTAATCAGTTTTTGTAATATCTCATCGGTATCCATTTTGATGAAGCCTCCTGATACCGGGCTCGCTACCGGCATGGCCGGTTGTCAGGAAACGAGCCCATGCTTCTATTTCATTTTCCCTACCAGGGTTACAGACAATGCCCTATTCCTGGTCGTGCGGTTCGATTTTTATTGTAGGAGTAAGCGTTGGGGGTGTCAAGGCTGACGCATAATCCAGCAAGCAGCGGGCAGCAAGCAGTGGGCAGCAGGCAGCTCAAGGCCATTAGTCAATTGATTGGATGGTCAAAGAGTCCAATGAGCGTTGGGAGTACCACCAGCAATTTGTGGGTTGGAACTTTTCCAAACGGTTGGTCTACTGCCTCTCCATCACATTCTGCCAGCTGCTATCTGCCAGCTGAATTTGGGTGCTACCTGAATGGCGAGGTTTCCTGGCGCTCCAGTCTAACTCCCTCAGGAACCTCTAGAGCAAACCAGGAGGATTCCAGGGGTGAGTTCACCTGGATATTGGTTAGGCTGATCTCATTTATATTTCCGAGGGGGTCTTCAGTCTGAATGCGAACTACATGGTAAGAATCGGCAGCCACCGATAGAATGACGCGAGAAACTGGCGATTCTTGCTCACGAGGAAGCAGTTCCAGTCTATATTGTTCGGGCGGGCCTGGATCAGTGGGAAGTCGGGTAATGCTGAACATTTCACTTAACCGGCCCAAACCAGAAAAAAGGCTGAGCACAACGGGTGAGCTCACAATCTGTTCTACTTGGTAGAGATATATTGTCTTTTCTTCAGGTACGTAGAGCCAGGCCTCTTTGGCATTGATGACAAACTGCTGCCTAGGCTCTACATAGTCCCAACGGATAGCCCTTGGTTTCAGCAAGTAAAGCTTGCCTCTGGCCGAAGTTCCAAGACTTGTAGCCCGAGACCGGGTTTCTTGGACAAAATCCGCCGTCAGAGATCGGGTTCTATCGTAATGCGCCTGAACCCTTGCAACGAGATCGGAGGTGGTCAACTCAGTCCGGGCCTCCAGGCTCGGGGCGAGGAAAAAAAGAAGGAAACAAAGCGCAGCGGTCAGCCGCCTTCGCCTAGCCGCGTCACCGCGCCGAGGCAGGCAGCGGCCAGCCGGCGACTGGAGAGGGAGACACGGGGACACGGCGATTAAAGATCGCATGGCGGATAGTGTATAGTGCATGGCATATAGCATTGCCTGAGGCTCCAAACATCTTGCTGCCAGCTGCTAGCTGCCGGCTGCAAACTGTGTCCTATTTGGGTGGCAGGACCTCCCGCGGCTTGACCCCGTCGGTGGTGCTTACCAAGCCTTGACTTTCCATCATTTCAATCATCCGAGCAGCCCGGTTGTAGCCCACTCGCAAACGTCGCTGCAGCATGGAGATGGAGGCCCGCCGGGTTTCCATGACGAGTTGAACCGCCTCATCATACTTCTCATCCACCTCATCACCGTCGGCCACGTCTGCAATCGTATCCCGATGGTTGAGGATAGTGTCGTCATAGTCAGGTTTCCGCTGCTTTCGAAGAAAATTAGTAATGCGTTTGATCTCGGTTTCAGTGGCAAACGCCCCATGGATACGCTGCATCTTTGCGGTACCGGGCGGTAAGATGAGCATGTCACCGGCTCCCAACAGGGCTTCTGCCCCGTTAGCGTCGAGAATGGTGCGGGAGTCGGTCCTGGAAGAAACCTGGAAGGAAATACGTGCCGGAATATTGGCCTTGATGATACCTGTAAGTACATCCACTGACGGGCGCTGAGTGGCAAGAACGAGGTGAATCCCAGCTGCTCTCGCCATTTGGGCCAGTCGAATTATGGATTCCTCCACTTCGCGAGAGGCGATAATCATCAGATCAGCAAGTTCATCAATGACGAGGACAAGGTAAGGAAGAGGCTGCTCTTCGGCGTCCAGTGACTCGCTACCTGGAGGGGGACTTCCCCGCTTTGACTTGCGGCCGCTATCCTTCGCCACCAGCTGATTGTAACGTTCTATGCTGCGTACCCCCCTGAGGGTTAATAGCTCGTAACGTCTTTCCATCTCGGCCACAGCCCATTTGAGGGCGATGTTTGCTTTCTTAGGATCTGTTACCACCGGATGCAGCAGATGCGGTATGCCTTCGTAGGAGGACAGTTCTATACGCTTTGGATCGATGAGCAAGAGCCGAATCTCATCAGGAGTGGCTTGGTAGAGAAGGCTGATGATAATAGCATTCAGGCAGACGCTTTTTCCAGTGCCAGTGGCGCCGGCGATAAGCAAATGGGGCATTCTGCCAAGATCAGTATACACGGGATTTCCCGTGGTGTCCTTACCCAAAGCCAGGGTGAGTTTTCCCTTGTATTGGTTGAAACCAGGGTCATCAATGACATCTCGAATCACCACCGGCTGGCGGCTACTGTTGGGGATCTCTATGCCCAGAGTTCCTTTGCCGGGGATTGGCGCCACCACCCGAATGCTTGCGGCCTTTAGGGCCAAGGCCAGGTCGTCAGCTAGGCCAACGATCTTGCTTATCTTCACACCTGGGGCCGGCTTGAATTCATACATGGTGATCACCGGTCCGGGAGAGACCTCTGTGACCTCGCCTTCCACCCCGAAATCGGCAAGTTTCTTCTCCAAGATCCTGGAGTTCATTACCAGACTTTCTTGGTCCGGACTGACGGCGGATGTCTCGATGCTTTCCAGCAAGGAAACATCCGGTAAACGAAACACGCCCTCCACTTCCATGAACTTGAATTTTTCCTGCTTGTGTTCGGGAGGTTCCGGCTTCCTCTCTTCTTGAGTCTTGACTACGGGAGGCTTGTGGGTAAGTTTGCCACGCTGTTTTTGTTTCAGGCTGCGCTGTTCCCTAATTTTTTGCAGCACCCGGCTGAGCTTGTCAATTCCTGTCTTAAGGGCGAGTCCGCTATGTGTCAGCGAAATAGGGGTCGCCAGTATTATGGCTACAGTTGCAAGAAGCCACAGTAGCAGGTAGGCGCCAACCGGTTTGAGGTAGTAGAGAAGGGATTTTTTGAGCAGCAATCCCAATATGCCGCCGCTTCCCGGTAAAGGTTCACCCCAAAGTCGCAGCGCCGGCCAATAGAGCGCGGCTAAACCGCTGGAGGCAAAGATTAGCAGAATGCAACCAATGGCGAGTGGCAGCGGGCGTAAAGTTGAACTCGGCAAAAGGAACCTGATGGCGCCGCCAACGAGAAAGACGGGCAGCCAGTATGCGCTGACGCCCGTAGCTACAAGGAGGATCGCTGCGAGGTTAGCTCCGAAGATCCCCACAACATTCCGAACAGGACGCTGGCCGCTGGAGGTAGTGAAGAGAGTTGGATCACTGCTGTGATAGGTCACCAAGCTGAGCACTAGCAATAAGGCCAGTGCCAGAAGGCAGAGTGCGGCTATTTCCCTTCCTCTCCGATCCAGTTTAAAGGACATCGCTTCGTTTGTGAGTCCTGCCATTTTTGAACGTCTTGGAATAAGCAACAATTAACCTGGATTATTCACGCATCCGAAAGGTTCGTGAATAATCCAGGCCAGCCAATTCGGACTATGAATTAGCCCTATGGCTAGTCCATTTTTCACCCTACATACTAGAGGTTCAATGCGGTGTCAACTGCAACGCGTAGCGTATGGTCCATGGGGTGAAAACTGGGGAAAGATTCTAAACCTGTGATCAGTTTAGCAGATGTGTTTTATGGGACTTAAGAATCCACCCCGGTGGGCTTTGCTACCATGGGCTCCGGTTCTCCTTTTTCCTCGGGCGGCAGATGCTCCTGAATTCTTCTGCGGATCTCAGAGATCAACCAGTTTCTATCTGCCACAGTGATGTCTTCAGTGGGAACGGGTTGGCCAATGTGAATCAGAACGTTCCTGGGGCGGATCCTGAAGCCTTTCTTGGGCAAAATGGCAAAGGTGCCACTGAGGCTCACCGGAACGATGGGGCGCCCGGATTTTATGGCAAGGTGAAAACCACCTTTCTTAAAGGACTTGAGCTTGCCATCCAGACTGCGGGTTCCTTCAGGAAATATGACGATGGAGGTTCCCTCTCGGACCCGCGTCGCTGCAATGTCTATGCTCCTAAAGGCCTCTCTGCGGTTGCTGCGATCGATGGAAATGTAACCCGCTGATTTCATGGCAAGGCCGAAAATGGGGATGCGAAAAAGTTCTCTTTTAGCGAGCCAGCGGAACTGTATAGGGAGGTGGGCAAGCAAGGCGAAGATATCAAACTGGCTTTGGTGATTTGCGGCAAACACATAAGGTTGGTTCGGATCGATGTTCTCCCATCCCTCCACGCGCACCCTCACGCCGCTTGCAAAAAGAATACTGCGGGACCAGAGCCTACCGATCAGATGGGGAACATTACCACCGCGGGTTAACAGAGCTGCGATAATGGCGGCGAGGCTGAAAAAAACGGTGAGGACAAATAGTGCACTAAAGAAAAAGAGAGAACGCAGCATGTCCTTTCCAGCGTGAATGAGATTTTCTTGTCATGTTAAATGGTTTGCTACTCCCCGTCAAGCTTGGTTCTTTCTATTTCTCTGCTTGATTTGGCTGAGTAGAATTGATAGTGTTACACGGTCTGCGGGGAAAGCCTATTTGCTGCGTTTCGCTCCGTCACTCAAGGAGCAAGGCAGGGGGGAAAGAGTTCCATAAGCCTCCTCAACTTCAATAAATTGTGAAAGCTCTGAGACTGCATTGGTGTATTACTACCCTTTATTCCTCAAGGTTGAAAAGCGGGCCTGTCTGGTGGTAGGCGGTGGAGAGGTTGGGGCGCGTAAGGTCAAGACCTTGCTCCACTGCGGTGGGCTGGTAGGCGTGGTATCACCTGAGGTAGTACCATGGCTGGCGGAAAAAATCCAGGAGGGAGCCGTAGAGATGGTTGGAAGCCACTATGAAGAACATCAGCTTCAGGGTCGTTTCCTGGTTATTGCTGCCACTGACGATAAAGCGCTCAACTGTCGGATAGCGCAAGATGCAGAGAACAGGGGGCTACTCTGTAATGTAGTTGATTATCCCCAGGAGGGTAATTTTATTTTACCAGCCCTAGTGCAACGCGGCGCTTTAACGTTGGCTATCTCTACTTCAGGTCAGAGCCCGGCTCTGGCGCGGCAGCTTCGCCAGGAGTTGGAAAAACGCTTTGGCATGGAGTATGCTGATTTTCTCGAACTAATGGGTGCGGTGCGAAGTCGGCTGTTAGCGGAAAGCCAGGATTCCCGTGCCAACAAGGAGCTATTTGATCAGCTCCTACAGTCGCCGCTTCTAGAGCTAGTAAGACGGCGTGACCACGACGGCGTGGACCACCTCCTGCGAACCGTTTTGGGATCTGGATATTCTCTCAAAGACCTGGAGGTCTCCTGGTGAATGAGTCACTGCTGCTTTTTTCAGCGATAACTACCCTGCTTTATGCGATAGGCACGGTGGGCTATCTCATCTATGTCATTCGTTCGGAGTCGACCATCCACCGCATTGCCTTCTGGTTTCTACTGGCTGGTTTCGTGAGCCATACCATAGGTCTTTTGCTGCTGGTGGGCAACATCAAGCAAATGCCGGTAACAACTTTGCCCCAGACATTCTCCCTTTTCGCTTGGGCCATAGTGGGAAGTTACCTTGCCTTTCAACTGAAGTTCAATATTCGTGTTCTAGGTACCTTCGTGTCACCGCTGGCGGTCATTTTTATGTTACTTTCGTCGGCGAGCCCAAGCCAGCTAATCCCTTCCAGTCAATTGTTTAAGAGTTTCTGGCTGACCCTTCATGTGGCAACCATGTTCATCGGTAATGCCATCTTCGCCCTGGCATTCTGTGCCGGGATAATGTACCTAATTCAGGAAAGGCAGATCAAAACAAAAAGCTTCGGCTTGCTTTACCGCCGCCTTCCTTCTCTGGAGGTACTGGACTCGCTCAATTACGTTTGCCTGACCTTTGGCTTTCCGTTGATCACCATTGGGCTCATCTCAGGATTTGTCTATGCGGGGGCGGTCTGGCGTTCGTACTGGCATTGGGACCCAAAGGAGATCCTTTCTGTAGTCACCTGGCTGATTTACGCGGTGCTGCTGCACGAGAGGTTGGCTGTGGGGTGGCGGGGCAGAAGGGCTGCTATAATGGCTATTATCGGCTTCAGTGCCATCCTGGTGACCTTTGTTGGGGCAAGTATTATGTTAAAAAGCCACCACAGTTTTAGATTTGGTTAGCTGCCGGTTGCGGTTATGGAAGTTATGAGTAGTTATTTAGGATTTCGTAACCGAAAATAAGAGACTCACTGAAATGCATGGCGACTCACTATGGATCGCATTGTTCTCATTGGCCTGAATCACAAGACTGCCCCCATTGAAATCCGCGAAAAATTTGCTGCAGTGTGCGTGGATACTGAGGGTCCGCTGGCACTTCTCGCCCAGTTAAGGCCTCTGAAAGAGTCCTTCTATCTATCTACCTGCAACCGCATGGAGGTGCTGTTTAGCACGTCAACACTTGATAAGGGGATTAGTGCTGTGGTGGGTTTGCTCGCAGGTATCTACGGCCAGACAGGCGCGGCGCTTAAACCCTACCTTTACACTTACATCGACCAGGAAGCCGTTAAGCACCTGTTTCGCGTTGCATGTAGCCTGGATTCTATGGTTGTGGGAGAACCTCAGATACTCGGTCAGATTAAACAGGCTTACCGGCAGGCCACAGAAGCGAAAACATCCGGGGTAATCCTCAATAAACTTCTCCACAAATCCTTTTCCGTGGCGAAGCGGGTGAGGACTGAGACCCGAATCGGCAGCAGTGCTGTCTCCGTAAGTTATTCAGCGGTGGAACTTGCCAAGAAAATATTCCAAAAACTTGATGGCAAAACCGCTCTTCTTATCGGTGCCGGCGAAATGGCTGAATTGGCCGCAGAGCATCTTCTTACCAACGGAGTAGAGGGAATCGTTGTGGCCAACCGTACCCTGGAAAGGGCCATGACTTTGGCCAGGAGGTTCAACGGGACCACAGTGGCCTGGGAGGAATTGGCCGAGGAGTTGCACCGCGTGGACATCATCATTAGCTCAACCGGCTCAACAGAGCCTATTTTGAACGCTGAGCAAGTAAAACAACGCATGCGTGCCCGCCGCAACCGGCCGCTGTTTTTTATAGACATAGCTGTGCCGCGTGATATAGATCCCGCCGTCAACAGTATTGACAATGTATATCTTTATAATATCGATGATTTGCAGGGTATCGTCGATATGAACCGGGCCGAGCGTGTCAAAGAAGCCGCGCGGGCTGAGCACATCATTGCTGCGGAGGCGCTGAAATTTGACGGATGGTTGCGTACCTTGGAGGTCGTTCCTACCATTGTCTCCCTCCGTGAAAAAGCCGAGGAGATCCGGGAGGCAGAGGTCCACAAGACTATTGGCCAACTTGATTCTCTCTCTAAGGAGGAGATTGAAGCTATTGAAGTTCTCACCCAATCCGTTGTCAAAAAATTACTTCATGACCCCATTCTCTTCCTCAAACGAACCAGTAAAAGGACGCGCAAGGATTTATATCTGGATGTCGCCCGGAAATTATTCCAGCTGGACGAGGATCAACCTGAAATAGAAAAAGAAGAGAATGAGCTATCGCTTGATTCGGACAAGGTGTCATGATAGGGTGAAATCATTATAATATATACTATTTATTACCGTATCCCAGGATTGGAGGATTAGCGTGGCAGAGATCATTGAGCTGGAAAAGCGGCGCCAGCAACAGCAAGACGAGAAAGAGGATGCGCTGCACGGCGAGAAAATCGACGTGCTAAAGAAGATCCTCCAATGTGCCCGGTGTCAGCTTAAGTGTTCCAGATGTGGCACGCAGATCGAGGAAACGGGCGAAGAGAAGCACTCCAAGTTACCTTACCCACTTTGCTCTGGCTGTGGCGAAGAGTATGAGGTTTACCTCAATCTACTTAGAGGAGAGCTGAGTGCTGGGCGTTACTGGCATAATGAGGAATGGATGAAATTGTGGCATACCTGGCTACAGCACCAACAGGCACTTGACCACTACCGGAATTCAAAAGAGTTCATCAAGCTAATGCACGACTTTGAGAGCTCACGGTAGGAACTGTTGCTGAGAATCAGGCGATCTTTCTGTCGCTGGCGGGTAATTTTGAACGGTTATGCCTTGTGACCTTAAGGGGACACAAGGATCTGCCCATTTTAAAGAAGGAGCGCAATTATGATCGGCGGAATCGGCATGCCCGAATTGCTGGTGATCCTAGTGATTATTTTGATAATCTTTGGTGCCGGTAAGTTGCCAGAAATTGGTGCGGGCCTCGGTAAGGGTATTAAGAATTTCAGGAAGGCTTCGTCTGGCACGGATGAGGTTGAAAGCAAAAGCGAAAAACCTAAGATAGAAGAGAAGCAAGAGGAAGCATAATCCTGAGAAACCTTTGTAGGGTTTCCGGCCTCATATTGTCCCAGTGGTGTTAAAGCCAAAAGCGAACAGAATATAGTGAGTTAGCCACTAAAACCGTGCACTTATTAACACTGTAGGTACAACACCTGAACAGGTTGCCGCTGGCACCGGTCCCTGTACCGCTCAGAAACTGACAGAAATGGGCTAGACATCTTTGCCAAAACCTGAGACCAATCTCTCGATAAAGCCTAACCAGCCTATAGCAACCCCCCCTGCCCAAGTCTCCATGCATCAGCACCCGCAAGAAAGCGGTTTGCTTTCCAGCAAAATTCCACACAGGGAGTAGCTAACCTTCGAAGGGTGGATTTTTCATGAAGTCGCGGGCACTCCATGATTAATCTGAGCTAGAAGGGAATGTCGTCGTCCGGTTCCGGGGAATCCGGTACGTCCCCAGCCACAGAAGGCAGGTCAGGCTCGCCCGGTTCTCCCCGAGGGCTGCCAAGCATCTGCATGTTGGAGGCGACCACCTCTGTGGTCCAGCGCTTGTTACCATCGCGGTCTTCCCACGAACGGGTCTGCAGTCTACCCTCAATGAATATCTGCCTTCCTTTACTCAAGTACTCCCCGCAAATTTCCGCCAGCCTTCCCCAGGCAATAACCCGGTGCCATTCGGTGCGCTCTCCTTTTTCCCCACTTTTGTTGGTCCAAACTTCGTGGGTAGCCAACCTTATGGTGGCCTTGGCTGTGCCGCTGGGAGTGTAACTCAGCTCAGGGTCCGCTCCCAAATTGCCGATCAACAGTACGCGATTTAATGATGCCATAGTCGTCCTCCGTCTAAGCTGTTCCGATTCTACCACAGTCTAATCGGAGAACAAGGGTGAAATCGCATAGCACGTTGCGCTTCGCACAGTGAACAGCCTTTCCACAAGCTCAGAGCCACTGGCAGGGTGCTGAAAAAGTCTCCGAATACGTCATTCTGAGGAGTCCCGCCGCAGGCGGGACGACGAAGAATCTCGAGATCCTTTGCTTCGCTCAGGATGACAGATTGGCGGTTTCTTCGCGGAGTTTATCCTGAGCCTATAGAAGGGCTCAGAATGACACTGCCAGTGCCTAGTGCCTAGTGCCTAGTGCCTAGTGCCTAGTGTTTAGTGCCTACTGCCTGGCCTGGGACTAAAATTCGAATGGCCTGGGGTAGGACCGTGAAAGTGGCTGGTAGAGTGCCCAATGTTTCGCCATCGGCCTCGACCAGAACGGGCGAATCGCTGCTGGCATGGATTCTACTCGCCTTGTAGTGGTCAATGCGGGGATGATTTAGATGTTTTCCCTGGTAGAGACGCGAGCCCCAGCGAACAAAGTCCAGCAGCCCCACCGGACCTATGACCACCATGTCAAGCATGCCGTCGTCGAGTCGGGCGCGTGGCGCCACCCGCATACCGCCACCAAAAAACTGGCCATTTGCTATTGCCGCTGTATTGACCAGTTGGCTGGGAAGCGTATTTCCGTCAATATCCAAGGTGACCCTTTCGTTCTGGTTTGCCATCAGAGCACGAACTGTGGCCAGGAAATAGCGGCCCGACCCACCGAGAAAACGGGGTTGGTTGCTCAGAAGGCTACAGACCCGCGCCGAAAGGCCAAGGCTGGCGACATTGAGGAAGAGACGCTCACCGGTGTCACCTGAAGGTAGGGTGAATTTCAGATGGCCCACGTCCACTCGACGCGTGCTGCCGGTGAGAAGAGTTCCAAGTGCTGAAGATATATCACTGGCAGTTCCTAGAGAGCGGATCAGATCACCGCCGGAACCACAGGAAACCACAGCAAGGATGGCTTGGGAATTTTGGACCTTACCATCAGTGAAAAAGCCGTTAATCACCTCGTTGTGGGTGCCGTCACCGCCAACACTGATAATCAAGTCGTATCCCTGCTGCAAAGCACTTCGGGCCAGAGCCGTAGCTTGCAGAGGAGATTCGGTCCAGTCCCATGAAAACGGACCGATTTGCTCTTGGAGCAACTCCCGCAGCTTTGTCCAGAAACGGCGTGCTTTGCCAAGGGCAGCTGTGGGATTCACAATCCCGTATACGCGGCGACGGCGAGCATTCATCGGGGTCTCGGAAACCTTTTCCTTTGGGCCAGGTCAAAGTTTAGAAGATTTTAGATTTTAGATTGTAGATTGCAGATTGCGTTACTCCAACGGTTCCAAGTCCAAGCCCGGTTCTTCCGGCCTGACTTTGACTCTATGTAGCACAGGCATGACTTCTCAGCAACAGGCATCAGCAAGGTTGGCAGGCTTTTTGCTTATAAAGATACAGGCTTTCTATCTCTTTTTCAGCCATAACGACAGGGGAGATTTGGGATGTCGGGTCGTATCAGCAGATTTTTCGACACCGATGTGTGGTTGATAGACGTGGAGAATGTCCCACGCTTAAAGGGGGTGCTCTACAAACAGCTGCAGATGGCAATCTACGTCTGGAGAGAATTTTGGCGGGACAACAGCCTGCTGCGTGCCTCAGGCCTCACCTATACCACCCTGCTGACCCTGGTACCTCTTCTGGCCCTGATGTTCGCGCTCCTTAAGGGACTCGGAATTCAGCGCGCTTTGGAGCCTTTCGTTCTCGAGAGACTCACGGGAGGTTCCCTCGCCATCACCGAGCGCATAATGGAATATGTATCCCGCATCCACGTGGGGTCACTGGGCACTTTGGGCATAAGCTTTCTTTTCGTTACGATGGTTTTGGTATTGACCAACATTGAAATGGCGTTCAACCAGATCTGGGAGGTAGAGCGTGGCAGGCCCTGGCTGAGAAGATGCAGTGATTATCTTGGCCTTCTGGTGGTCCTCCCGGTTGCCATGTTCATCGCGGTGAGTCTCACAACTTTCGTGAAAAGTCAGGTGGTTAGCAGCGAACTCTTGAGTATCGATTTCATCGGTCGCCTCTATGTATTCCTGTTGAAATTGGCGCCGTTTTTTGTCATGTGGCTGGCCTTTTCTTTCATCTATCTTTTCATGCCCAACACCAGGGTGAACCCGCTCTCCGCCTCCGCCGGAGGAATTATTGGTGGTACGCTATGGCAATTCTGCCAATGGGCTTACATCCACTACCAGTTCGGTTTTCGTAATTACAGCGCGATTTATGGAGCGCTCTCCCAACTTCCCATGCTACTCATATGGATCTTCGTTAGCTGGGTTATTCTCATACTGGGCGCAGAAATCGCCTTTGCCCACCAGAATCTACCAACCTACAGGTTGCGGCAGCGATGGCAAGCCAAGACCACCAGTAATCAAAGCTACTGGGGACTACAGTTACTTCTGCGGATTTGCGCCCGCTTTGAAAAAGGTGGTCCGCCCCCAACAATAGCAGAGCTGGCGGAAAAAGTGGCGTTGCCAATTGAGGAAACAAAAGCGCTAATGAACCTGCTTGAAAATATGGAAGCTATAAGAGCCAGTGGCGAAAATGGCTCCGAAGTGCTGCCCGCTAAAGATATGAAACACCTGATGGTGTTTGATTTAGTAGAAAAGCTCGAGCATAGAGAGACGGTCTCTGACGATATGGCCGCTGACGGATACGGAAAGGTCATCACAGAGGTTCTTCACCTGGTCCGAGAGGAGGGGAGGGCGGCCGTTGCAGGACTCACGGTGGCAGAGTTGTTGTCAAAGGTTAGAGAAAAGGTTGGTGAAGATGGCGGTGAGTTAGATGATTACATAGCAAAGCCCAGTGACACCGAAGAGAGTCTAGAGGGAGATCACGTCGAAAAATAGTTAGTCACCTCACTGATATCAGAAAGCCTAAGAGGGTCCAAGAATTTTCCCCTAATACTTTCCACCCTTGCTAGAGATGCAGCCAGGCTGTCAGTATCGAGCAAACCACGTTGCAGACCGTCGCGGACAGCTTCGGCAGTACGGTGCATTTTTTCCAAATCGTTACAAACCAGTAGGAGATCGGCTCCAGCTTTGAGAGCAGCTAGGGCTGCAGCTTCCGGTGAATACTGTCGGGCAACCGCACCCATTTCCAAATCATCGGTGATGACGACCCCGTCGAAACCCAACTGCTCCCGAAGTAAACTGCGGAGAATAGCAGGGGAAAATGTGCCGGGAAGTTCCTTATCGATCGTGGGATATAGGGTATGGGAAGTCATGACACAGGCTACATTTGCTCGGATGGCGGATTGGAAAGGGATGATATCGTGGTTTTGGAGGTCTTCCCAATTGGCTGTGACCACTGGTAGGTCGTGATGTGGATCTTTCTGGGCCCGCCCCAATCCCGGAAAATGTTTTGCAGTAGCAATTACGCTCTCGGACTGAGTCGCGACGATTGCAGCAGTTCCGCACTTAGCCACCAGGGAAGGATCTCTCCCAAAAGAACGGCGTCGCATTAGTCCCTCCGGGGTGGAAATATCAACATCCAATACAGGCGCCAAGTTGAGATTCAAGCCCACTTGGAGCATCTCTTGGGCGGTGAGTCCGGAGTAGTGGCTCACGGCTTGGCAGCCACGCGAACCGAGGATGGCCGCATCCGGGATTTGCGCGAACGGAGGCGGCATTCGAGCCACTGTACCACCTTCCTGATCCACTGCCAGCAGTAATGGCCGCCCAAATTCCTGCAATGCTAGAGTTTGAATATCCCGGGTGAGCCGGGCCAGTTGAACGGGAGCAACAATGTTTCTCCTAAAGAATATCAAACCGCTTGGCCGCAGGTTGAGGATATGGGCAGCCAGTTGCTCGGTCATCTCCTGTCCAAGAAAACCAACCATCAACAGTTCGCCAAATCTCTCCTCTAAATTCATGGCCTTTGACCTCTGTCTACGCAGCAAGTAAAAAGATTCAACCCCAAAGGACACAAAGGTAAAATCGAAGTTCAAAAGATCCTTCTTTGAGATCTTTGTGGTTTAATATTAGGTGCAGCTGGTCCATTTGCTCCCGCGGACAACATCTGCTATATGACGCAGAGAATCATGATATACAACCGGCAGTTTGTCCAGTAATTAGATTGCAAATATCCGTTTTCTAGGAACAGAAGTGGCTGATGAAATTGAGCAGCATTGGTATCTGAGTGGAATATAGGTGAGGGATGAAGCGTTTCAGAGCAATGATTTTGGCGGCTGGAATGGGAACCCGACTCCAGCCTTTGACTTTGATTAGACCGAAGGTACTCGCGCCAGTGCAAAACAGATCTCTGCTGCAATGGCTTGTTGAATATCTTAGGTTAGCCGGTGCGGAAGCAGTGATCGTCAATGCACACCATCTCAGCCAAGTGCTGGTTGGCTATGTTGAGAGAGAGGATTTTGGTATTCCCGTTCTGGTGAGGGTTGAGGAACAGTTACTGGATACGGGCGGGGGTATCCGCAACGTTTCTGATTTCTGGGATGAACGGGCTTTTGTGGTTATCAATGGCGACATTCTCAGTTCCATTGACCTCCAGGAAGTTCTCATCACCCATGAGCGATCTGGAGCAAGCGCAACCTTAGTGCTGAAGGATGAGCCGCTGTTCAACAGGGTCCAAGTGGCGAGTGATGGCACTATCTTGGGTTTCAGCGGCGGCTCGGGACAACAGCTGGCCTTTGCTGGGATCCATGTACTGGATCCTCAGGTGTTGACTGCTATTCCGGCTGACACGCCCATATCCATCATCGATTGTTACCTAGAGCTGATCAGTGCGGGGGGTAAAGTAATGGCCCATGTGGCCAAGGAGCAGTTCTGGCGAGAGCTGGGCAGCCTGGATGGATACCTCCGGGTACACCAGGAATTTTTCCGAATGGAAAGCGTGCCGCTGCCGGGTCTTCAAGGAAGCGGAAAGCAAGTAATTCACCAGTCTGCCCGACTGGGGTCCGGTGTGAGGCTCGATGGCATGGTCTGCATCGGAGCAGGGTGTATTCTGGATGACGAAGTGGTGATTCAGAATAGCGTTATCTGGGATCGGGTTCGGGTAAAAGCTGGATGTTCAGTTCGAGGCTGCATCATCGGTGATGGGGTGGAGGTCGGTGAGTCCCTGGAAGGAGAAGTCATCTCTGCTGAGGGTAGCGTGAAGTTGACAGGAGACAGCTAGGGACAGCCAGCGTAGACATTTGGCATTTCCCAATTATCATGTATCATTTCACTTTAGAGGATGACTTTATACAAGCTCTGAATAAAGTAAAGAATGTTTAATGCGCAATGAGAAATGACCAGGGAGTTATTTATAATGGACAGTGGGGCCAGTTTTCCAAGAACCCTAGCTGAGAAGCTGATTCGGGAAAACACTGAAATGAGTGGCCCTTTCAGCTGGCAGCCGCTGCAAGGTGACGGTTCAGAAAGAACCTTCTATCGGGTAGCAAGCCAGAAGGACAGCCTGGTGCTGGTGTGGAGCCCTCTTGATGATCCGAGCTTTCCCAATGAAAACGATTCTTACGTTTATATGGGCAGACATCTATACGAGAGGGGTATCCCTGTACCCAAAATCTACGGTTATTGGCGGACGGAAGGTTTGACGCTGGTGGAGGATCTAGGCTCTGTTCACCTCCAGGATGTGGTAAGGTCAGACGAGGGGAAGATACCTAGCCTTTATCGCCGTGCAGTCGATTTGCTCCTTGAATTGCAGTTGCGCGCCACGCACGATCTGGACACAAGTTATTGTTTTGATACGGTCGCCTATGACCAACAATTCATCATAAACCGGGAGCTGGAGTACTTTCGCCAGAGCTTTCTGGTTGGAGCCTTGGGCCTCGAGGTCGACTTTGCCCTTGTGGAGCCAGAGTTTTCCCTCCTCGCCTTGCGGGCAAGCGAAGGTGAGGGGCGATTGTTTTTCCTTCACCGAGATTTCCAATCTCGCAATCTAATGTTGAAAGAGGAGCTTCTTTACCTCATTGATTTTCAGGGTGCGCGGTTAGGTCCGCCTCAATATGATCTGGCAGCCCTACTCCTTGATCCCTACGTCCAACTGACGGAGTCACTTCAGAAAGAGTTGTTGCTAATATATAGTAAAAATTTCAGTGATCTGGTCGGAATTTCAGTTAATGACTTTCTGGAAAGATATCCACATGTAGCGCTGTGTCGTCAGCTGCAGGTACTAGCCGCTTTTGCTTTCTTGGCTAAGGTCAAAGGAAGAGTTCACTTCGCCCAGTACATTGTTCCCGCATGGAAGCGGCTGCGTAGGCTACTTGCTGAAACTACGTGCTCTGCTTACCGAGTTTTGGCCGGTCTGGTGCAATCTCAAAGTGACGAAAAGGTTGCCCAAGTGTCGGCTGAGCTGGAGCGAGAGGCTCTGCGAGCAGCAGGCAAGAGGCAGCCACCAGAAAGCAGCAGGGAGACGGGCGAGACGTGACAAACGAAAATCATCAAAATTATAGATTCGACCTCCCGTCTCGCCCGATTTTCCGTCCTGTTATTGAAGGCGCCAGGCACAATGCTGATGCACCGCAGCCAAAGTAGGGTGTTTAGGCAACAGAAATGGTAGATGGACAGATTCATAACATAGAGGGTGGCGCTACCCCAATCGTTGCCATAGTCGGTCGACCCAATGTAGGGAAATCTACCCTATTCAATCGGCTGTGCCGAGATCGTCGAGCGCTGGTGGACGACACTCCCGGAATTACTCGTGATCGACTTATAGCCCAGGTCACCTGGTACGGACGTTCATTTTGTCTAGTGGATACTGGCGGGATAGAAGAAGGGGTAGGCCAGACACCAATCAGAATGCAGGTGCAACAGCACGCGCAAATGGCGGTTGAGGAAGCCGATTTGGTTCTCTTTCTAGCAGATGGTAAAGAGGGCTTGCATTCCGGTGATACCGCAGTTGTGGATTTGCTGCGTAGATCCGGCAAGCCGGTTCTTTATGCGGTAAACAAGATCGACGGCGTAGAACAGGAGGCAGCCGTCTACGAATTCTACCAGCTTGGCGTTGAGAGTCTTTTTCCCATTTCCGCTGCCCATGGGTATGGCGTTAGGGACTTGATGGATGCTCTGGTGGAGAAGCTCCCTGCTGAAGCAACCGGGGAGGAAACGGCGAAAGGCATACGCGTAGCTATCATCGGCAGGCCGAATGTGGGAAAGTCTTCTTTGCTCAATCGGGTCTTGGGCTCGGAGCGTGTTTTGGTTAGTGACCTGCCGGGCACCACTAGGGATGCCATTGACGTCAGTCTCACTCTACCTGATAAAGAATACCTTCTCATCGACACGCCCGGCATACGAAGGCGCAGCAAAACCCGGGAGAAAATAGAAAAGTTCAGCGTGCTCAAAGCCCTCAGGAGTATTGATCGTTGCCAGGTTGCGGTCTTGCTACTGGACGGGTATGAGGGTATTAGCTCGCAGGATGTGCGTATCGCCGGATATATCCACGAACGGGGGCGTGGGGCGGTTGTGGTGATCAACAAATGGGATCTTGTCCAGAAGGATGAAAAAAAGGTGAAACAAATTGCTGATGGCGTTAGAGAGTCTTTAAAATTTATGCCCTATGCACCTCAGTTAAGGATCTCTGCACTAACCGGAAGGGGAGTGTCGCGGTTGCTACCCACCTTGGACTCAGTATTCTCCCAGTATTGCACACGAGTGCAAACACCGGCACTGAACAACGCCCTGGCTGAGGCAATTTCTCGTCATGAACCACCAATGCATGGGCGTAGCCGAACGAAGATTCTCTATGGCACCCAGGCAGCAACTCAACCGCCAACTTTTGTATTTTTCGTAAGTCAGCCCGAGGCAATCCACTTTTCCTATGAGCGCTATCTGACCAATCAGATTAGAAAGGCCTTCTCACTGGATCTGACACCTTTGCGTTTGATATTTCGAGGGAGAGAGGGAAGGAAAAGAAGGAAGAAGCGGTGAGAGGGAATAGAGGTGGTGCGACGACGCGGTGAAAAAGATTGCATAACACGCCGTTATCATTAAGGCTGACCGCCCGTGATTAGGTCGTTGGAGTCAAGGAACACCCTTAAGGGCGAAGCCAAATGACCGGGTGCTTCTAAGGATATCAAAAGATGCCACACCCTAGGCGCTATGCGCTAAGCACGATGAGATCCTTTTTCCGCGTGTGGATGCGCACCGGTTTTTTCTTGTTATGGGCTGTCCTGCTAATATGCTGTGGTGAGAAAAAAGATCCATCGGCATGGACAGATCCGGTCCGGTTCGCTGTTGTCGCACCAACCACCGGCTTCCTGGAAAAGGAAGGACAAATGCTGCAACTTGGGGCACTCATGGCAGTGCGCGAAGCCCAGGGCCGAGTGGATGGTCTCAGGGTGGAAATTGTTGCACACGACTCACCTTGCGACGCTAACGAGGCTCGTTCTATTGCGAGACGACTGGTAGCGGATTCTTCCGTATGCGCGGTGATTGGCTATCTATGTGGTGAGTCTATTTTAGCGGTTCTTCCAATCTATCAGGAGGCGAACCTGGCGCTGATTAACCCCACCGTGTCAGCCGAATATATTCGCCAAGAAGAAAATCACCATCTGTTTCCCCTGCTCTACGGGGATGGTGAGCAGGCTGCTTTTCTTGCCGCCTACACCAAGAGAGGACTTGGTCTCACCAAGGTTGCCGTATTGAGTGACGAATCAGTTTACGGGAACCTGCTCAGGGATTCCTTCATTGCCGAAGCCAGATCTCAAGGTTTAGAGCTGGTGGCAAAGGTGTCCATCAACCGGACAGCGGCCGAGGCGGCCATGGCTGTGGCGTTGCTGAAAGACGCTAATCCAGAAGCCATTTTTTTGGCGGTCAACCCTGATGCAGCACGTTTATTCCTACTTGAGCGGCAGCGACAGAGCTTTGGTGCTAAGGTCTTGGGACCAGATCGACTGGCAGATTTTGACTTCTACGAAATGGCTGGTAAGGTGGCTGAGGGGCTTCTTGTGTGCCAGCCGATTTTGTTAAATAAAAATAACGGCCAAGAGGGTGAGTTCGTCCGGCGGTTTAAGTTGATTAACCATCTTTTGCCTGATTGGATCGCTGCGGGTGGCTACGATGCTATGCGGCTAGCAATGGAGGTCTTGCAGCGCTCAGGACCTGAAAGAACAGCTTTTCTGAGGACCTTGAGAAAGATCTCCGGACCTGATAGCGCTTTTCGTTCCCTTGGCGGTCCTGTATTCTTTAGGAAGGGTGGTACGAGTCGAAGACAGTTTTATGTGGCCATCCTACAGCAAGGAAGGCTGCAAACTGCGACGCCGCCCACCATTGAGTTTCAAGGGTCATCAATTAGGTAGAAGGCATCAGCACATTTCGCATGTTTCATTTGGGTTCATTTATCATTTCTCATTTCGATGAAATTGTTGGATGACGCCCATCCCCCAGGGTGAAATGAGCAATATGAAATGAGAAATGCAAGATGACCAATGGCGTTTTGCGCTCTGTGGTGGATACGTTGACACCATCGCCGACCTTGTGATAGCGTAACGCAGCTTTGTCAGGGGCAGCGCTCGGGTTCCCGCTAGACCACCCTAGCCGTGTCGACCATGCTATTGTTGCTTGGACACTTTGGGTGGGGAAAATCAAGCCTTAACTGCTGTATTTTCTTACAGTGACATCGGTGGATATTAGCACTTGTATGGCAGAGGAGAGGTTTTGGTCGATTTTAGCTCTCTCGAAAATCGGTGGAAAAAAATAATAAAGATGACGAGTGGAGCGGCGGTTACTCTCCTTGTATTCTTGATCTGCATTCAGAGCCTTCGGGCGGTGGCTACGGAGTCCATTCATATCGGCGTGTTTTTGCCAATGACTGGGAATGTGGCCGCCTTCGGTAGAATGGAGTGGGACGGTATCGAGACAGCCCATCAAATGATGGGCGCGGTTCTAGGACGAGAAGTTAAGCTGTTCTTGGAGGACAGCAAAAGCGATAAAACAGAAGCTGCAAATGCGGTAGATCGCCTCGTCAAAGAACACCGGGTGGTGGGTATCATTGGCGGTGCTACCAGTGCAAACGCCCTGGCGGGAGGTTCCGTCGCAGAGCAAAACGGGATCCCCATGATATCTCCCTCCGCAACGAATCCCCTGGTGATCCAGGGCAAGAAGTATGTTTTTCGTGCGTGTTTCGATGATTCCTTCCAAGGTCAAGTGGCTGCCAGACAAGCCAGGCTCGCCATGGACGCCGAGACAGCAGCAGTTGTCGTGGATATCGCTCAAGCGGATTATAGTGTTGTATTGGGCAATCTTTTCCTGACAGCTTTTGCGGAGATGGGCGGAAAGGTACTTGTTACTGCTTACATCCAAACCGGCGACCAAGATTTTAATAGCCAGCTTGCCGAAGTGCGTGTGGCGAATCCGGAAATTATTTACAGTCCCAATTATTACACTGAAAATGCTTTGTTTGCCAAGCAGGCTAGGGATCTCGGCATAAAAGTGCCTATCCTCATGGCTGACGGAGTTCAAGTCCCAGAACTGATTCAGACTGGCGGTAATGCAGTGGAAGGAGTGTACTTTACGGGACACTTCAACGTGGAAGCGATCACTACCAAGCTGGGAAAAGACTTCGCCGCCAATTTCAAGCAAAAATACAAAAGGGAAATCGACGCCTTCGGTGCACTGGGCGCGGATGCCTATTTTATTCTTATAGACGCGATTAAACGGGCCAATTCTTCAGACGGATCCAAGATAGCAGCCGCCCTAGCCAATACCAGGACTTTTCTTGGTGTTTCCGGTACTATAAAGATCGGTGAGGATCACAATACGTTGAAGAGCCTGGTGATCAACAAATTACAAAACGGTGAGTTCACTTATGTGACTACGGTGAATCCATAGGTATCCGTTATCTCTAATTGGAATTTTTTCTTTAAGCCAACAGCTTTCGAACTGAATCAGGTTGAATAGAGCAAAGGTTACCATGAGATATCTTTTCTGTATTTCTAATGCTGCTCAGGCAGGACAGTAAGGAAATTCAATAGATATTAAGGCGGAATGGACTGTGAGAATTTTCAAAGGGAGGGATAAGCGGTATGAAGAAAATCAAAGAGATTCTGGTCGTTCTGGGTGCCATCCTAATGGTATTTTCCTGGGGATGTGCTGAGAAGAAGGAAGAGCCGGTAGCCAAGAAAACCATTAAGATACCAGTCGCTTCACCCTTTACTGGGCAGCTTGCCTCTTTCGGTGAGGGCGTAAAGAACGGCGCCCTACTTATGGCCGAAGAGGTGAATGCTGCTGGTGGTATCAATGGTATGAAGGTGGAAATCGTTTTGGAGGATGAACTGTGTGATCCGAAGGAGGCCGCTACCGTAGCCACCAAGTTGGCAAATAATCCCGATGTGGCTATTGTTGTGGGTCACCTCTGCAGCTCTGCAACATTGGCAGCCCTGCCTGTTTATCGGGCGGCCAAACTACCAGCTATTTCTCCTGCTTCTACCAATGTGGATATCGGCAAGATGAGCCCCTACTATTTCCGTAATGTTTACAGAGATGACTTCCAGGGGCAGTTTCTGGCTCGATATATAAATGAGGCCAGGGGATACAAACGAGTGGCCATCTTCTACGAGGTCAACGACTATTCCATGGGCTTAAAGAACGCCTTTATGAAAGAGGCGATGGATCGTGGCATCAGAATTCTGGGAACGGAGGCCTACACATCTGACACCACCGATTTCAAGCCGCAGCTCACCAAGTTCAAGGCCATGGACCCGGATGCTATATTCATTCCCGGATATGCTCCCCAAGGGACCCTAATTGTCTCACAAGCAGTGGGTTTGGGTCTCAAGGTTGGCTTTTTCGGGGCTGACGGCCTCGATGATGACCTTATGGCAAAAAATCCCGACGCAGAAGGCCTTTTTGTCACCACACCGTTTTTGCCGGACAAGGCAGGTCCCCAAGCTGCAAGCTTTATCGAAACGTACAGGGCAAAGTATGGTAAGGATCCTAACTGGTTCGCCGCCAACACCTACGATGCGGTGGGCATGGCCGTGGCTGCCATCAAGGCGGTGGGAGTGGATCGAGAGAAGGTTCGTGAGTATCTTGCCGGCCTCAATTCAGTGGAGAACGCCTATGTGGGCGTCACCGGAAAGACCTACTTTGATGAGAATGGTGATTGCCTGAAGGCTGCCTTTGTCAAAGAGGTCAAAGGAGGGGGCTGGGTTAGTGCTAAAGAGCAGTTGGGATAGTCGTCGTCGGATGTAAGCAAAGGGCAGGTCAGTGTCTGACCTGCCCTTTTTCACTTCTTAATGAAAGTGGGCCGTTGTGGAAAACCTCCTGGATCAATCAAGTCTTTTTCTCCAGCAATTGGTCAACGGTGTCACTCTGGGCGGAGTCTATGCGCTCATTGCCGTGGGCTACACCATGGTCTATGGCGTGATTCAGCTAATCAACTTTGCCCACGGCGAAATTTACATGCTGGGAGCTTTTTTGGCTTACACTCAAGTGACCATGCTGCGTCTTCCTTTCTTTGTTGCCTTCTCGTCGACGATTATAATATGCGGTCTGTTCGGCATCATTTTGGACTATATAGCATATCGCCCCCTTCGCAATGCGCCGCGACTTGCGGCTTTGATCACCGCCATCGGTATGTCTATTTTCCTGCAAAATCTTGCCCTGCTCATTTGGGGATCCCAGATCAAATCATTCCCGCGTGACGTCCTGCCGGTAGTGTTCTTTCGGCCCGCATTGACTGTGGCAGACGTCTCCTTGAGCTGGCTTCAGGTTTTTATTCTCTCGGTGACCATCGTTTTCATGGTAATCCTTCACCTGATCATTCACAGGACCAAAGTGGGTACGGCAATGCGTGCCGTCTCTCAAGACAAGGTCACCTCAGCCCTTATGGGTATCGGGGTCAATCGTGTCATCTCTTTCACCTTTGCCATCGGCTCGGCCATGGGAGGTATGGCCGGGATACTGGTTGGGCTTTACTACAACGCCATTTTTCCTACCATGGGCTATATTGCCGGCGTTAAGGCATTTGCAGCAGCCGTACTTGGAGGGATTGGGAGCGTGCCTGGGGCTATGCTCGGTGGGGGGGTTTTAGGAATAGCCGAAGTGCTTGGCGCAGGCTATCTGTCTTCCGAGTACCGGGACGGCATCTCGTATGCGGTCATGATCCTGGTAATCATTTTCAAACCTTCAGGTCTTATAGGGCAGCTGTTGGGGGAGAAGGTGTGATGGTCAAGCTACCATCCCGTTGGAAATTAGTGGGCCTTGTCGCTCTAGCACTTCTCTTGCCCTGGCTGCCTCTCGGTAGTTCCACAAACTATCTTCTCCGCGTGGTCACCACCGCTGTTCTTTACATGATCCTGGCCTTGGGGTTAAATATCGTCCCCGGATTCACCGGCCTGCTGGATCTGGGGTATGTGGGGTTCTATGGAATCGGGGCCTATACAGCAGGTCTGCTGACCATCCACTTCGATCTCAGTTTTTGGATAGTTCTACCGTTGGCCGCTCTTAACGGCGCTCTGTGGGGAATTCTCCTAGGTGCGCCGACGCTGCGTCTCACCGGAGATTATTTTGCCATTGTCACCTTTGGTTTCTCGGAGCTTGTGGTTCTAGTGTTACGCAATGAGCTCTGGCTCACCCGCGGACCTATGGGGCTTCCGGGCATTTCACCTCCCGTCATCTTCGGCCACCCCCTCACGTTCGACTGGGAGTTCTACTATCTGGTGGTCCTTCTGCTTATGGTGGTAATCCTGGTGGTTACGCGGCTGGAGGACTCGCGTCTTGGTAGAGCCTGGTTTGCAATACGTGAAGACGAAATAGCAGCACAGTGCTGTGGCATTAATCTCATTCGCTACAAGATCATCGCTTTTGCCATGAGTGCATCTATTGGCGCCATGGGCGGCGCTTTCTTCGCCAGATGGTTCAAATTCATCCACCCGGATATGTTCAAATTTTGGGAGTCCATTCTCATTCTTTGCCTTATTGTGTTCGGCGGTATGGGAAGCATTACGGGGACCATGTTGGGGGCATTTATTCTTATTCCTCTGTCAGAAATTCTCCGGGCTATTTTGCCGCAGGCAATGTTCAGTGCCCGTTATTTAATATATGGCTTGATTCTGGTACTGATGATGCGCTGGCGTCCGGCGGGGCTCATCCCATTTGATCGGGCTCAGGAGAATAAGGCAGAACGCATTCGACAACGTCTGGCCCTGTTCGGGGGCAAGGAGTAAACTCCTCCATGGATTCTATCCTCAGGGTGAGCAACCTGTCCAAGATTTTCGGGGGGCTTAGTGCCCTGAGCAATGTAAGCCTCGAGGTGGTGACGGGTATGATAGTGGGGATTATCGGTCCCAATGGTGCCGGAAAGACCACCCTTTTTAACTGTCTGACCGGACTTTACTATCCGACTGCTGGCCAAGTATTTTTTCAAGAAAGATCGGTCGTCCCTGAGATTTCGACTCGAAAACCGCAGCACGTTAGGCGCTGTACAAATGGTTTTCTCATATTTAGCCTGGCCTGGGCTCCCCTTTTCTGGGCTTTCTTCATATCCCGAACCCCTTTCAAGGTTGAGTTAAGCTTGCTCGTCGTTTTCATTTTGAGCATACGCATGGTTGTGGCGCGAGGTTTGAAACAACTCCAGATCTGGGCTTGGAGCGTTATGTTCGTCTTTCTTTTGGGTGATCTCTATCTAGCCATATGGTGGCTGGCCCATTCCTCCTCACTGGGACAAGTACCGGCGATAGGGGTGAAGCTCGCCTATTTTGCTTTTCCGTGGTCCATTCTCGATATTCCCTTCAGTGTTTATCTTATGTGGCAGCTCATGTTGAGGGAGGTGCGCCTACTTTACGGATTCAGATTGGGCCCGGATGAGATTAATCGATTGGGTATGGCGCGCACCTTTCAAAACATACGCCTCTTCCTGAGCCTGAGTGTTCTGGATAATGTCAAGATAGGCGCTCATGGCAAGATGCAGCAAAAGGTATGGTCCGCCCTTTTTCGGACCCGCTCCCAGCGGAGTGAAGAAAAGGATATTGAACAAGAAGCCCTGGAACACCTGAGGTTTGTTGGTCTTGAACATCGGGCTTTCGATCTGTCTGGCGCCCTGGCCTACGGTGAACAGCGACGGTTGGAATTGGCACGAGCCCTGGCCTCTCATCCACGCTTACTTCTCCTAGATGAGCCAGCAGCAGGAATGAATCCGCTCGAATCAGCCCAGCTGATGCAGCTGATTCGCAAAATTCGTGACCGAGGAATCACCGTGCTTATCATCGAGCATGATATGAAGGTAATGATGAATCTGGCTGACCATATTTACGCATTTGATCATGGTGAACTCATCGCCCAGGGAACGCCCAATGAAATACGGGCCAATCCGAGAGTCATCGAGGCCTACCTAGGCAGAGGCATGGCGGATGCTCAAGCTTAGAAATATCCACAGCTACTACGGACAGATCCACGCCATCCGAGGGGTTTCCCTAGAAGTAAGGAAAGGAAGCATCTGCTGTCTAATCGGAGCTAACGGTGCGGGGAAATCCACAACTCTAATGTCTATCAGTGGCATTCAGCGTATTTCCTCGGGTGGGATAGACTTTCAGGGAGAGCCCATTCATGGCCTCCCTCCGGAAGAGATCGTCCGGCGAGGAATCGTCCAGGTCCCTGAAGGGCGAAGAATATTTCCTCTTCTCACGGTGCAAGAAAATCTCACCCTGGGAGCTTACCTAAGGCGTGACAAAGCGGCTGTTAACAAGTCTCTGGAACAAGCCTACGCACTTTTTCCTATTCTGGAAGAGCGGCACAAGCAAGTGGGTGGAACCCTTTCGGGGGGGGAGCAACAGATGCTTGCCATCGCCCGGGCTTTGATGAGCACCCCCCGTCTGCTTCTCCTGGATGAACCCTCTTTGGGACTGGCTCCTTTAATAGTGGAGCACATCATGGGTATTATCCGCCAGATTCGAGAGCAGCAGGGGGTTACAATCCTTTTGGTGGAGCAAAATGCCCAGGCTGCCTTGGAACTGGCAGATTATGGCTATGTTATTGAGACGGGACAAGTAGTACTTGAGGATACGGCGAAGAATTTGTTGGAAAACCCCAAGGTAAGAGAGGCCTATTTAGGGGAGTAGCTCTGACCAAACCCTCCTCTTGCTAAACCCGCCACTGACAATGGTCGCAATGCAAAGCCCTATCTGTTCAACATCACATCAATACTTAACCATTTTGCCAAAAATATAATTTAATAAATATATATTATTACTTAATTAAATAGTATAAAGCTAAAGTTATTTATAGTAAAAGATATCTTGTATGGGTGGTTTTTTAACCTATTTCGCTCAAAATTTTCTGGCGTAAGTGACCCGGCTGCTCCACTAGCCAATACTCACCTCCTTCGGCAATCAACCTACATTGACAAACCAGACTGCTTGCGGTAAGGTTTCGCTCAAATCCCTTGAAATCACTAGTGATACTGGTAAGAGGTCAGCGATCAGCGCTGACAACGGTTCAAGATTTTTTTGGTCAACAAAGGTCGCTAGGGTCTTACGAACCGATAGTGTGCGATGCGGCTTTTCTCTTGGGCTCTTGTCGATGTGCAGTCAATTATTTTGCTGATAGCTGACAGTTAGCAATGGCGGGTGGGCTATTGAAACAGAAGGATCTTTTTAGATCGACCGCCTTGAAGCTAGAGTCACCCCTGGCAGAGCGCTTGCGTCCCAGAAGCGTGCAAGAGTTTGTCGGCCAGCAGCAAATCATGGCTCCTGAGAAGTTGGTGGGAAGGTTGCTCGGGCACAGGCGGTTACAATCTCTCATTTTCTGGGGTCCGCCGGGATGCGGTAAGACCACCTTAGCCCGTTTAATCGCCCAAGATAGTGAAGCTTATCTAATCAATCTCTCTGCAGTTACGGCTGGCGTTAAGGATGTGCGGGCAGCTGTCGATGAAGCCAGACACCAACAAAGTACTCATGGTAGAGGCACGATTCTATTCGTGGATGAGATTCACCGCTTCAACAAGGCGCAACAGGACTTACTCCTTCCTTATGTAGAGGACGGCACTGTAACCTTCATCGGAGCAACCACCGAGAATCCCTCTTTCGAAGTAATTCCGCCATTACTGTCCCGGGCGCCAGTGGTGGTTTTGGAACCACTGAGTGATGGCGAACTTGGAGTCATTCTCAGTCGGGCGTTGCAAGATGCGGAAATGGGACTGGGTGGACTGAATGTTGAGATAGATGAAGAGGCGCTGCGGTATCTGATTCAGGAGTCAAAGGGGGACGCACGTCTGGCCCTTAACGGCCTAGAGATTGCAGCACTGACAACACCGCCAAACCCAGAAGGGCAGCGGCAGGTCAATCTCCAGTCAATGGCTGATGCGATCCAGAAAAAGCCGCTCATCTACGACAAGGGCGGTGAGGAACACTACAATCTGATTTCTGCGCTTCACAAGAGTTTGCGTGGAAGCGATCCGGATGCTGCGCTTTACTGGCTTGCTAGGATGCTTGCCGCTGGAGAAGACCCTCTCTACATCGCCCGCAGAATGGTGCGCTTTGCTTCAGAGGATGTGGGTCTTGCTGATCCTAGGGCGCTGATGGTGGCGGTGGCGGCCCAACAGGCGTTTCACTTAATGGGACGTCCAGAAGGAGATTTAGCTTTGGCCGAAGCAGCAGTCTATATGGCCACGGCCCCGAAAAGTAACGCGCTCTACCAAGCTTACGGCAAAGCAAGGCAGCAAGTGGAGGAAAAGGGGAATCTGCCGGTCCCCATGGAATTTCGCAATGCACCGACTGAGCTGATGCGCCAATTGGGATACGGCCGCGACTACCTTTATCCGCACGACTATCCGGAGGGTCACGTTCCATTGAGCTATCTCCCCGAGGGTATTGAGAATGTGCGCTTCTATATGCCAACGAATCGAGGCTATGAAGCCAGCCTGCGGGAGCGGCTGAAACAGTGGCGCCAAGGGGTAAACGCTGCAAAGCGCAAAGTGCAAAGCGCAGAGCAAGAAAATCCGCAAGCAGCAGACAGTCCCGCGACTCCTTCGATAAAACCCGTCGACGAGACGTTCGACTGAGGCTCACTGGAGGTCCTGTCGCTCAGGACAGGAAGCGCGGGACAAGCGGGCAGAAAGGGTAGCGCGTAAGCAATAAGCGCTAGCAAGAGGAATATTTAAACTGATTCCGCTAGGGGGGATTTGCCATATGCTTCGCGGCTCGGAACAGTTAGAAGTTCTGACTCGAAGGAGTGTAGTTAATACATTAATGGTGTTGATTTTCTTTGTGGCTGGTCCGTTTCCGGCGAAGGGTGCTGAATTGTCACCGGCAAAGGGAATCGAGCGCTACGAGAAGTTGGTTAAGCTTCATCCACGGAAGGCCTCTTACCAGAATGCACTTGGCTACTATTACCTGAAGGCGGAGAAGTATGAAGAAGCGGAGACGAGTTTTCTGAAAGCAATCGAAATGGATGACGCTTATGCAATCCCACACAATAACCTGGGTATTCTTTATCTCCGTCAGCGAAGAGCAGAGAAAGCAGAAAAGGAGTTTCGTCAGGCCCTCAAGCTGAACTCGCGCTACACCAAGGCCCAATATAATCTGGCTGTGGCGCTTTTTCACCAGAAGCGGTATGGGGAGGCAGCCAAAGCCTATCTTAAGGCGCGCGAGTTGGACAGTGCTTACGTCGACCAAAGGGACTGGCAAGAAAACAGAAAAGAGAAGGTAAAGCAGGCTCTAGAACAGGTAGCCGAAGACGATAAATCCAATGAAAAACTGAAGCGGATGAAGCAATGGTTCGCGCCATACTACTAGGCCGGATAGGCTGGTGCTTGTTGCTGCTCGTGCTCTGTGAGGTTTTGGCTCAGCCGGTCATGGCCGAAGAGCAAGCGGACCTGTTGTGGAATTTTGCAAACTATCTTTACCAAGAGCAGTATTTCTACCGGGCAGCGACAGAGTACAATCGCTTTCTCTTTCGCTTCCCGACCGATAGCCGCGCACCCGAAGCTGAACTCCAGATTGGTCGTTGTTACCGCCGCGGAGGAAAACCTGATAAGGCGGTCAATTACCTTGTCAGACTAATCAATCGCAGAGTAGGGGAACCCATCACTCGAGAGGCCATCTTGGAGGTGGTCGCGATTCGTGAGGAGCAGAAGCGCTACCCAGAGGCCATCTATTGGACTAAACGTTTCATCGCGCGCTATCCTGAAAACCCAGAGATCGATACCGTATATCTACGTTTGGCCTGGCTACAGATCGATGACGGTAATTACGAGCAGGCAGTTGCCACGTTGGAGCAGGTAAGTCCAGAGAGCAGACTTTACCCAAGAGCAAAATCGCTCAGTCAGGCGCTGCAGCAGCGACCGGAGGGTGGCAGAAAATCGCCAGCAGTAGCCGGGGCACTGTCTGCAGTATTACCAGGCTCAGGACACCTCTATGCAGGGAGACCGGGTGAGGCTGCGACCTCGTTTTTCCTCAACGCTCTCTTTATAACTGGAGCCGTAGTCGCTTTTAAGAATGACAGCCCAGTTCTTGGCGGAATTCTCGTTTTTTTCGAATTAGGTTGGTATGCTGGAGGAATTCGAACCGCCGTGAAGGCTGCACGTGAGGCAAATGCAAGGGAAGAAAAAAGATTTCGCCAAGAACTTAAGGAGACTTATCGGCTTTCCCTTGGTTTGGAGCCAGGGTTAGATCGGCTAGGACTCTCCTTACGGTTAACCTTCTAATAAATGAAGTGATGGCAAGGTTTGTCGTCTCAGGTAGTGTATAATGAAACGACTACGAGAAGACGAGGGCTGATTCAATGCGGACGGCACTCGAGTCCAGCGAGAGTATCAAGCCATTTCGGCTGGTCAAGTATTTCTCTCTGTCCAGCCTAGTGGTGATTCTCATTCCAACCCTGTTGCTTTCCATATTTATCTCTCAGCGGGCAAAGAACGAACTGCTAAGCAAAAGTGAACAGTATGCCCTTTTGGTGGCGATCAATTTAAACCATCAAGTTTTCACCCAGTTTGTGCTACCGACGGCGCTCAAGTACGGACGAGTTCGGCTCAGCAATCCTGAACAATATCAACTTCTGGATAAGGTCGTTCGCAACACCATTCACGGTTTCAAAATTGACCGGGTCATTGTTTATGATCTTAACGAGTTGGTCACTTACAGCACAGATAGTTCCTTATTGGGTCTCTCCGGCCTCGGCGGTATCGACTTCAATTTGGCGCGTCAGGGCAAATCCTCATCGCGGCTTGTTTCGCGCGGGGGCTTTCTGGGTTTTGAACTGGGTACTTTGGCCAAACAGCGGCAGCTCAAGACCTATATTCCTCTCCGGATGAAAAAACCGCTTTCTAGAGATTTCGGCCAGATCCTTGGCGTTTTTGAGATTACCCAGGATATCTCCGAGGACTATGCGGCCATTACCCGTTTCCAAAATATCATTGCAATAAGCCTTGTGGGAGTGATGAGCTTACTCTTTTTCGTCCTCCGTTTCATTGTGAAGCGTGGTGAGCGGATCATCGTCAAGAGAGCCAAAGAACGCAGGCGTTTGGAAGCGCAGCTTCACCAAGCTGAGAAAATGGCTGTTCTGGGGGAGATGGTGGCAGGTGTCAGTCATGAGATCCGAAATCCTCTTGGGATCATCGGCTCCACAGCTGAGCTGCTAATTCAGAAAACGGAGGAGGGAGATTCAAGAAAGCAGCTCAGCAAAATTATCATGGAGGAGACAAATCGTCTGAACTCCATTGTCACTGATTTTCTGGATTTTGCTCGACCCACTACGCCACATTTATCGGAATGCCGGGTCGACAAGGTACTGGAGAGAAACCTCAAATTTCTGGAATTTGAACTTGAAAAACGGGGTATCAAAGTGGAACTCCACGTTGCCGAAAATGGTAGGCCAGTTTACGCAGACGGAGACCTCCTTTACCGTGCATTTTTGAACATTTTTGTTAATGCGATGGAAGCGTTAAATGAAGGGGGAACTATCCGGGTGATAACGCGCTACAAAGAGCCTAAAGAAGATACGTTGGAGATTATCATCACTGACACCGGTTCAGGTATTTCCAAGGAAATGATAGGAAAAATATTCGACCCGTTTTTCACCACCCGTGAGACGGGCACGGGCTTGGGACTTCCCATAGTCCGGAACATTATCGAAAGTCACGGTGGCACGATTTTAATCGAGAGTCCACCGCGGCAAAAACCACAAGAGGCTGAGAACAAAGGAACGGCTATTATTATTTCCTTGCCGGTGGATCCGACCGAAAGCTGAGCGCATGGCGCAGCTGTAAGCAGACAGCGGCCAGAGCAACTTTAGTTTATAAGGAAAACCTTGAATGATACCCAGTAATAAACCAGAGGATTGCCGTTCTGTCCAAAAACACCGAGTGAGATTCACCCGATATAATTATCAAAAATTAATCTAATAACATACAACTAACAACGTGTAACTAATAACGTATAACTAATAACTTACAACCCTCCCGCCTTGGCGGTCCCCAGCGTTGCCATGTGGGAAATCCCTGATATGACGTAATCGGAGTTCAGGGGAGATAGAAGGATACGATGGAAACCATCCTTATCATCGATGATGAAAAGAACTATCTCCTGGTGCTAGAGGCTCTTCTCGTCGATTCTGGTTATGAAGTGATCACCAGTGATAGTGCCAGCAAAGCCCTGGAGATTGCGGCAACCCATGATCTGGACTTGGTGATTACCGATATGAAGATGCCTAGTATGGATGGGATGGAGTTTCTTGCCCAGTTGCGCAGTCGCGAACCAGACCTGCCGGTGATTATGATGACAGCGTTCGCCACCATTGAGAAGGCTGTGGAGGCCATGAAGCGAGGTGCATTCGATTACATTACCAAGCCTTTCAAGAACGAAGAATTGAAGCTGACGATCCGAAAAGCAATAGAAATGCACAGATTGGTGCAAGAAAATCGGTTGCTTAGTGAGCAATTACAGGAGCGCTTCCAATTCGGCAACATTGTGGGCAAGAGCAAGGCCATGCGGAACGTTTATGAGGTTATTGAGAAGGTGGCACAAACTCGGGCCTCAGTGTTGATAACCGGTGAGTCAGGAACAGGCAAGGAACTCATAGCAAAAGCTATTCACTTTAACAGCCCCAGACGTGATAAGCGATTCATTTCAGTGAGTTGTTCGGCCTTACCTGAATCACTTTTGGAGAGCGAGTTATTCGGTCATGAACGGGGCGCTTTTACCGGGGCTGTCACCCAACGGAAAGGACGGTTTGAATTGGCCCATGGTGGAACTCTGTTTCTAGACGAAGTGGGGGAGATGTCGCCCGCTCTTCAGGTTAAGTTGCTAAGAGTACTGCAGGAGATGCGATTTGAGAGGGTAGGGGGTAACGTTACCTTACAGGTTGACGCCAGGTTGGTAACCGCCTCCAACCGTGATCTCCACCGTGAGGTGGAGATCGGACGCTTCAGGGAGGATCTTTATTATCGTCTAAAAGTCGTTCAAATCAAGGTTCCACCTCTCAGGGAAAGGCGAGATGACATACCCCTACTGGTTCACCACTTTTTGGAAAAAGTGGCCGAGGCCAACGGAATGGAAGTCAAAAGTGTCAGCCAAGAGGCGCTCAAGCACATGTACCAGTATGATTGGGTAGGTAATGTCCGAGAACTGGAAAATGTCATCGAACGCGCGGTAATTCTCTGCGACGGCGATGAAATCAGGCCTCAGGATTTGCCTGAGGAGCTATTTCAGACAAAACTTCCAGGCATTAGTGAACAAACCACGGCAAGCGAAAGTGGTTCAGATCTGACTGAAGATGATGGTCTGCTGCCCTATTTCGGCTTAAACAAACGCCAAGTAAAGGCAATTAATTTTATAAAGAAGAACGGATATATAACTAACGATTACTATATCAAAATTAATCAAATTTCTGATCGTCATGCACGCCGCGATCTAAGTGAATTGGTGAATATGGATCTGGTAGCAAGAATCGGTAAGGGTAGGAGTACCAGATACGTCCTGAAATAGGTCGGATTATGTCCGGATTATGTCCGGATTATGTCCGGATTAGTCCTCACAAGGCAATTTTGACTGTGCCGCAGTATATAGCTACTTAGAATAGTATTAATTATTTCAACAATATATAAATTTGCTGGGCGCGGGGTAGATGTGGCAAGAAATTTGCTTAAAAGCAATGGTGAGCTAGGACGGTAAGGACAGCATGATAATAGGCTACCCTGCCTTCTTGACTCTTCAACTCTTTTTCTCCTTTATTATGACCGGCTGGATGCGGCCCCGTCCAGCCGGTTTTTTTTTGCCTCTGGGTCAATTCCTTCCCGAGCGGCTATGAGGATAATGATCTCAGCAAATTCAAAAAGACCAACAAAATTGGTAACTCCTGCTATTAATTAAGTCTTGACAAAGGGGAACACCGTTGCTAACTTTCTTTAGCACTCGATGACGATGAGTGCTAATAAGAGGGAAGCCATGGCAGGATTGGTAAAGGGAGAAAGAACCCGGCGTGTACTAGAGGCGGTCATCCTTGAGTACATTCAGGGCGGCGTACCGGTTGGTTCTCGAGCTATAGCGAAAAGATATGGTTTAAATGTTAGCCCGGCAACGGTTCGCAACGTAATGGCAGACCTGGAAGAACTAGGGCTTCTTTTCCAGCCGCATACTTCGGCGGGAAGGGTGCCAACCGACCTCGGACTCCGAGTTTACATAGATTCCATTGTAAAAATCCAGCAACTAAGTGGAGCCGATCGAGAGCGTATCAAGCGTTCCTACCAGGGTGGGGTGCCCCGAGTGGAAGACCTGCTAAAGGAGACCTCCAAAGTTCTTTCATCCTTTTCCAAACAAGCCGGTGTCGTACTTACTCCTCGATTGTCGAAAATAGGTTTTAAGAGGATAGAGTTCATTCGGCTTCGTCCAAATATCGTCATAACCATACTGGTTTCCAAGGCCGGCATTGTCCACAATACAATCGTCGATGTGGAAGAGAGTATTACCCAAGACGAATTGGACAAATATAGCCGTTACCTCAATGGATTACTGCAGGATCTTACCCTGCAACAGGTAAAGATGCGGTTGTTGGAGGAGATGAAAAAAGAGAAGGTGCTCTTCGACAGATTGCTGGCTAAGGCCTTGGAATTGAGTCAGCAGGCTCTAATCGAAAATATAGAAGAGAGCGAGCTTTACATTGGCGGCAGAACCAATCTGTTGGATAATCCCGAATTTGCTGATGTCGAGCAGATGCGGCGAATATTCAATGCCTTTGAGGAAAAGAGTAAGATTATAGACCTTCTGGACAAAAGCATGGCGGGTAAGGGTGTTAACATTTTCATCGGCTCTGAGAGCGAACTGCTGGATATGGAGAATGTGAGCTTCATCACCTCGCCATACACCAGCGGCAATGAAATTCTGGGTACTCTTGGCGTGATGGGACCGACCAGAATGGATTACTCTCGGATTATTCCCTTGGTGGACTACACCGCCAAGCTTCTGAGCAAAATGTTGGAGGAGGCTTTCTAGCGAGAATGTCTAGATGGTCGAGAAATGGATGCACTCCCTGGTTTTTTGGGAGTTTCGCTATTAAGCGGTAGCTGGGGGCTTGACTGAGCGCAAATCGTTATTAACAAAAGTGATGAAAGTAGGGGAGGAACTCGGGTGGTTTTAAAGAAGGATCAAACAAACAAGCCTGAGGAGAACCAAGAAGAACAACGAAAAGAAAGTCGAGAGATTTCGGTCGGCAATGCGAATGGGGTTGACAAGCAACAGGTTGAATTTGTCGAAGATGAGGAATTTAACCCTGATTCTGCTACCAGGGACGCTCTACTAGCTAAATATAAAGATTTGGAAGAACAGCTCAATGACGCTGAAGAACGGCTGCTGCGCACCGCTGCGGATGCGGAAAACTTTAAGAAGCGACTTCAACGCGAAAAAGAAGAACAGACCCGCTATGCCAATGAATCCTTCATTAGGGAGCTCTTACCAGTCATTGACAATTTGGAGAGAGCCCTGGACCATTCGCAAGCCGAGTCCAATCAGGGCAGCCTTCTTGAGGGGCTGAACATGACGCTCAAGGGCTTCGTCGATACCCTGGCCAGATTCGGCTGCACTGCAGTAGAGGCAATGGGCCAACCCTTTGATCCTAACTATCACGAGGCAGTTTCGCAGGAGGAAACAGCGGATTATGACAGCAATATCGTTGTGAGGGAGCTACAGAAGGGCTACACTCTAAAAGACCGACTGCTCCGTCCGGCAATGGTGGTGGTTTCCAAGCCCTCAGGACCCATGTCGGGTACTGCCGAAAGGAAACAATCGGGTGGTGAGGATAAGGCTGACAAAAGCGAGGTAAAAATAAAAGTCAAAAAGGCATGATGAAAACGGTAAGGATAATAAACCCTATTCGGGTGAAAGATTAAGGAGGAAAGCATGGGAAAGATAATCGGCATTGATCTGGGGACCACCAACTCAGTGGTTGCGGTGATGGAAGGTAAAGAGGCCAAGGTCCTCACGAATGCCGAGGGGAGCCGCACAACCCCTTCAATTGTCGCATTCACCGAGGGCGGCGAACGGCTATTGGGGCAGGTGGCCAAACGGCAGGCCATCACAAATCCTGAGAATACTGTCTATGCGGTGAAACGATTAATCGGCAGGAAGTTTGAATCTGCAGAGGTAAAGCACGACATATCCATTTGTCCCTTTGAGATCGTAAAGGCGGACAATGGCGATGCACACATTAAGATTCGTGGTAAAGAATACAGCCCAGCAGAGATTTCGGCCATGGTGCTGCAAAAGATGAAGCAAACAGCAGAGGACTATCTGGGTGAAAAAGTTACGGACGCTGTAATAACTGTACCAGCTTACTTTAATGACAGTCAGCGGCAGGCCACGAAAGATGCTGGTCGTATTGCCGGACTGAACGTCATGAGAATCATTAATGAGCCCACGGCAGCTTCGCTTGCTTATGGCCTCGACAAAAAGGCGGACGAGAAAATTGCCGTCTTTGACCTGGGCGGCGGCACTTATGATATTTCCATACTCGAGATAGGCGATGGCGTCTTTGAGGTGAAAGCTACTAACGGTGACACCCACTTGGGTGGCGAGGACTTTGACCAGCGAGTCATTGATTGGCTTGCGGACGAGTTTCGCAAAGACCAGGGAATTGATCTGCGCGGGGATAAAATGGCCTTGCAGCGGCTCAAGGAGGCAGCAGAAAAAGCGAAAATGGAGCTTTCCACCTCCATGGAGACGGATGTTAATCTACCATTCATCACGGCTGATGCTAGTGGTCCAAAACATCTTAATATAAAGTTGTCTCGGTCCAAATTGGAGTCATTGGTGTCGGATCTAGTCGACAAATTGGTACCGCCTGTGCAGACCGCCCTCAAGGATGCGGGCCTGGCACCTTCAGACATTGATGAAGTCATTTTGGTGGGTGGCATGACCCGGATGCCTCGGGTGCAAGAAAAGGTAAAGGAGATTTTTGGCAAAGAGCTTCACAAGGGCGTCAACCCTGATGAGGTGGTTGCTGTGGGTGCTGCAATACAGGCTGGAGTGCTCAAAGGTGACGTTAAAGACGTGCTCCTGCTGGATGTGACCCCACTCTCTTTGGGGATCGAGACTTTGGGCGGGGTACTGACTAAACTCATCGAAAAGAACACCACCATACCTACACGTAAGAGTCAAATTTTCTCAACCGCTGCCGATAATCAGCCGGCGGTATCCATCCACGTGCTGCAGGGTGAAAGGGAGATGGCTGCCAACAACAAGACCCTGGGGCGCTTCGAGTTAGTGGGTATTCCCCCGGCGCCCAGGGGAGTTCCGCAGATCGAGGTGACCTTCGACATCGATGCTAATGGTATTGTGAACGTATCGGCCAAGGATCTCGGCACTGGTAAAGAGCAGTCCATCCGGATCACCGCTTCCAGTGGTTTGAGCGAAAAGGAGATTGAGGAAGCTATTAAGGAAGCGGAGATGCACGCTGAAGAAGACAAGAAGAAAAGGGATCTTGTGGAGGCCAAAAACAACGCTGACTCGCTGATATACCACACTGAAAAAACCCTGGCAGAGATGGGTGATAAGGTTGATGCTGGAACCAAGCAGAACATCGAAGAACACACTCAGCGGCTGAAAACTGCCATGGAGGGCGATGATGTGGAAGCCATAAAAAGCGCTTCTGAAGAACTGATGCAGGCCTCACATAAGGTAGCAGAGGCCATGTACCAGCAGGCTTCCCAGGCTGGGGATGCTCAGCAGCAAACCGGAGAAGCTGCCGCCGAGGGTGCCGGCAGTGACGAAGAGGTGGTGGAAGCTGAGTTTGAAGAGGTTGATGAGGACAAAAAATAACCGCCAATCGGGACTTGCTTAATTCCACGAAAGGGTGCTAAAAATACTCTCTTACGGGAGAAATTAGCACCCTTTTTCATTTCTCATTTTTCATCTCTCATTTCACATTGATCATTACAGATTGAAGGATGAGAGTCGGGATGGCATCTCACCAAAATAAAAAATGCTGAATGCTGAATGCGCAATGCGAGATGACAAATAAAAAATGGTTTCCTGCGCTTTACAAGCAACGACTTCAAAAAGGAAAGACGGCATGAGGTTAAGGAGACAGATTATATGGGGATTTGCTCTCTGGTTGATCCTTTTCCTTTTGGCTGGCTGCGCTTTGTTACCTGCTAAAAAAGAGATCGCGGCGGAACCACCGTCCACTGCGGATGGGAAGGTAGCACCACAGCAGCTGGCAAGGGCGGAAGCAGCTTTCCAGCAAGGTAATCTGGAGGAGGCCTCCCAGCAATATCGTGAACTGGCTATGGCATTTCCCAGAAGTCCAGAGGCGGCAAAGGCGCTATTACGGCAGGGCGAAATTGCCTTTCGTATGGAACGTTACGGCGAGGCTGTGTCCTGGTTCGAAGAGGTTATGAATCGGTTTCCGATCAGACCAGAGGGAGACGAGGCCCGGCTCTGGCTGCTTCGGTGCTACGTTAAGCTAGAGCGTTACAATGACGCAGTAGAGACCGGAAGATCACTCATGGCCTATTTGCCCAAAAAGTCTCAGAGAGCCGAGGCGGCCGAAGTTGTAGGTGACGCCCAAGGGGCGCAGGAAAAATACGCTGAGGCCGTAAAGTGGTATGTTAAGGCATACTCGCTCGCCGGGGATGATAAACATTCTGCCCTAACAGAAAAAGTGGACGGCGCGCTCGATCAAGTTGATCGGGAGCAGGTGCTCGCCTTACTTGCCCATTATCCAGTTGGTTTTCCAAGTCTTCAACTGCAGACCCGCATGGTGGAGATCGATATGGATAGTGGGCAGTTGGTCATGGCTCAGCAACAGCTTCAAGCACTTATCGAGAAACAGCCGGAGCATCCGCTGGCCGAAACTTGGCGGACAATGGCCGAAAGAGTCGAGGAATGGCTCAAAGTGGATATGACCACTGTGGGTTGTGTTCTGCCTCTCAGTGGCCGTTATCAAGCATATGGCGATAGGGTGCTTCGTGGATTGGTGATGGCCGCCCAGGACCTTAAAGTTCAGATTACTGGAAGTCCGGATATTAAGCTGGTCATAAAGGATAGTGGGGGCAACGCAGACTTGGCTGTGGCAGCAGTAAGGGATCTGGTGCTTAACCATAGAGTTGCCGCAATTATTGGGCCTCTAAGCCGCGTGGCTGCCGAGGCGGTCGCTGAGGAAGCACAGAAGCTCTGGGTGCCTATCATTACTCTTACCCAGAAGGAGGGAGTCAGCGAGCTTGGCAATTTTGTGTTTCGTAACTTTCTCAGCAATGAGCAACAAACAAAGGCACTGGTGGAATACGCAGTGCTCGGACTCGGCTACAGACGCTTTGCCATTCTCTACCCCAATGACGGCTACGGTACAAGACTGATGAACCTATTTTGGGACGAACTTGATCGACTTGGGGGTCAGGTACGAGGAGTGGAAGCCTATGAGCCGTCCCAGACCGATTTTGCCGATCAGATCAAGAAACTTGTGGGGCTCTATTATCCTAGACTTGAAAGCGAACTCATGTACGAAACCGGGCAGATTTCTGCTGCCGAGAGGTTGTCAGCGAAGCCGGCAGAAGAAGCCTCTGAACTACCGGAAGAGGAGCCCTTGCCAATCTTAGACTTCGAGGCGATATTTATCCCTGACGGTTACGGAAAAGTGGGTCTCATCGCACCCCAACTTGCATATTATGACGTTACCGGAATCAAACTGATGGGGACCAATCTGTGGAACTCTCCCAAGCTTATCGAGATGGCAGCTCCCTATCTGCAGGGCGCTGTTTTTGTAGATGGTTTCTTTCCTGAGAGCAGTTTGCCTCTTACCCGTCAATTTGTCCGAAGGTATGAGGACACCTTTGGTGAAAAGCCCGGCTATCCGGAGGCTCAAGCCTACGATACGATGCGCTTGCTGGTGAAGGCTCTGCAGCACCCGGGAGTGACATCGCGTCCAATGCTCCGTGATGCCATCTTGGCAATACAGGATCTGCCCGGAGTAGCGGGGACTGCATCTGTAGATCCAGAGGGAGATGTAAGCAAACCGCCTTTTCTCATTGCTATTGAAAGAAGGCGAATGGCAGAAATTCAGGTGGATTTTG
>JASFEM010000002.1:0-81208 GCA_050124835.1 Syntrophobacterales bacterium | reverse complement strand
ACATTCAGATGGATTTTGATGCCATGCGGGAAGTTGGACACAGACTGGGAACCGGCGCAATCATGGTCTTCGACCAGAAGACTTGCCTCGTTGCGGCCACTTTGAACTTGACGGAATTTTTTGCCAGAGAATCCTGTGGTTGGTGTACGCCATGTCGGGAAGGATTGCCCTACATCCGTGACCTGCTACAGAGGTTGGAAGAAGGGGAGGGTAGAGAAGAGTTCATCCCGATGATTCAGCAGATGAGCAAGAACCTCTGGAGCGCTTACTGTGCTTTCGCTCCAGGTGCCGTGTCGCCGGTTGAGAGCCTGATCACCTATTTTGAGGATGAAGTGCGAGAGCACATCAGTCAGAAGAAGTGTCCGTTCAAGTAAATATGGTCAGTGGTAGGAAGCATAGAGCATAGAGACAGGAGTCAGGAGTCAGAATTCAGGAAAAAGCAACCAAGATAAATTTCCTGTCACCTACTGGCCACTGGATTCTCTGTTTTTCAATTTTTTAAGTCAATTTAGACATTTTATCTACTATGCCTAAAATCGTCATAGATGACCGACAAATAGAAGTCCCGGAGGGGACAAAAGTAATTGAGGCTGCGGAGCAGTTGGGAATTATGATTCCGCGCTTCTGCTACCATCCTGCCCTGGGATCTGTGGGTGCATGCCGGGTCTGCGCGGTGAAATTCTTGGAGGGGCCATTCAAGGGCGTGCAGATGAGCTGCATGATCGATGCTAAAGATGACATGGTGGTGTCCACCACAGACGAAGAGGCCATGGAGTTCCGCAAATCTGTCATCGAATGGCTCATGCTGAATCATCCCCATGATTGCCCAGTCTGCGATGAAGGGGGCCACTGTTTGCTCCAGGATATGACGATCTCGGGTGGGCACGGAACAAGAAGATATTTAGGATTAAAGCGAACCTACCCCGACCAATACCTGGGCCCTTTGGTCCAGCACGAAATGAATCGCTGTATCCACTGCTACAGGTGTTCACGGTTCTATCAGGAATTTTGCGGCTATCGTGATCTGGGTGTTATGCAGAGTGCCAATCGTGTCTATTTTGGTCGTTTTGAAGAGGGCATTCTAGAAAGCCCCTTCACCGGAAACTTAAGCGATATTTGCCCCACTGGAGTTTACACCGATAAACCTTCTCGGTTTTTCGGTAGACGCTGGGACTACGAACGAAGTCAATCTCTTTGCATCAACTGTTCACTCGGATGTCATACCGTGGCAAGCAGCCGCTACCGCGAGGTCGTCAGGCAGGAAGCACGATACAGTGAGGCCGTAAACGGATACTTCATCTGTGACCGGGGGCGCCACGGCTTTCATTACGCCAAAAATGAGACGAGGCCGCGGCAGGCTCTAATTGACGGCGAGGAAGTTTCCACTGAGGAGGCTATCCGAACCGCTAGGGAAAGGCTCGAACAAATCAGCCTGAATGTCGGGGCTGATGCTATCGCATGGGTGGGATCTGAGCGCAGCTGTCTCGAGACGCAAGCCAGTATTAAGCGGATTTGTCAGATGAAGGGCTGGAAAGGGCCCTCATACTTCTTGGATGAATCCTTGAGGTCCAAAGTGAGAACGGCAGTGTCGAGGCTGGCGCCCGAGTTGACCGTTTCTCTCCGGGAGATAGAAAGCGCGGATTTGATTCTAGCGGTGGGAGCTGATCCTATCAATGAAGCGCCCATGCTGGCTTTGGCAATGAGACAAGCCCAGCGAAACGGCGGCAAGATTACGGTGATCGACCCTCGTCCGGTATCTTTGCCGATTGAATTCAGACACCTGCCAGTGGCGCTGGATGAGGCAGAGCTCTGTTTCGGTTCAATCATCAAGGAAACTCTGGCTGTAGACGATGCGGGGGGGCTTGGACAATCCGGTTTGAAATTTTTCGAAGCTTTACCAGTCTCTGACTCGGTCGCACCTACAGTGCAGGATCAGATAGCTACTGTGGCGCAGGAACTCCGAGCGAGTCAACGGCCAGTCATTGTTTGTGGGACTGAAATTGTGCGTCAGACGACCCCAGCTCTTGCGGCCGATTGCGCCCAGCTTTTACTGGCCGCAAATAAGCAGGCAGGTCTCTTTTACCTGATGCCCAAAGCCAATTCCTTCGGCGCTTCATTACTACAAGGTGAGGGGGTTCCGTTCTCGGAGATCCTTGAGGGTATTGAAACCGGCACGGTCAAGTCGTTGATTCTGGTTGAAAGCAATCTTTTTTGGCTTTTTCACGATAGACAAAGGCTGGACTTGGCAATAGAGAAGCTCGATTCTCTCGTCGTTTTCGACTATGTCAATTCTCCTGCTGCGCAGAAAGCTCACATATTCCTGCCCACCTCAACTCTGTACGAGGCGGAAGGAGTATTTATCAATCAAGAGGGAAGGGCTCAGTTTGCGCCGCGAGCATACCGGGGGGGGACGCCTCTTATCCAGCTCAGTGCAGGAAACCATCCGCCGAGAGTTTATGGAAGTGAAATTCCGGGAGGAGAAGTGCGGGCCGCATCTCTCTTTGTAAATCAAATCGCAGATGGTAGCCAAGTGGAAGATGAAGATACCACCCGGCGGAATCTGCTTGGTTGGCTAGCTGACAATTTACCTATATTAGCGGAGATCCCGCCCTTGGATGAACTTACTAACGACGGGATGCGGATCAGTTCAGCTGATGACGGTCCACCTCAATTTTCAATACCTTGGCAGGTGGATAAAGATAAGGGCGAGGATCCAAATGAATCTTTGGAAGTCGTCCTGACTGATTGGACATTCGGAACCGACGAACTCTCCTCGTTTTCACCTCCCCTCAGGAAGTTGGAAAGGAGGCCCTGCGCTTCCATGCATGCCGATGATGCTGCCAGATTAGGGCTGGGTCATGGGGACAAAGTAAGAATCACGTTGGACCAAGGCGAGGTTGAAGTGGATGTCTGGGTCGAAGAGCATATGGCTCCTGGGGTATTGGTGTTGCCGCGACATCGGTTGTTAGAGTGGCAGAAGATTAGGAAACTGCCGAAGTTTGTATCATATGGCGAGGTAAAGAGAGTGAATGTCTAAAATGTCTAAAATGTACTAAAGTGCCTAAAATTAAGGACTTAAAAACTAATGTCGATCGCAAATTGCTTCGTTCGTTGTTCTAGCTCCTTTGAGAACTTCTTAACATCTCTCGTCACAACCTAAAGCCTTTATCTCATTTTAGACATTTCTACGGCGGATAGGATGGACTGGATAATTGGATTTGTCATATTGATCATTAAACTGGGAATCGTCCTGGTGGGACTGCTTCTCCTGGCCGCCTATCTGGTCCTTTTGGAAAGGAAGTTTCTCGGCAGGCTTCAGATCCGCTACGGCCCTAACCGCGCTGGTCCATTCGGGCTACTGCAGCCATTTGCCGACACACTCAAGATGCTGACCAAAGAGGACATTATTCCTGAGGCGGCAGATCGAGTCATTTTCATTTTGGCCCCGGCGGTGGTTGCTGCTGAAGCATTGCTGATCTTTGCTGTCGTACCTTTTGGCTCGAGCGTCACCCTGTTAGGCAAAAAGATTCCTATGGTAATTACAGATCTAAACGTGGGGCTGCTCTATGTGTTCGCGCTTGCTTCACTGGGAGTTTACGGTGTTGCCTTGGGGGGCTGGGCTTCCAACTCCAAATACAGCCTTTTAGGTGGTATTCGCGGCGCAGCCCAAATGATCAGCTACGAACTTTCTCTTGGGCTTTCCCTTGTTCCTATTGTTATGCTGGCGCGCTCTTTTAGCTTGGTGGACATAGTTCGAGCCCAAGCCGATTATCCCTTTATTTTGGTGCAGCCGGTTTCATTCTTCATTTTTTTCATCAGCGCGATGGCTGAGACCAAACGCATACCTTTTGATTTACCCGAAGCGGAAAATGAACTGGGAGCTGGATACCATACAGAGTATAGCGGTATGCGATTTGGCCTGTTTTTCCTTGGTGAGTATGTCAATCTTCAAGTTTTTGGAGCTTTGGTGGCTGTTTTTTTCTTGGGAGGATGGCGAGGGCCATTTCTACCTCCTGTAGTGTGGTTTCTCATCAAAATTCTTGTGATTGCCACACTCATGATTTGGGTGAGGGGGACCTTACCGCGCTTGCGTTATGATCAGCTCATGCACTTGGGATGGAAGGTCCTGGTGCCATTGGCTTTGCTGAACATCATGGTAACGGGAGCAATACTATTGATATAGAAATTCGAAATCCGAAGCACGAAGCACGAAACAAATCCGAAATTCTCCTTCGGAGTCCCCACCCTGCGGGCGGGGCCCCGGTTTCAAATTTTCAAATGTTCAAAACAAAGCTGCTTAAGTATTAGGAGTTTCCATGAAATCGGCTTGGGAAGCAATAGCAGCGCTGGCTACTGGTTTCGCAACCACATTCAAGCATCTCTTCCGTAAACCCATTACGGAAGAATATCCTGAATACAAGCGTCCTTTGCCGGAGCGTACACGTGCGGTAATTATCCTTACCCGTGATCCGGACGGTGGTGAGCGTTGCGTTGCTTGTTATCTGTGCTCCGCTGCGTGCCCGGTAAGTTGTATTTCAATGCAATCGGCTGAGCGTGAAGACGGTCGTCGCTACGCTAGTTGGTTCCGCATCAACTTCGCCCGTTGTATCTACTGTGGGCTTTGTGAAGAAGCTTGTCCAACATCGGCAATCCAGTTGACACCATATTTTGAAACTTGCGAGCGAGACATCCTCAAACTTGTTTACGAAAAGGAAGACCTTCTTGTCGACCACGGCGGCAAGGATAAAGATTACAACTTCTACAAATACGCCGGTGTGGTGACGGCGGTTGGTGCCAAGGGAGCGCACATTAAAGAGGATAAACCCGTCAACATCAAAACTAATCTGCCTTGAGTGACTACCATGACTCTCTATGCAGCCATCTTTTATATACTGGCAGGCTTGATTCTAGTCTCCACCGGGCTAGCGATTACTCGGCGTAATCTGGTTCATGCTGTGGTGTATCTGATCATCTCATTTTTCGGCAGCGCCTTGCTTTATTATCTCTTTGGGGCTCCATTGCTGGCAGCTCTCGAAATTATTATCTATGCCGGAGCAATTATGGTTCTCTTTCTCTTCATCATCATGATGCTCCGAGTGGACCCGTCTGCTCTTCGTAGCCCCTCACTGAAAGAATGGCTGCCTGCCGGTGCTCTAGGACTTATCTATCTAGCTGTTGCGCTGCTTGTCGTTTCTACTGATCCAGCCAGCCAGACCCCACTGATGACCGGCCTGGCAAGGCCGAGGGTTTTCGGGCAATTTCTTTTCCAAAAATATTGGCTTTCGGTGGAAATCATCTCATTCCTGCTGCTTATTGTCTTAATTGGCGCTCTTTACCTGGGAAAAGCTTATGCGCGGGGCGCTGGTGATAGAACTGAGGACAAACCATGATTGTGCCTTACAGCCATGTTCTGTTGCTTGCCGGGATACTCTTTGCGATGGGGGTGGTGTGCGCGGTGGCTCGCCGCAACCTCATCATGATGCTTATTGGTGTGGAAATAATGCTGAATTCAGCCGGGCTAGTCTTTGTTGCAGCGGCGCTGCGCTGGCAGCAACTGGAAGGACAGGTCTTCGTACTTTTTATTTTTGCGATTGCAGCGGCCGAAGTATCTTTGGGACTGGCTTTAATTGTTTACGCCTATAGAAGAACGGGTTCACTGGATCCGGAGACCTACAACATTTTGAAATGGTAGTCGAAAACAGTAAGCAGCGGGCAGCGAGCAGCCGGCAGAGGGCAAGAGACTGAAGCCAGAATTCGGAGATCGGAAGTCAGAGCACTCTATGCTGTATGCTCACTTCTCCTGGCTCCTGGTTTCTTTGATTTCTCATTGGACTATGAGGTTAACTTCATGGACAGCTATGTAGATTCCGGAGAGCAACTTGTGGTTGCCATTTACGTCCGTGACATGAAGGAGTCCAGAGAGTTTTATCTAAGTTATGGATTTGAGGTTGTCCGAGATGAGGGGACCTTCATGGAGCTGAGGTGGGAAGAGGCCCGACTTTTTCTATCTGAGGTACCGGGTACTCCGCCGCCGCCACCAAGTCCGATTGGTAACATGAGGATCATGGTTCCGAATGTGGATGAGTATTGGGCTCGTGCCAATAGAATGGGAGCGAAGATATTGAGCCCCATCGAGGCTCAATATTACGGTCTGCGGGATTTTATTGTTGCCGGACCCGATGGCCTTGCACTCCGTTTCGCCACCTGGTTAAAGGATTTAGAGAAGGGGTAAGGGATTGTAGATTGTAGATTTTAGATTGTGGATGATTTTAGGCATTTAGAAATGTCGGGTCGGGTCTACCTGCCCGCTACTAGGCACAATGATGAAATGGTCTCTATTCATTCCTGAGCTGTACCTTTTATTTGTGGCAGCCGTTTTTTTCTGCCTGGCCATGGTTGTCCGGCCAAATCCCAGGAGGAATTACTTTATCGCCCTCCTCCTTGCCTCTGTCGGTGTGGTGGTATGTTTGGCTTCGGTGAGGCTGGAGGGAACCCTTTTTTATGGGGTTTATCGGGTGGACCTGTTTTCTCAGGTATTCAAGGTCATCCTGGCCATGGGGTTGTTTCTGGTGATCTGCATCTGCTCCGAACTCAACTCCATTGAAGAAAAACACCACCCCGAATTCTATCTTCTCCTGACCACCTGTACTCTGGCGATGATGCTGCTGGTAAGCAGTGTCGAGTTGCTGACCATCTACGTGGCCTTGGAACTCTCCAGTTATTCTCTATACATCCTGGTGGCCATGAGGAGGGGCTACGGGATACATGTGGAGTCGGGAATAAAATATTTTCTGATAGGGGCGTTTGCCTCGGCCGTGATGCTTTTTGGCATTGCCTCCCTTTACGGCGTGATCCACACTACCTATGTGGCGGAAATCATCAAGGTGCTCCCCGGCACGATAGGAAGACCGGCTGCGATTGTCGGTCTACTTCTCACCTTGTGTGGTTTTTTCTTTAAGCTAGCTGTTTTTCCCTTCCATTTCTGGGCGCCAGATGCATATCAAGGGGCTGCTAATCAGGTAACCGCTTACATTGCCACGGCCTCCAAGGTGGCAGCGGTGGCGATTCTCACAAGAATGGTAGCCTTGAGTGGTGGCAGCAGCACATACCTGGTCCACGTGCTGGTTACACTTTCTATTGCTTCCATGACTCTGGGGAACCTGGTAGCGATCGTGCAAAAGGACATGAAGAGGCTGTTGGCTTACTCCAGCATCTCCCATGCGGGCTACGTTCTCATCGGGATTCTCAGCATGAGTCCAAGCGGGTATGCTGGTGCGATTTTTTATGCGGTGGCATATCTGATCATGAAATTCACCTGTTTCCTGGTGGTGGTGAAGGTGGCATATGACGGAAGTGATTTGAAGATTGCCCAATTGGCAGGATTACACCGCCGATCTCCCCTACTCGCCATGGCCTTGATGTTTGGCGTGTTCGGCTTGGCCGGCATACCTCCGACCATTGGGTTCACCGGGAAATTTCTGGTCTTCACCGCAGCCATGCATAAAGGGTACTTCATCCTAGTGCTTATCGCTATGATCAACGTCGTCATTTCCCTTTACTATTATCTATTGATTGTGAAGGCAGCCTACCTGCTCGAACCGCAAGAAGAACTCCCACCGATCTCACTATCGCCCTTCAACAAAATACTCACCGGTTCGCTCGTCACGGTCATGATAGTGGGGGGTATCTTCCCAGAGTATCTGCTTGAATTGGCCCAAGCCGCTGCGAAGGCACTCATCTAAAATCAAACCCAGTATATAGATTTTCCTTAGGGGATTTTCGGAGGCGGGGTGGTGTCATTTCTACTCTGGAATGAAGCGCTGATAGTCTGCCTCGGTTAGCTTTTTTTTAACAGTGGACTTGCTTTTTCTACTTTCAGCTGACTCTGGATGTTTTCTTTCATAACATAAGCGTTCTTTTTCCACGAACGTCGTGTTGGTCAACTTAACCGAATTACCAAATTTTTGCTCTTCATCCATACTGTGCTGTAGGATCAGGCTGATCGAGTTATTATCCTTGTCCCTGAAAGACCATTTCCATGCCATGATCACGTGGAAGGGATCACCCCGCCACTCGTCCGGCTCACCAAACTTTTTCTTGAACCGTTTCAGCAGTTCATTAAAAAATTTCTTCTCAGCATCTTCGTACTTCAGCTTAATCCGAACGATTCGCCCCGGTGCTAGACAATCTCCGAATTCGACGGTACCACTTTTGTAGCCATCCAGGTCCCCAGTTTGTACGACGCGGAGGTATTCCTGATAGCGAATGGGCATGGCGGTCTCCATCTGGACGAGCTGAACAAAATTCGCAATCTTTTCGCCCAGGGTGAGTCCGGCAATCTTACTAGGGGCTTGATCGGCAGAGCCTGGACCAGGAAAAAGAACCAGAATGGCAACCAGCATGGACAATAAGATGTTTCTTCTCATCCAGAATCTCCTTTGCGGCATGTGGAGAAAGCAATGATATCTGCTCGTTCCCCAAATTCAGGTGGAGGTTGAACATTCACTGAAGACGATGTCATTATCCTGTACGTGTCCTCTGAAGGCAATAGTAATAATAAATGTCCTTGCAGACAAGTCGATCGTTTGATGCTGGGCGACCTAGGCATGGAAGACATGGTTTTTTAATCAGGTCAAAAGATTTTAGATTTTAGATTGCAGATTTATGATTTAAGTGCTTAAAGGGTCACACCTCTTCTTTGACCATTTCCATTAGCTTGTGCTACGGTTGGATCTGCTGATAATGATCTCGTGACATCATCATAAGTGAATGGACGGCATTAAGAAATGACTGACCTGGAAGAGAAGCTAATTGAAGATTTTAAGGCCGGTAAAGAGATTTTTCTGGAGAAGAGTCTGCTAATAATTTCTGGTCTAAAATCGGAAAAAGAGATTGACACATATGGACGGAAACTGGACCAGATTCACAGTGGCTTCATCACGAAACAGCAAGCAAAAGGCCAGACAAGTTGGTCACCATCATTGAAATATATGCATTCTACGAGAGCTAAGCACCTGTTCGAATATCTCTGGAATGTTAAACCAAGGAGGTGTAACAGTAATTTTCTCTTGGCAGATGTGATCGACGCCCAGCTTAGTCCTGATGTAAATCAAAAAGTTGGCTCGTGTGTTGGATTGACATCATTATATACCGTTCTGGGCCTGCGAGAGGGTCTGGAACTTACAATCTTGGTGAGCGACAGTCACATTGTGAACAAATTAAGCGTCGATGGGAATAACTACCATATAGACCATACTGACCCACTCGGTTTTGATTACGATTTAGGAGAAAAATATTTTATCGAGTATCCTGCTATTTATCTTCTAGCCAATGTGCTAAACAGTCGAGGGATGGCAAAAGAAAGACAGGGCGATTTACAAAGTGCAGAAGAAGATTACCATAAAGCAATTACGATAAATCCAAACTACCCCAACGGACACAATAATCGTGGCAATATCAAGTTAAAGCGTGCAGATCACCGAGGCGCTATAAGAGACTATGATCGGGCCATTGAGTTGTATGCCCAACTCACCGAAGCCTATTATAATCGTGGCATAGCAAAGGAAGGTCTCGGTGATCATGATGGTGCAATCCAGGACTTTGACAAAGCAATCGAGTTGAACCCTGAGGATGGTGATACTTACTGGAGGCGTGGGATAGCAAGGGAAAATCTCGGCGATTTTGGTGGTGCAATAGAGGACTTTGAAAAAGCGTGCGAGTTGGACCCGGAATCTGAAATTAGAATCGTGCAGATGAAGCAGCGAGCTGAACGTCGACGGAAGAATTTGGAAGCTTGATCCCTCTTTTATGTCCCTGAGCTTACGTCTTGATTTTTTCAGAATTGAGGTGAGGAGATGTTCGCCATGAGAAAGCATTCGAAAGTAACTTTTGTAATAGTGGCTGTTTTGCTGCAAATAAGTATAGCGGCTTTGGCCCTGTCTGAAGCATTAAGGGACAATATCTACAACCCGGGAAAATTGAAACCCATAGACAGCGTCTTGAAGGTAAAGGTTGGCGATATGGCTCCCGAATTTGTCCTGCCGTCAGTATCCGGCAAGAAGATTGCCCTCAGCCAATTCTATGGAAAGAAAAATGTTGTGATCTCATTCGTTCCTGCAGCCTGGACCCCTGTCTGCTCGGAACAATGGCCGGGATATAATATAGTACAAAATACATTTGACGAGAATGATGCGGTACTTTTGGGCATAACGGTAGACAATGTACCGACGCTCCACGCCTGGACAAACCAGATGGGAAAAGTGTGGTTCCATGTTCTATCTGACTTCTGGCCTCATGGGGCCGTGGCCAAGACTTATGGCGTACTGCGTTCCGATGGCGTTTCAGAAAGGGCACTGTTCATTATAGATAAAGATGGGATCATCCGATTTATAATGGTGTCAGATATAAACAAAAGCCCCGATTTAGAAGCTTGCACAACCGAACTAAAGAAACTTAACAAATAATTAGAGGTTAGCAGTAGTTAACAGTTTGGTTATAATAATGTTTTGAGGTAAACTCACAGGGTGAGCACATCGAGGAGGATTTGTCGACCATTGTTAATTTGGAGAGGAGAAGCCAATGCGTTTTAGATTTTGGGTGATTTCCCTTTTTTTCCTATTGGGGACTTTGTTGTTCCCAACAGTCGGTCAATGCGAGCAAAAGGCTACTGTGGCGTTCAGCGAATTTCCTCCCTTCAAGATAATCGATAACGGGAAGCTCACTGGGATTGATGTGGACATCTTGATGGAAATCGCAAAACGGATGGATCTTACGCTGGCCTTCAAAAAGGGCACATTTGAAGATTGCCTTCGGATGATGCAGCACGGGGAAGCTGATCTGATGACCAGCCTGCTTAGGCGTCCTGAGAGGGAGAAATACATACACTACGTTCAGCCCAACTACAAAGCGAGATCTGAGAAGGCTTTTTACGTGCTCGAGGGGCGTCGCAATCTCATCCGTTCTTACAGCAATTTAGAAAATCTAAAGATTGGTGTGAAAGCCGGGGCGAAGTACGCGCCGATATTCGATAACGATAAGGACCTCAACAAGATTCCGGCCCCAGACATCAAAACAAACCTGGAGAAACTTGTCTCGGGCAAAATCGACACGTTCATCACCACCAGTTCCGAGGGCGACTACTACATTAAGACCGTGGGGTACAGCGACAAGGTCACAAAGGCCCCCTTTGCCTTCATAATTTCCGCTCCGAGCTACATCGGGATCTCAAAAAAATCGCCCTTGGCGAAACGAGCCAAAGAATTGGGCAGGATCCTGAAGGAGTTGTCTGATAAGGGGTTCATTCTGCAGCGCCTTGATGCATATTTGAAGTAGGATGCGAGCGGCTCTTCCCGATGATATGGCTGGCTTCGGATCACATGAGATGCCATCCGACTGATATAGATTTCAGATCTCAGATTGTAGATTGCGGATTTTTCAGAAGAACTAAATCCAGAAACTCTATAGCAAAATCTGAAATCTACAATCTCAAATCTGAAATAATCCTTACCCCATTATTCCACTCTTCCATTGTTCCTAGGCACCACCTGACGCCTGAATTCTGGCCGCTTCTCGAACAACACCGCTTCCTGAATAATCAGGGCCTAAATCCGTAGTGCCATTTGGCATAGAACATGCACCAGCTCTGCCTGAAAAGCTTTCCAAATCAAAATAATTAGTCACAGTAAATGTTTCTCCTACAGATAATCAATCAGTAGAGGCGTAGAGTTATGAGGAAGTGCGTACTCTTGTTCTTGTGCTGTCTATTACTACAATTTATTTCAGGCCACCTTGTTTACGCTGCGACGCCAATGAAAGTGGGGGTATATGACAACAAGCCGCTCGCATTCACTGACAGCAATGGTGATGTAAAGGGTTTTCTTATTGATATCCTTGAATACATTGGATCGGAAGAAGGATGGCAAATCGAATATGTACCAGGATACTGGGTGGAATGTCTGGAGCGACTTCAGGCAGGAGAGATAGATGTTCTGATTGGGATTGAGTACTCGAGAGAAAGAAACAAAGTCTACGATTTTACCTATGAGAATACCTTGTCAGACTGGGGTATCGTATATACTCAAAAAGGATCAAATATAAACCAAATTGTAAATTTCGATAACAAAAAAATAGCTGTTGTTCATGGTGATATTCATTACAACAACTTAAGAAATCTGGCTAAACAGTTTAAGCTAAATATTAGGTTTGTTGAAGTATATGAGTATGATGGCGTTCTAGAGTTAATAGATCAAAAGAGGGTAGATGCTGGCGTTGTCAATAGATTATATGGCCTTGAGTTCGAAAACTACTATAATGTCAATAGAAGTTCCATTATTTTCAGTCCGTCAGAAGTTCACTTTGCAGTTCCTAAAAAGAAACACCGTCAACTTATCAATGGTATAGATAAATATCTGGGATCTCTGAAGTCCGATAAAAGTTCAATCTATCATCAGTCACTTCAGAGATGGACTCCGCTAAATAAAAAGTGGGTGCTACCTAAATGGTTGATTGGCTTATTGGCGGTTGGCAGTGGGTTGTTGTTATTGTTTTTCACAACTGGCTTGATTCTCAGAGCACAAGTCAAGGCTAAAACTGCTGAACTTTCTCTAGCAAATCAAGAGTTGCGTGCGGAAATTGCAGAGCGCAAGCGCGTTGAGGAGGCGTTGAGACTCACACAGTTCTCAGTTGATCATGCAGGAGACGCAGTTTTTTGGATAGGACCGGATGCTCGGTTTATCTATGTGAATGATGCGTCCTGTCGCTCTCTTGGTTACACTCGTGAGGAACTTCTTTCCATGAGTGTCCACGACATTGACCTGAACTTTCCGAAAGAAGTTTGGCCAAAACATTGGGAGGAAGTCATAAGACGAAGGACCTTCATCATTGAATCTCAGCATAGGGCTAAGGACGGCAGAGTCTTCCCAGTGGAAATCACGGTTAATTACCTGGACTTTGAAGGCAAGGAATACAATTGTGCCTTCGCTAGGGACATTACCGAGCGCAAACTAGCAGAGGAGGCCTTAAGGGAGAGCGAGGAGAGGTACCGGACAGTTTTGGAGGCAAATCCTGACCCTGTTGTTGTCTACGACATAGAGAGTAAAGTTGTTTATTTTAACCCTGCCTTCACCGACGTTTTTGGGTGGACCCTAGAGGAACGGTTGGGCAAGAAGCTGGATGGCTTTGTACCCGAGGCAAACTGGCCGGAAACCAAGATGATGATCGATAAGGTCCTGGCTGGCGAAAGCTTTTCGGCCATTGAGAGCTTCAGATACACCAAAGACGGAGACATTATTCCCGTAAGCATCAGCGGAGCTGTCCATCGGGATGGGGAGGGGAACCTGGTGGGCAGCGTTATCAATTTAAGAAACGTTACCGAACGAAAGAAGCTGGAAAGCCAGCTTCAGCAAGCTCAGAAAATGGAGGCAGTGGGCACTTTGGCGGGAGGAGTGGCCCATGATTTCAACAATCTGCTTCAGGCGGTGCAAGGTTATGCAGAACTCGCGCTAATGGGCAAAAGAAAAGATGAGCCCGGTTATCGGGAGGTACAGGAAATTGTTCGCGCTGCCAGAAGGGGAGGAGAGTTGACTCAGCAATTGCTTACCTTTAGCCGAAAGGCGGAGAGCAACCTGCGGCCCACCGACCTCAACCATGAAGTACAGAACATCAAGCGGTTACTGGAGCGAACTATTCCCAAAATGATCGATATCGAACTAGACCTTCAAGAAAATCTAAAGGCAGTTAATGCTGACCCGGCCCAGATAGAGCAGATTCTCATGAATCTGGCAGTAAACGCCAAGGACGCAATGTCGGAAGAAGGCAAGCTAACCATCGCCACTCGAAAGGTGACCGTGGATGAAACGTACTGCCGGACACATACTGATGCTAAGCCAGGAGAGTATGTGCTGCTTAGCATCACCGACACCGGTTATGGTATTGCAGAAGAGACCATGGATCGAATCTTTGAGCCTTTTTACACCACCAAAGGGGTGGGTGAGGGAACCGGTCTGGGCCTGGCCATGGTCTATGGCATCGTGAAAAATCATGGCGGGTATGTCATGTGCTCCAGTGAACCAGGGGCGGGCGCCACCTTCGAGATTTACCTGCCAGCAATCGAAAAGATCGTAGAGTCAATTGATGATGAAGTGATTGAACCTCCGCAGGGAGGAGGCGAGACCATACTACTGGTTGACGATGAAGACTTCATCCGAGAGCTTGGCAAGGAAATGCTGGAGAGGTTTGGTTACAATCTCCTGACAGCTAACAACGGGGAAGGTGCGCTGGAAGTCTATCGACAGAGAAATGGAGAGATTGATCTGGTTATCCTGGATCTTATTATGCCAGGCATGGGGGGCAAGAGATGTCTGGAAGAGTTACTCGAAATCGATTCGCAGGTCCGGGTTGTCATCGCCAGTGGCTATTCCTTCAATGTTTTAACGAAGGAAGCCCCTAAGGCTGGGGTCAGCGGCTTTATCAACAAACCCTATGACATGAGACAAATGCTCAAAGTTGTCCGTGGAGTTTTGGACAAAGAATAAGGAGCAGTACGAATCAATCACCGTGGCTGTTCCTTGATCCTAATACAATTTGTTGAATTTTTCCCGCCCGTAAATTATTAGATCATAGCTTCTTCTTAACTGGATCGTTCTTTCGGTCGCCTCATTTTTTCCCTATTGACTCCATCCTTCGATTAGATTACAGAATGCAGATAACAAAGCGGCGCAAATTTACATCGCTTTACATCCGCTCATCTAAATCGGAGATTACCGATGCACAGAAGATTATTCTTGATTGCTTTTGGTCTTTTTGTCTTCATTGCATTTTGCGGCCTCAGCTTTGCTGAAGAGCAAGCCACACCATCAACAATCGAGGTGGTAGGCAAGGCGAAAGTCATGGCCATGCCAGATCTGGCCACCATGACCTTCTCGGTGGAGAGCAGTGCAGCCAAGGCTCAGAGAGCAGTTAGTGAAAATGCAAAGAGAACAGAGAAACTCTTGGCCGTTCTCAAAGGAATTTCGGGCAAGGAAGTCAAAATCAAGACTTCAGGTTTTTCACTCTCTCCCGTATATGACAAGGAAGATAGACTTCTTCCGAAAGGTTATCGAGTTAGAAATACGGTCATACTTGAAACAAAGAGCATCGACAAATTGGGTACTTTGATAGACAAAGCTTCCGAAGCAGGTGTAAGTCGTATCGGGAGCCTCACGTTCAGCACTAGCAAAGAAGAGCAATTGAGAATGGAGGCTGCAGTCAAAGCCCTTCATCAGGCAAAGAAGATCGGTTCAGACTTGGCAAAAGCCGCTGACCTAAAGATCAAGAAAATTGTCAAAATCAGCTATGGTCCGCGGGAACCAGTGCGTCCCTATAGAATGGAGGCTATGGCAGCAACCACTCGAACACCTATTGAGATAGGAGAGATTCCAGTCGAAGAGAGAGTTAGCGTTGTTTTCGAGGCCAATTAATCGGAAACGGGGTCAGGCATAAGTATTTTGAATTGGGTGGCTAGACCACTTGAAAAAGGTCTTCGTCCTAAAGAGTAAATACTTATCTTTGACCCCTTTGTATTTAACGGATGTTGGGAGGTAGGCCGAAGAATGATAGATCTTATGAAGAGGTTTTTCAGTAAAAGCAAAAACGACATTAGTTCAGGTGAAGCTGAGAGAACATCTCACGATATCCGCATAGCAACCTGCGCGCTTCTACTAGAGATGGCCAATATAGATGGTAAATTCAGCGATTCAGAAAAGGAAAACATTATATCAATTTTAAAGGACAACTATAATTTATCTGATGAACTCGCCAATGATCTCATCAAAGCTGCAGACGAAGAATTGAAAAACAGCGTAGATTTATGGCAGTTTACGAATCTTATTAATCAGAACTACTCAATAGATGAGAAGATTCAGATCATTGAGACCGTGTGGCAGATTGTATATACAGATGGAAAACTGGATAAATATGAAGATTATCTAATGCACAAACTGGCTAAACTTTTACGGCTGACTCATAAACAACTAATAGATGCTAAGCTCAAAGTCATTCATGCACGCTAATTCTCTTGTGAAAAATTCTTGACGATGTTTCACCACGTGAGGAACGGTTGATGCCTGATCTTCTCCGCAAAGCCCTGCGTTACCGCTGGCTCATCTTTTGGATCCTGGCCTTCAGTTACATCCTGGTCTATTTCCACCGTCTCTGCCCGGCGGTGGTGGCTGTGGATATGATGCGTGACCTGAGGGCCGGAGGTGCCTTGCTCGGTATTCTGGGCTCAGCCTATTTCTATCCCTATGCCATTATGCAACTTCCCGCTGGTCTGCTCTCAGATTCATGGGGCCCTCGGCGAACCATTACCCTCTTTTTCATAGTGGCCTTCCTCGGGTCCCTGCTGCTGGGTCTTGCGCCGTCCCTTTTTTGGGCTGTGGTGGGAAGGACACTGGTCGGATTGGGTGTCTCCATGCTCTTTGTGCCGACCATGAAGGTGCTGGCAGAATGGTTCCGCATCAGAGAGTTTGCTACCATGACCGGCATTCTCATGGCCATGGGAGGTTTAGGCGTGCTCACTGCTGCCACTCCACTAGCCCTGCTGAGCACATGGATTGGTTGGCGTTTTTCTTTTGTGATCGTGGGAATCTTTACTTTGGTTATGGCCCTACTGGTCTGGTCTTTTGTGAGAGACCGCCCCGCAGATCTCGGCTGGCCCTCACCATCAGAGTCTATTGGAGTCAGTCAGGAGTCAATTGGACTCCTGGAGGGGATGAAAAAAGTATTCACCTACCCCCGATTCTGGCCAGTGGCGATCTGGTTCTTTTTCGATTGCGCGATTTTCTTCTCCTTTGGCGGGCTTTGGGGTGGCCCCTACCTTATGCAAATTTATGGGTTGACAAAGGCCCAGGCGGGCCAGATCCTCTCCATGCTAGCCATCGGCATGATCGTGGGAAGCCCCCTGGTGAGCTTCCTCTCCAACCGAATATTCCAAGGGAGAAAACCGGTACTGGTGCTCTCCAGCTTCCTCGTGCTCTGTATCACTGCCCTTTTGGCTTTCTACACGGAAGATCTCTCTCATGTGACCCTTTACCTTATTTGCCTGGGTCTCGGCATCTTCTCCAGTGCCATTGTGGTCGTCGGCTTTACCACCACCAAGGAGCTTTTTCCTGTGCAGATGGCCGGAACATCGACAGGGCTGGTCAACCTTTTCCCTTTTGCGGGAGGGGCAGTTTTTCAACCCTTGCTGGGGTATCTTCTAGAACGGGGCGGACGCATTGAGGGGAAATTTACCCTGGCTGGTTACCAGCAGGCCTTCTTTGTCCTTTTTCTGTGCGGCCTCGTTGCCTTCCTTGCTTGCCTCTTCCTTGAGGAAACACTGGTCAAGGAATAATCGGCAATTTGCAATCCCAAATCCAAAATCCCTCAATCCCTAAATCTGCAATCCGCGATCTGCAATCTCAAATCTGAAATCCTCTGGGGTGATCTCTTTGAGTCAGCTCTTTCTCCAGTAATAAATTTTTCTAATAGTCGACCATGGCAATAGGAATTATTATGATTATTATTATCCGTAGTTTTATTTACAGCTACAAGTGGGCAGAGAAAATAAATTAGAATTGGGCCAACTTTTTCTTGTGAAATGCTCAGCGGGGTTAACTGAAGAGATCAACAAATCTGCTAATAAAGGAGGAACAAAATGCGTACGATTCAATATGATGATCTAACCATCGAAGTAGATGACGAAGGTTACCTACTCAACACTGATGACTGGAACGAGAAGGTTGCTTGTGCTTTGACTCAGACGGTGGAGGGTGTGGACGATTGCGATCTCACCACGGATAGGATGGAGATCTTAAAGTTCATGAGAGACTACTATAACCGTTTCCAATCCTTTCCCATTGTTCGATACGTTTGTAAGAATGTCCATCAGGCCGATCAGTGTCTATACGAGGAGTTTATAGATCCCCTCCAGGCTTGGAAGATTGCCGGTCTTCCAAAGCCGACTCCTGATGCGATTGCCCGTATTCGGCATGAGATAGAGTAGATCCTTGGCCGTTGGTTGGGGAAGCTTTATGGCGAGCGCGGACTCTGGGGCGGCTGATCGCCTAGTGAAAATCCTCTCTGAGCCTGAATCCGGTCTGATTCTGGGGGTGGGGATGGTAGGACCGCAGGCATCTGAAATGATTGCCGAGTCCACTCTGGCTCTGGAGATGGGCGCCACACTCGAAGACCTCCTGGTGACTACCCACCCTCATCCCATCCTTTCGGAAGTCATAATGGAGGCGGCCAAGGTCGCCGCAGGAATCCCGGTGCACTTGCCACCAAGAGAGAAAGACTAGGGCACTCACATATCACATTGCACCTCAATGGTTCTAAAGGCAGCTCTGATTTCGGTGGTTAAACTTCAACCGGTTTTAACAGATCGCTTTTTCAGCCAGTAAGGATTCATCAGGTCTTCGTATATGCTCAGGGCGGCCTCGGCACCCTGACCCACTGCGGTCACTATCTGCTTGTAGCCACCCTCCACGTCCCCGGCGGAATAAATGCCGGGAACATTGGTCCGGTGATGTTCATCACGCTTGATGAAGCCATCTTCTGTGAGTTTTACCTCCAGTCTTTTCGCCAACTCCACCGCGGGCAGATAGCCAATAGCAATAAAAACCCCGTCTACGGGCATCGTTCGGGTCTCCTCAGTAGCGTTGTTGTAGAGGAGAACCTCCCTCACCTTGTCCTCACCCATGATCTCTTTAACCTCTGTATTCCAGAGAACGGGTATGTTTGCAGAGAAGAGATATTGGGTCAAATGCTCCTGAGCCCTAAAGGTGTCGCGCCGATGTACCACCGTGACGTGCGCACCAATATTATGTAGATAAAGCGCTTCAGTGACGGCACTGTTGCCACCCCCCACCATGATAACCTTTTTATTTTGAAATAATGGCCCGTCACACGTGCTACAGTAGGTGACACCGCGGCCTGAGAGCCGGGACTCGCCAGGGACTCCCAGGTGTTTGTGAGTTGCTCCTGTAGCCAGAAGAACTGCCTTGGTCTTGAAACGGCGTCTGCTGGTAATGACGGTAAGCCCCTCTTCGGGCTGAACCTCCATTACTTCCTCTCCCTGGAAAATAGTCACATATTCCAGCGCATGACTCACGAGCAAGTCAACCAGCGCCTTCCCTCCCACCTGGGTGAAACCGGGATAGTTTTCTACTAGAGGAGTTGTTGCCAATTGCCCCCCAAGTGTGTCCCTTTCCACCACCGCTGTCTGAAGACCGCTGCGCACCGCATAGATGCCGGCAGTAAGTCCTGCCGGTCCTCCACCCACGATCACCAGATCGTTCTCCACGACTTCCGCGTCAATATCTGGAATGAATACGGCTTGTTCCTGCATTTTTTCCAGAGAAAGAATAAAAAGCTCCTCGGGCTGAGCTCCTTGGGCAATCAGAATATCGTTGGCGAAGGTCTGGGGAACACTGTGGGCAGAATAAAGTTCGGCAAGATGGGGATTTGCTTGAATGTCAATAATCTCTAGAGAAATGAATTCGGGTTTGGCAATTGCCGCCTTTAGACCATTGACCGCCTGTTGTGGGCAGTAAGGGCAGGTGGGACTGGAGAAAATTTTCACCTTACGTGGCGAGTTGATGTTTTCTATTACCTTGAGTGACTGTTCACTGAGGTTGCTTTTCCGAAGTCCGATAAGGACGACGGCTTCCAGAAGGGTCCTCCCTTCTTCACCCATTGGGGCGCCGAGAAAACGGATCGCATAATGCTCGGGGTCGAAAAGGATGGTGGGGGAGACATCAACTTCCCATTTCGTGGCGAGTTCATCATCGAGAGTCAATTCTCGCAATTGGATTTTGTCGCCGAGTTGGGCAAAGGCTTGAACCACTTCTTTTGCGGCCTGATTGTAAATATTATTTACGCCTTCTTTGGTAAAGAGATAAAGGGGTACGGTGTTTGGCAATTGATCCAACACCAGTCTCAGCTGATGTTGAACCTCTTGTGGGATAGGACTCTGTGAGCGGGAATGTGGATCTTGTGGAATATTCATATCACCTTCCTATTCGAAAAAAGTGGCCATCCATGGTCGTATCAAGTTTTTCAGTATTGACAAGCAATTATAATATAAAACTATTTTACGTTTGCGCAAGTTCGAAAAAACTATAAAGTCAATCTGTAATTTCAAATCTAAAAGCAGACTTGCCCCCTCGCTTAGCCACAGTTGTTCATTCAACTGCTGCTATTGACAGCAACCTAATTCATACCTATTTTTCTAAGTAAATAAATGGAAGGGGGTGAAATCATGGCTGAGGATTTCGCTTGTGTAGCGTGTGGTGAAGTACATGACAAGGATGACATCTTAGCGAACCAAGAGTGTAGAGTTTGCCGCCGTATGCATTGTGATGGATGCCTTAATGAGGAAGGTTTGTGCGTCGAGTGCACCGACTAAAGATATTTTACACCATCAGGGGACGTCCATAAAATTTTGACTTTCTTACGACAATATATTGGGCCGATTTAAAAGACCCAAAAGAAAGGCACAATTTCATGGACGTCCCCTGTTTTTTCACTGTTTTTTATGCCCATTTTGACCACATTCTACCTGTCCCCAAAAACTGTTGTTACCCAGATCTCTCCATGGTATAAGAAATTTTCTTATACAAATCGCCTAAAGAAATACGAAGAGTGCCGTGAAAACCGGTTTTTTCAAGGTAAAAACGCGTGAAGAAGTGTGGGACGAATTTCAACGTTTCCCCCTCCTTCCTTCTGAGGAAATTCACATTCGTCAGGCATTGAGCCGAGTGCTGGCAGAGCCAATTGTTGCCAATGAGGACCTCCCGGCTTTCACCCGGTCTACCGTTGATGGTTACGCTGTCCGGGCCAAAGATACCTTCGGCGCATCAGAGAGTTTGCCTTCCCTTTTAGAGATTACCGGAGAGGTGGGAATGGGGGAGACCCCTGCCTTTGAACTGAGAAATGGGAAGGCGGCCAGGATTCCCACTGGGGGTATGATTCCTGCGGGAGCGGACAGTGTGGTGATGGTGGAATACACCGAAGAGTTGGACCAGAGAAGCGTGGCCGTCAGCCGCAGTGTAGCCCCGCTGGAAAACGTGGTCCGACCGGGCGACGACTTTCGAGCCGGTCAGGAGGTATTGCAAGCAGGAAAACGACTGCGGGCACAGGAAATCGGACTGCTTGCCGGGCTCGGTCAGCAGAGTATCAGAGTAAGGCAGAAGCCAAAGGTGGCAATCATCAGCACCGGTGATGAAATTGTTCCCATGGAACAAGAGCCCCGGCCTGGCGAACTGCGTGATATCAATTCCCACAGCCTGGCTGCCATGGTTGTAAATTGGGGAGGAGAGCCGGTGCAGCTGGGTTTGGCTCCTGATCAATTCCAAGCGATGAAAGAGAAGTGTCAGGAGGCGCTGAATCAAGCTGATATCTGCCTTATCTCAGGCGGATCCTCGGTGGGCACCCGGGATCTTACTTTGGAAGTCCTCGGTTCATTCGACGATAGTGCAGTTCTGGTTCACGGTGTCGCAATAAGCCCAGGCAAGCCCACCCTCCTGGTACAGACCAGTGAAAAAGCTTTCTGGGGGCTTCCCGGGCATGTGGCCTCGGCAATGGTTGTTTTCCAGGTGCTGGTGCGCCCCTTCATGTCCCATCTCAGTGGGACTACACTGTCACTTGGAGAGGGTAGGCCGGTCCAGGCCCGACTAAGTCGGAATGTAGCCTCCAAGCAGGGAAGGGAAGATTTCATCCGGGTGAAGTTGCGAGAAAAGGACGGAAATCTCGAGGCCGATCCCATTTTCGGAGAATCCGCGCTGATTTCCACTCTGGTGCACGCCGACGGTCTCGTCCGTATTCATCGTCATGCCGAGGGACTTTATGCAGGAGAGGTTGTTGAAGTAATAGGGATTTGAGATTTAAGATTTAAGATTGCAGATTTGGGATTAAGGGATTGCAGGATTAGGGGATTAATGAATTAAGATTCGAATTTTTTCAGCTTAGCTCAACTGAGGCATTTGCTATATGGCTCGACGAATTTACCTGAAAATGAAGTCCCTGGAGGAGGCTCGAAAGATATTTCTGGACCATTGGGAACTGGAAACCTTCCTTTCCGGGGAGACCGTCCCATCAGTTGAGGCTGCGGGAAGGGTGACAGCGGCTCCGGTGTTTGCCCGCTTTTCGACGCCAACTTTTCATTCTGCTGCCATGGATGGCATTGCCGTCAGGGCGGAGCGCACTTTTGGCGCCACGCTGGATAGTCCCATGCAGCTGGAGTTGGAAAGCGAGGTCCATTGGATCAACACAGGGCAGCCCATGCCTCCAGGCACCGATGCGGTGATCATGGTGGAGAATATCCATCAAATAGATGACCAACGGGTGGAGATTCAGGCCGCTGCCTTTCCGTGGCAGCACGTGCGCAAGGTGGGAGAGGATATTGTGGCCACTGAGCTCCTGTTACCCCAAAATCATTCGATCACTGCCTACGACATTGGAGCCCTTCTTGCGGCCGGAATTCTGGAATTGGAGGTGAAACGGCGGCCTCGAGCGATGATCATTCCCACTGGTGGAGAACTGCTAGAGGCAGAAAGTCTGAGGGACGCTGACCTGGTGCCGGTGGGTAAGATTGTGGAGTTCAACTCCTGGGTGCTGCTCAATATGATTCGCCAGTGGGGCGGCTTATGTGATCGCCATCCAACAATACCAGACGACCCTGATCGTCTCCGCCAAGTACTGTTGGAGGGGCTGGCCGGGAACTACGACCTGATAATAATCAATGCCGGATCTTCGGCTGGTTCGGAAGATCACACGACCAACCTGATAGCTGAATTGGGCAAGGTGCTGGTACACGGAGTGGCAATTATGCCGGGTAAACCAACGGTCCTCGGGGAGATCCAAGGCAAACCGGTGGTTGGCAATCCGGGCTATCCGGTATCCGCAGTCATCAGTATGGAACAATTTGTTCGTCCTCTCTTATATCGTATGCAAGGTCTTGACGAGCCGGAATCTGAGCAGGTAGATGCTTATCCTTCCCAGAAGTTGCCCTCCAAGCTTGGGGTTGAAGAATTTCTCAGGGTGAATCTCGGCAGGGTGGGGGATCGGTTGGTGGCGACACCACTGCCGCGGGGGGCAGGCTCCATTACCTCCTTGAGCCAGGCCACCGGCTTCCTGAGAATCCCGGAAACAGTTGAGGGGATTACAGAGACCGAACCTCACCCTGTCAGCTTGCTTGCCAATAGGCAGGGAATCGAGCGTACCTTGGTGGCGGTGGGCAGCCATGACATGACTCTGGATCTTATTGCCAATCTTCTCAAAAAATGTGATCCGCAGATTAGCCTGGCCTCCAGCAATGTGGGCAGCCTAGGCGGCCTGTTGGCTTTGAGGAAAGGCTCAGCTCATCTGGCTGGCTCTCATTTGCTTGACACCGAAACCGGAGAATATAATAGTTCCTATATTCAACGCTACTTGCCTGATGTGGAGGTTTATTTGGTAAATCTGGTTCATCGCGAACAGGGATTGATCGTTGCGCCTGGTAATCCAAAAGGTATAAACGGCCTGGCGGATCTTTGTCGCTCTGAGTTGAGCTTTGTTAATCGGCAGGCCGGATCAGGAACCCGTATTCTGCTGGATTGGCGGTTGGCACAGGAAGGGTTAGATCCTGCGAGTATCAGCGGTTACCAGCGGGAGGAATACACCCACATGGCAGTTGCCGTTGCCGTGTTGAGCTCCACTGCCGACGCTGGTATGGGCATTCTCGCAGCGGCACAAGCCTTAAGCCTCGATTTCATTCCGGTGACTACCGAACGATATGATCTTGTGATTCCTGCTGAGCATTTCAGAAATCCTCTGGTGCAAAAATTGCTACAGGTTATTGCCACCCAGGGTTTCAAGGACCAGGTGATGGCACTGGGCGGCTATGATGTACGGGATACCGGCCGCATCGTTGGTTCCTGGGTGAGTGAGGCGGAGAATCTGGGCTAATCGAATCAAGAAGCAAATGGAGGGGTGCAGCTTTGCCTAACAGGCTTAAAGAGCAAATCAAGAGGCTCAATCAGATAGGTATTGCCCTTACCAGCGAGACTCACCTGCCAACATTGCTGGAACTTATCGTCCGCGAAAGCCGCCAGTTTACCAGGGCGGACGCCGGCAGTCTTTACAGCGTGGATAGAGGTCAACTGCGCTTTGAGGTGGCTCAAAATGACACTCTTACAGCCCGCAAAGACAAGGTTTCCGAAGCGTTTCGACCTTTTCCCATGCCCTTAGACAAAACGAGCATAGCAGGTTACGTTGCAACCACCGGAAAGACACTCAATATTTCTGATGTCTACGAACTCTCAGGAAATGAGGAGTATCGTTTCAACCCAGCATTTGATGAGCGCAACCGCTACCGTACTCGCTCCATGCTTGTGGTTCCAATGCGCGACCATGAGAATGAGATTATTGGGGTGCTCCAGCTAATCAACTCTCTCGATGATCAGGGCAGCGTCACCGTCTTCGAAACCGCTCAGGAGGAGCTGGTGGCATCGCTGGCTTCGCAGGCGGCTACGGCTATACAAAATGCACGTCTGATTAATGCCGTCCACGAGGTTTTCGCTGCATTGGTGCGGTATTCTGCTTCTGCCATCGATGCCAGAAGTCCTCATACTGCCGGCCACTCGCGCCGGGTTGCCACTTATGCCATGCGGTTGGCCCGGGCGATAAATGACCAGACCGAGGGACCTCTGGCGCATGTCTCCTTTACTAACAAGGAGCTGGAGGAGCTGAACTACGCTGCCTGGCTCCACGACATCGGCAAGATCGGCGTGCGTGAAGAACTTCTGGAAAGAGTCGACCGACTTTCTCCAGCGAAAATGGAGCTGATCTCGACCCGGTTTGAGGCAATCAAACTGGCTGTTGCTCGCGACTTTGAGCGGCAGCGCGCTGAGGCTGAAAATCCCAAAAGTTCCGACAGCGGTGAACTTGAGCGGAGACTTCGGAAAGTCGATGAGGAACTGCAGTTCATCAGGAGTATGAATCGAGCCAAGCAGATTGGCTCAAAGGACATCAGGCGAGTGCGGGAAATCCAGCGAAAAAACTTCCGCAATGCTCGCGGCGAGATCAGAGCCTATCTCAGCGAGGAAGAGGCCCACAACTTAAGCCTGCCCACTGGCAACCTTACCGGTCAGGAGTTTCAGGAAGTTCAAGGCCACGTCTTGCAGACGCTGAACATTATCAATAAAATTCCCTTCACCAAGGACCTGGAGCGCATTCCAGTAATCGCCGCGGCGCATCACGAAAAGTTGGACGGTTCAGGTTACCCCCTCGGCCTAACGGCTCCCGACATTATGATCCAGGCACGCATTTTGGGCATTGCGGATGTCTATGATGCACTTACCGCCACCGACCGCCCATACCGTGGGGCGATGCCAGCGCAAGAGGCTTTGCAACACCTAATCCAAGAAGCCGAAGCGAAGAAACTGGATCCCGATCTAGTGGGGTTATTCGTGAGCAAGAAGCTGTATGAAGGTGTCACGTAAGGAGAACCAGGCACTAAGCACTAGGGACTAGGCACTAGGTCATTTGTCTTTGCGCATTTCCCATTTATCATTAGGCACTTGGGTGACTTGCTATTCAAAGCTTGAGTTTCAGTTACTAATGCGGAATGCGGAACTGGTAACTCGCTTGCGGGACTGAGCGGAGCCAGCGAGTGCGAAGAAATGGAAAATATGGAATCTTAAATCTGCCCAGTGGTTGGTGATACGGGGTGGGCAAAATTCTTTCGAAGGTTTATAATTTTAGGCACTTTAGACATTTTAGTTCATTTTAGCTCACTCTATAGGCGTATTCAGAATGTCAAAACGTAATATTTTTGCCGCCCTAGAGCGTATTGCCGAGGAGCGAATCCGCGAGGCGATACAGCGTGGCGAGTTTGAAAATCTTCCAGGACGGGGAAAGCCGCTGAAGCTTGAAGATGACCAGCACATCCCTGAAGACCTTCGTCTGGCCTACAAGGTCCTCAAGAACGCTAACTGTCTGCCGCCAGAATTGGAGTTGAAAAAGGAGATTAGAAGCGCAGAGGAGTTGTTGGGAAAGCTGACGGATGAGGGCGAAAAATACCGGCAGATCAAAAAGCTTAATTACCTGATAATGAAGCTCAACACGATGCGCAACGGCTCAGTGCAGTGGGAAGAGCAGCAAAGGTACTATGAGAAGGTGGTGGAGAAAGTCGGAGCTAGTAAAGCATCCAGCCGCAAGAAATAGGAAGGCAATGGATTGCAGATTTCAGGTTGTAGATTTTGGATTGAAAATAAGAAATGCTTACGTAAAAGTGAGTTGGAATACCACAATCGAGTGGCTTCAGTACCCCAGAGAGCGTAGTTGAGGACAAATATAAGAAGGCCAAAAAAGCCGTTTATACGTTGCGCCGTGACCCATGCATGAGATGTCGATTGCACAGTCCATATTGGATATCATTTTTCAAGAGAGTCAGAATCACAAAGTCAGTCGGGTGCTCTCCGTTTCACTCAAATTGGGAGAGTTGAGCGCTGTACAGTCCGAATCACTTCGATTTTGTTTTGAACTGCTTAGCAAGGGCACTTTGGTAGAGGGAGCTAAACTGGATATTGAGCGAGTTCAAGTGACTTGCCAATGCCAGGAATGTGGTTCAAAGTTTAGCGTACAAGAGTTGGTGTTCACTTGTCCTTCATGCAATAGCCCTAAGATAGACATGTTGAGTGGACGGGAGTTGAGCGTTGAGAGTTTTGAGGCAGAATAAGCATAGCGCATAGAGCATAGCGAAAAATGCTGAAACAAATGCCAAATGCCAAATGAGTAATGATAAATGACCCTGAAAATACCAGTAGTCCGTGACATTTTGGCAGCCAATGAACGGCTGGCCGAGGACAATCGAAGAATTTTTCGTCAAGCCGGCTTATTCGTCATCAACCTGATGAGTGGACCTGGAGCGGGTAAAACGTCACTATTGGAAAGGACCATCGATGCCCTCCGCCAAGAGATTCGCATGGGCGTAATCGAGGGAGATATTCAATCATCCTACGATGCGGAGCGAATTGGGCAGAAGGGGGTTCAGGTGGTGCAACTCAACACCGGTGGATCTTGCCATCTGGATGGCAACATGATCAAATCCAGTTTAGACGCTTTGGATCTGGGAAATCTTGATCTACTGATGGTTGAAAACGTAGGGAATTTGGTGTGCCCGGCTGAATTCAACCTGGGTGAGGACATGAAGGCTATGATCCTCAGTGTTGCTGAGGGAGATGATAAACCCCTAAAATATCCCTTAATGTTTCAAGAATCCAGGGTGCTACTCATAAACAAGATTGACTTACTCCCTTACGTTGAATGTGATGTGGGGAAAATGAGAGAGCGGGCCTTGCAGCTAAATGCCGATCTGGAGATCTTCGAGGTTTCCTGCCGTACAGGTGAAGGATTGGATTCCTGGGCCGACTGGCTCAGAGAGCGGGTGAGCGACCGCAAAGCTGAATTAGATGGCGCTAAGACTTAGGGTTCACATCCAAGGAATTGTCCAGGGTGTAGGTTTTCGTCCGTTCATTTACCAACTGGCTCACCACCATCGGTTAAACGGTTACGTAGCTAACACACCAAAGGGTGTGGAAATAGAGGTAGAAGGTGACCGTAAAGCTCTCCAGCATTTTCTAAAAGAACTCCCGGAATTAACCCCGCCACTGGCAATTATTACCCAGATAGACACCGAGGAACTGCCCGCAGCTGACTACAATCGTTTCGAAATAAAATCCAGCGAACAAGGTGAGGAGCGAGCAGCCCTCATATCTCCCGACACAACAACCTGCACCGATTGCCTCCGGGAGCTCTTTGACCCGCAGGACAGGCGGTACCTATACCCCTTTATCAACTGCACCAATTGTGGTCCGCGGTACACCATAATTAACGATATACCTTATGACAGGTCAAAGACCTCCATGGCTGTCTTTACCATGTGTGATGACTGTGAGCGTGAATACCACAATCCGCTCGATCGGCGCTTTCATGCCCAACCCAATGCTTGTTGGGTCTGTGGCCCGCAGGTCTACTTGGCCGATAGTGGTGGTAAAGACCTGGGCAGCGAAGATGCTATATCCGAGACAGCCAGTTTGCTCAACCAGGGGGCAATCATTGCATTAAAGGGATTGGGTGGATTTCACCTTGCGGTTGATGCTACCCATAACGAGGCGGTCGAGAGACTCCGCTGGAGAAAGGGCAGGGAAGAGAAGCCTTTGGCCCTCATGTCATCCAGTTTGGAACAGATTGAACGTTATGCGCTGATAGGAGAAGAGGAGCGGCAACTGCTCACTTCCCCACAGCGTCCCATCGTTATCGTCCCAAAGCGACTGAGAAGTCTCATTGCCCCTGAAGTGGCTCCAAGAAATCGTTACTTCGGTGTGATGCTGCCTTACACGCCTCTTCACCACTTGCTTCTCTCTCATCCCTTTCTAGCCCTGGTGATGACCAGCGGCAACATCAGCGAGGAGCCCATCGCAATAGACAACCACGAGGCCTTAGAGCGGCTAGGAAATATAGCTGACTACTTTCTTTTGCACAACCGAGATATCCTACTGCGCAGTGATGATTCGGTGCTCAGAATAGCGGAAGGCCGACCGAGACAAATACGGAGATCAAGAGGATACGTACCAGTGCCGATTTTTCTAAGAAAACCTGTTCCTCAAGTCCTGGCTTTGGGAGGCGAATTGAAAGGTACTATTTGTCTGACCAAAGAAAATCGGGCATTTGTTGGGCAGCATATCGGCGACCTCGAAAATCTGGAGACATTGCAGTTTCTCGAGCAGACAGTGGATCACCTACGGAGGATCCTTGAGGTGAGTCCCCGCCTATTAGTTCATGATCTCCACCCAGACTATCTGACAACCCAAGTGGCCGAGGCCCAGGACGAGCTTCCCACCCTGGCAGTGCAGCACCATCACGCCCATGTGGTTAGTTGCATGGCAGAACACGGGCTAAGGGACAAAGTATTGGGACTAGCCCTGGATGGAACCGGTTTTGGCGCGGATGGCACCGTCTGGGGCGGAGAAATCTTGGTATCGGATGAGAGCAGTTACGAAAGAGTGGCCCATTTTGAATATGTGCCCATGCCCGGTGGGGCCAAAGCCATAAAAGAGCCGTGGCGAATGGCGGTGGCCTATTTGTGGGCCACTTTTGGCGAAGACATCTTCCAGGATGAAGTTCAGTTACTTGAAAGATGGGACCGGCACCAAATAGGGGTCTTGCTCCAAATGATGCAGCGGGGGGTGAATAGCCCCCTCACCTCAAGTTGCGGAAGACTCTTTGATGGTGTGACAGCAATTGCAGGACTGAAGGACCGCATTGCCTATGAGGGGCAGGCGGCCATCGAATTGGAACAGTGCCTAGAACCAACAACAGAAAAATACCAGTACGAATATAAAGAGGATGAAGAGAAATTACTTTTGAGCCCAACAGCCATTTTCAGGCAGGTTTATGAAGATGTAGTCTCAGGAGTGGCGCCAGAACTGATTAGCGGCAAGTTTCATTTAACCTTGGTGGAGATGTTTGCCGAGGTGTCCTTGTATCTCTGTCAACTTCATGGCCTCGACAAGGTTGTCTGCTCCGGGGGTGTGTTCCAGAATGTCTTTCTGCTGGAGAACTTGGAAGCCAGACTGAGAAAATCAGGATTGGATGTGTATACACCTCAGCTAATTCCAGCCAACGACGCCTGTATTTCTTTAGGGCAGGCTGTGGTTGGAGCCATGCGCCTAGAAGAACAGTAGCCACTGTGGTGGGCGGGTCGTGATCTTATTAGCCAGTTTGCGATAGCTATAAATTCGAATATCGAATATCGAAATACGAAACAAATCCGAAATTCAAAATTCAAATTACCAAAACCCAATTCTTAAGCGCCTGATAATTCCGATTCGTTTTGAATTTTGGATTTAGAAAATTTGAAAATTGTTTCGAATTTCGTGCTTCGGATTTCGGATTTTCAGCTTTAGCTGAGAAGGAGGGAGACTTTCTCATATGAAATACCAGGATGAATACCGAGATCCAAAACTAGCCGGGAGCATTGTCGAGGCTATTCGGAAGAAGTCCCACACCCCTGTTCGTTTTATGGAAGTGTGCGGTACGCATACGGTGGCAATTTTTCGCTCGGGACTGAAGGAGCTTCTCCCCGAGACCATCACTCTAATTTCCGGCCCCGGATGTCCGGTGTGTGTAACAGCAACTCAGGACATCGATAAAGCAATCATGCTTTGCCAAGAGCGCGATGTAACAGTTGCCACCTTTGGTGATCTAATGCGGGTGCCCGGTTCCGAGTCTTCGCTGCAACAGGAGAAGGCCCGCGGGGCGGATGTGAGGATGGTCTATGCAAGCTTCGATGCTTTGGAATTGGCTCGCCAGCATCGAGATCGGAGAGTGGTCATGCTGGGTATTGGTTTCGAGACAACAGTGCCCACGATCGCAGCCGCTGTTCACCAGGCCCATCAAGAACGTCTGGACAATTTTATGGTGCTATCAGCACACAAGTTGTTGCCTCCGGCACTGGAGACGCTCCTTGCCGCTGACGAGGTGAACATTGATGGGTTCCTCTGCCCGGGCCACGTGACCACCATCATCGGAACCGAGCCCTACCAGAACGTGGTGGATCGGCATGGTAAGTCCTGCACAGTAAGTGGATTTGAGCCGGTGGACATTTTGCAGAGCATCTATATGTTGGTTTGCCAAATTGAAGAGGGGCGATGCGAAGTTGAGATTCAATACAGTCGCGCCGTTGACGCAAAGGGTAATCCTCGAGCTCGGCAACTCATGGAAGAAGTGTTTGAGCCCGCCGACACCCTCTGGCGCGGCCTTGGCCACATCTCCCAAAGTGGTCTGAGACTCAGGAAAAAATATACGGCTCACGCCGCGGAGAGTCACTTCGACCTAACCGTTCCGCCGGCCCGTGAGTTGCCCGGATGCCGCTGCGGCGAAGTACTTCGAGGGGTGTGCACGCCTCTGGAATGCGGCCTCTTTCGTAAGAGTTGCACCCCGACAAATCCGTACGGACCCTGTATGGTTTCAAGTGAAGGTACCTGTGCGGCCTATTACAAATATCATCGAGATTGATGCGCCGACCATTTCATGGCTTCGCTGTTTTGGTCATTTGGATTTTGGAAATTTGAATTTGTTTAGTATTTCGATATTCGGATTTCGGATTTGAAAGTGGTTGCTGACTCTGACTCACTACCTTTACCCTGAGGAAAGACCCCATGAAGACTGACAGAATTCAGATGGACCACGGTGCAGGTGGCAGGGCTTCGCAGGAACTCGTAGCCCGGACTTTTATGCCCGCCTTGGAAAATCCCATTCTTTCAGAATTAAATGACAGCGCCTTTTTGGAGATCCAGGGTATGAGCCTGGCCATGAGCACGGACTCCTACGTGGTCGATCCCATTTTTTTCCCGGGTGGAGATATTGGCAGTCTTGCAGTACACGGTACTGTCAATGATCTGGCCATGCGCGGAGCTCAGCCCCTCTACCTCAGCGTTGGCTTTATTTTAGAGGAAGGACTTGAATTGGCTGATCTGGAGCGACTGGTGAAGTCGATGGCCTCGGCAGCCTGGGATGCAGGGGTTCAGGTCGTGGCTGCGGACACGAAAGTGGTGGAGAGAGGAAAGGCGGATCGAATCTTCATCAATACGGCCGGTGTGGGGGCCATACCGCCAGGCGTGAAGATTGCCGGTCAAAACGGCAGAGCTGGCGATATCGTATTGATAAACGGTCCCATGGGAGACCACGGCGTAGCGGTACTTTCCAAACGCGAAGGGCTTTCTTTCCAGACGGAAATAAGAAGTGATTCGGCTCCACTGAACGGCCTCGTGAGTGAGATGCTGAAGGCGAGCCAAAAGATCCATGTGCTGCGAGATCCGACCCGCGGCGGGGTAGCCACTGCGCTTAACGAGGTTGCACTTCAGTCAGGGATAGGTATTCAGTTACATGAGGTCAGTCTGCCTACACGGCCAGGGGTGAGCGCTGCTTGCGAACTGCTGGGCTTGGATCCTTTGTACGTAGCCAACGAGGGAAAGTTACTTGCTTTGGTGGCACCAGAGGCGGCTGAGTTAGTTCTGGATGCAATGCGTCAACATCCCCTCGGCCGGGAGAGCTGTATCATAGGTGAGGTAGTCTCTGAACATCCTGGCAGGGTAATTCTCAAAACGGAAATCGGGGGTAGCCGGATCGTGGATATGCTTAGTGGGGAGCAGTTACCGAGAATATGCTAGATGGATGAGTTTGGGTGTCTGAGAGCTACACCCACTCTAAGTGGGTGGCCGATGGATTTGAGATGTGTGATATGAGATGTGGGATGTGAGAGGTCTGCTTGATCTGTTTGCTTAATGATCTATCCCACATTCCATATCGGAGTTTAGATTTTGCTTCCGTATTCCTTTGGTTAATCTTTCTCCAAAGCGAGCTCTATTAGTCGATCAAGTAGCTCGGAGAAACTTATTCCGGCAGCTGCCGCAGCTTGGGGGTATAGACTCGTTGCGGTCATCCCTGGTATGGTATTAGTCTCTAAAATATATACCTCATTATCGCTGACTATCATATCTGTACGGCTGTAGCCTCGGCATTTCAAAGCCTGATGTGCTCGCACCGCATACTCCTGGGCCTTCCGGGTCAGGGATGCGCTGATTCGTGCCGGACAGATTTCCTCTGTGGCTCCTGGCTTGTACTTGGCCTCATAGTTGAAGAAACCATATTGGTCACCAGGAATAATCTCCACCAGGGGAAGAGGCTCAGGATTCAGGTTGCCGAGCACAGCTCCAGTGATCTCGATGCCAGCGATGAATTTCTCTACAAGAACAAGCCGGTCGTACTGGCCGGCCAGTTCCAAAGCTGGCCGAAGCTCGCTGGTATCCCGAACAATACTGAGGCCAATGCTTGAACCTTCGTGCTCAGGCTTGACCACTACCGGAAGGCCTAGTCCATCCTGAATTTTGACTTGGGCTTCGGGGTCAGTGCGATCCAACACCAGGTAGGGCGATACCGGCAGACCGGCGTGCTCGTAGAGCCGTTTGGATAGGATTTTGTTTATGCCTACTGCACTGCCCAGGACACCGCTACCGTGGAAGGGGATATCCAACAACTCAAGAAGCCCTTGGATGGTCCCGTCTTCTCCGTAGCGGCCGTGGAGTATGATTAAAGCTACATCAATATTTGGCCCGTCTTCCATTAGCCGAGCCAGATCGTCTCTGGGGTCGTAGCGGAGTATCCTGTACTTCTCCTTGTCCAAGGCTTTGTAGACCTGCTCGCCGCTTTTTAGCGACACTTCGCGCTCGGCGGAGCGCCCGCCACTGAGCAGTGCCACAGTCAGTTTATCCATGGTTGCTCTCCTGTTCTTGCAAGGCGGCCTGGCGTCAGAGGATGGTTCATGCAATAATGCCTTGATAAGACAGGCAGTCTTTAGGCTGACCGCCAATGCTGTTAATATTTCGTCAATGAGGATGGTGGAATGAAATGTCTTAAGTATATTGGCAAAATCTGATTTTGAATTCAACGACCAAGTTCAACCCATGTGATAAAAAAGTGCCAAATCGAAAAAAAGGAGGAAATGGGAGGAATGAGAAGATCTTGAATGTTGATAACGGGAAAGGCTAAAAAAGTGCCAACGTAAGCCCTTGAATTTCAGTTGTATATTGAGATAATGTTAAAAAATGCCTGTTGTCGCACCCTTATCAATGTATATTTTGACAAGGTTTGGAAATCTGGGTGAAATTTCGTTGTTAACAACTCAGGCCCTATTACGCTAAAATACTGTAATACGGAGTTTGACATCAGAATCCGGATGAATTACAAAACGGCTTCATGTGGTGTTGCGTCTCCATTGCCTTGGCCAGGATAGCGCGGAAATGATGTGACCGTCTGTCGGCAATCAACCAAGACTGATATTTACATAGCTCCAGAGATTTAACTGCAAGTAAGCCTGAGCATTTCTCTGGTATCCCGCTCCAAGAGAAACCATCCGGGCGGGATCTAATACGGCAAACAGAGGTATAACCGACCAGAAACAAATTGCGGTTTAAGCGCGCATGGGTTACTATTTTCGCATCTGTTATTATTCCTCTTGACTATCAGCCAAGCTTCTATGCAACATGTGACTTAAGCCAAATACGGATCCGCCGCAATAGCCCGTCTTAGAGGATTTTCATGGAGGAAATCTGGAAACATACTAAGGAAGATCTGCAAAGTAAGGTCTCCAACAATTGTTTTAAGATGTGGATCGAACCTCTGGAGCTGGTAACCTCGAAGGAGGGTGAGATTTCCCTGGCATGCCCGAACCGATTCTTTCTCAACTGGGTTCGGGAGAACTATCTAGCTGATATAAGGAAAAGTTGGGAACGGCATGGTGGTACCCCTCGGGACCTCCAGCTCCGTTTGGCGACCCCGCCTCGAAGGTCTAAAAAAGAGCCGAAAAATTCCAGCCAATTAGAGCTTCCTTTGCCTGTGGATGACAATGGACATCTGTACCGTCTCAATCGGCGGTTCACCTTCGACCAATTCGTTGTCGGCACGGGCAATAGTTTTGCTTTCTCTGCAGCCTTTGCCATTGCCAACGGTGACCACAGCCCGTGCAGCTCCCTATATTTGTTGGCTGATACTGGTCTCGGGAAAAGTCACCTTTCTCATGCCATCGGTAATCACATCCTCAACCTGAATCACAGCACCCGGGTTCACTACCTGACAGCTGAGGAGTTTACCAACGAGATGGTTGTTGCCATCAAACAGCGGCGCATGGATGGATTCAAAGATAAGTACCGCAGCAAGTGCGATGTACTTCTTTTGGAGGAGGTACAATTTCTCAGCGGCAAGGAGAAGACACAGTCGGAGTTGTCCTACACCCTTGACGCCTTAGGTCGGTACGGTAAGCGAGTCATATTTACCGGAACCCACTTTCCTAGAGACATTCCCAAGCTAGAAAGCAAATTGCAATCACGGTTAACCGCTGGGATGGTTACCCACATTGAACCGCCCGATTTCCAGACCAGGCTCAAAATTCTGGAGAAAAAAGCGGCCAACGAGGGAGTCCAACTGCCGGCGGAGGTGGCAGAACTTTTGGCTACTCACATAACCAGGGATGTACGGCAGTTGGAAAGCTCCATAATAGGTATCGTCGCCAAGTCGTCGCTCCTCGACAAACCCATAGATCTCAGATTGGCGCACGAGGTTCTGGAGTCGGTCTGTGACAGCCGCGAGGCTATCAGTATAGAACGGGTTCAACAGATTATCTGCCAGTATTTCAAAGTGTCTGTTGAAGCCCTAAAGTCTAATTCGCGCAAGAAAGGGGTGGTCTACCCGCGTAATCTCGGCATGTATTTCTGCCGTAAATATACCGATGAGACTCTAGAGTCAATCGGTCAAGCGTTCAATCGCTCCCACGCTACCGTAATTCACGCTGTAGATAACATCACCCGACAAATTCAAGAAAAGAGTGGTGTCCGAAATCAGGTGGAGTTTCTGGGTCACCAAATGGAGAATCCCTCATCCATCACTTCCGTTCTCGATCCTCACAAACTATAGCACCTGCCATCATTGGCGGCTTGCGCACTCCGGAGAGCTGAGAAATCACCGCCTCACCGAGTTTGTTTGTCTTAAAGTGTTGTCCGGGCAAGCTTGCAGATGGTTTTGCTGCCTCTGGTTGTTTTTCCGCTCCCCCCTGGCTAGAATAGGCGCAGGTCGAAAAGCACTAGGCACTAGGGACTAAGCACTAGGGACTAAGCACTAGGGACTAAGGACTAGGGACTAAGGACTAGGGACTAAGCACTAGGGACCAAGGACTAGGCACTAGCACTAGGGGCAAGGTTAGGGATTTCTATGCTCAGCAGAGAGACGATCCGCGAGCTTTCGAAAATCGTCGGACGGCGTCACTGTCGAACCGACCCTGAAGATCTTATCTGTTATGGGTATGATGCCACAGATCTTCGCTACAACCCTGAGGCTGTAGTTTTTCCGGCTGATGTTCAGGAAATTGTTGGGATTGTGCGGTTGGCCAATGAAATCCCCTTTTACCTCATTCCCCGGGGGGCGGGAAGTGGTATGAGCGGTGGTTCCCTTCCGGTTCGGGGGGGTGTTGTCCTGGGACTATCTCGAATGAATCGGATTCTGTCCATAGATCCGGAGAATATGGTTGCGGTGGTTGAACCAGGAGTGGTGACAGGACACCTACAGGATAAGCTGGCAGAGCAGGGATTGTTCTATCCACCGGATCCGGCCAGCTTGGCCTTTTGCACCATTGGTGGAAATGTGGCTGAATGTGCGGGTGGGGCTCGAGCTCTGAAATACGGGGTCACCAAGGATTATGTCATCGGCTTAGAAGCTGTACTGGCTTCAGGTGAGTTGGTTAAGACGGGGGTCCAGACCGCTAAGGGGGTTGTGGGCTACGATCTTACCAAATTACTTGTGGGCTCGGAAGGGACCCTTGCCATCATTACCAAGGTGGTGCTCAAGCTACTTCCCCAACCTGAGAGCCGCAGGACGTTGATGGCAGTTTTTAACCGACTGAGTGAGGCCGTTGAGACGGTAACAAAGATCATTAAAGCGGGTCTTCTCCCCAGTGCTCTGGAATTTATGGATCAGCGGTCCATCCAATGTGTGGAAGAATACCTGCAAATTGGGCTTCCTAGAGATGCAGGGGCACTTCTCCTTATCGAGGTAGATGGGGTTCGTGAGGGGGTAGTCCGCCACGCAGAGGAAATCCGTACTCTCTGTTTGGGGCAAGGGGCTAGGCAAGTGGATGTGGCGGCCAATGAGGAGGAGGCAGAGACACTGTGGCAGGCACGCCGTGCCGTATCTCCTGCACTCTTCAAGCTTAATCCGCACAAGGTGAGCGAAGATATCGCCGTGCCCCGAAGTCGCATTCCGGATATAGTCGCCAAGCTGGAGGAAATTGGTGAGCGATTCCGACTCATCATTCTTTGCTTTGGCCATGCAGGTGACGGTAATGTCCATGTGAACATTATGCTCAACAGGAATGATGCAGATGAGGTAGCCCGGACAGAACAGGCGGTCAACGAGATTTTTCAGGCGACCTTAGCTCTGGGAGGAACCCTATCCGGAGAGCACGGTATTGGTATCACCAAGATACCCTACTTGGGTATGGAGATCGACAAGCTGGGTTTGGAGGCGATGCGTCGAATCAAAAAAGCTTTCGATCCACGGGGTATTCTCAATCCAGGCAAAATATTTCTAGATTCTGATTGACCGTTCGTCTCACAACCGAGCTTGCCGTTATGCTCAAACAATTCGAAATCAGCCAAGAACTGGAACGGTGCAGCCGCTGCGGCAGCTGTATGGCTGTGTGTCCGGTTTACCGGGAGACAGGTGAAGAGGGTATGGTGGCTCGTGGAAAACTCAGCTTGATTGAGGCTAATCAGCGCGGAGAGCTCCACCAGTCACGTAAGTTCCAAGAGCTAATGGAAGCCTGTCTGCTTTGTAGCGGTTGTGTCCACCAATGCGCCAACTCCGTCAGGGTAGACAAGATCATACAGTGGCAGCGCAGCAGGCTGAGACGAGATGGGAAGGCAGGCTGGACTGCCAGCCTGGCGGCCAGCACCCTTGAAGCTGTCGGCAAATGGCCTATGCTGGTGAGTCAGGCAGGCTCTTTAGCCCAGGCCCTTTTCTGCAAGAAGATTCCTGCTGAAAGCGGGTTGCAACTGCGGTTTTCTTTAGCGGTGTTGAGCCAGCGGCGCTATGTGCCCAAATTGAGTGCTTCACCCTTCCTGGCACAATTGCCAGTGAACAGACTTGGCTCAGGTCCTCGGGTAGGACTTTTTGTAGGGTGTGTAGGCAACTACATTGCAACCGAGGTTAGCGAAGCCACCGTAGAGTTGCTTCGCCGTGGCGGCTTTCAGGTGGTCATTCCTGCCGAGCAGCGATGTTGCGGTATGGCGGCCTGGGCTTCGGGAGATGTGGCCACAGCCTCGGTTCTGGCCCAGCATAATAGCGAAGTATTTCTGAAATCCGGCTGTCAGTGGATTGTGAGCGCTTGCGGTACCTGTACCACTCAGCTAAGTGTCCGTATGCCCGAACTGCTGGAACAAACGGCTCCCAATGAGGCCCGGTTCCTTTCCCAAAAATCGATGGACTTGATGGCCTTTCTTACCCGACAGCTGGGACCTGAAAAGCTTGGTCAGATGGTGAAATCACCGGGTTCGTTAAAACTCAGTTACCACGACCCTTGCCACTTGCGCTACCACCAAGGAATCTTTCGGGAACCCCGCCAATTGCTGTCCCTGCTAAGCGAGATTCATGTGGCAGAGCTGTCGGATACCCAACAGTGTTGCGGTCACGGCGGGCTCTTCAATGTAAGCAACTATCGGTTGTCTAACCAGATAAATGCCAGGAGGATGGCACAGGTGGAAAAAGTCGGACCGGAGGTTTTAGCCACTGGTTGCATGGGCTGTCTCTTACAACTCCAGGAGGGCAACTGGCGTCATGGCCTGGGACTCACCGTATGTCATCTGGCGGAGGTGCTGATGGGGAGAGTAGCAAGGTGATACCATTTACTCCCTCGGTAATATGCGGTCCGGGTTCATGGGGTTGCAAACCAGTTGCGAGGCAAAAGGCAAGGTCTGGCGGCACAGAGGGGTAGCGCATGATCTCCAGCCGGAGGTAATGGGCGGGTTTTTTTGAGATCGGCCAGTGTTGTTGAAACACAGCGGCAATTTTCTGGAGGCCATGCTGAAGATCGATCCACTGCTCGTGTGAGAGTGTTTCCTGCAGTACCTGGTTAACAGCAGCTCCAACTGCCTCCCACCAGTTATCTAGGATACCTTCATGGCTCAGGGTTTCTCTTAATTCCAAAATTTCTTCCAAAGAAAGCGTTCGGGGATCAGGCACAACAGATAAATTCCGCTGCTCCAGTGGGGTCGCCTGAGGTCGGTCGGTGAGATCAGCCAGCTGTGAAGGCAGTCGTTCAGATATCTCCTCCAAGACTTCTTCGCTGGTGGTGAGAGGCAGGAAGGGACCAGGGTCTTGGTGGCTACGGTACAGGCGGGTCCAGGCCCTGAGACGCTGAAAAGGATACCGGGTTCTCGGGTGGTCAGATTCGGCCAATGCGGGCAATTCCATGGCCAAGGTTTCCCTTTCTTCTTCGCTGCCTATTCCCACCTCTTCATGAAGCTTGGTTTCCAGTCCACGAATACGGTCTATCTGAGAGTCCAGCTCTGAATGCTCACGATCTAATTCATGGGCGAAGAGCAGGAAGAGTGCATCGTTCACCAACTCAACTTCCTCACGGGCAAGGCTCGGGGATCCCTTCCTTATGTGAGCAACCAGACCCGTCCGGGAGTCCTCGAAATCCTCTTGGAGAGCGTAGGATCGAAGTAATTGAACCAACCCCCCGTCTTGGTGAACGCTGCCCAATTGATGATAGGCTTGGTGCGCTCTCTTTACGGTTTCAAGAAGGGAAGTGGATATAGGGCAAAACGATTGAACCAGTGAGGAGGCCCGCAGTATATGTGGTAGCCCCGGATCGAAATCGGGAAGCACTTGGAGTAGACGAATATTGTGAAAGTAGAGAACCAGCTGCTTTAGATCCTGTTCCTCCAAAAACGTAAAAGGTAAATAAGTGACGGTCAAATCGGCAATCTGTTTTCCCATGGTTTTTCCTTTTATGCCAGCCTCACCATTGGACAATGATAAATGAGAAATGGCAAATGTGAAACAATAAATGGCTCCGGTTACTCGTCGAGAAAAAGACGTGCGGATAGGGGAGGCACCAGTTCATGTTCGTGGGCGAGACCCAATAGCTTAACAATGGCGCGAGTGCCGTCCTCGCCCAAGTCTAAAGAATAGTCATTGACATAAAGGTCTATGTGTTGGCGAATTACCGAATCGTCCATCTCCTGGGCGTGCATCTTGACGTAGGACCACACCTCATCCGGCTGCCGGCGAGCAAAAAGCATGCTGCGACGGATAGCATCTTCTATAATCTGGGCAACATCTGGGCCGAGGTCACGGCGGATAAGAATTGCGCCGAGAGGAAGGGGAAGATTTTGGGTCTCTTCCCACCAACCACCAAGGTCCAGCACCAGGTGCAATCCGTAGTCTTGATAGGTGAAACGACCTTCATGAATGATTACACCGGCAGCAAATTCGTTTCGCTGCAAGCGAGGCATGATCGTTTCGTAGCCCATAGGGATTACTCGGGAAAAACCTTCCCCATAGAGCTGAAGGAGCAGATTGGCGGTGGTCAGTTCACCTGGAATGGCAATTACCTCGCCACGCAGGCTGTCCATATTCTTGGGTTCTGGAGCCACCACCAATGGGCCGCAACCTCTGCCCAGAGCGGCGCCGGAACGCAGCAAGCCATACTGCTCTGTCACCAGTGCGAAAGCGTGAACCGAGATCTTTGTCAGCTCGAGGCCGCCTTTCTTCGCGAGGTTATTTAGCGTTTCGACATCTTCGAGGGTTACCTTCAGCGTCCAATTGGGAACATTTAGCCTGCCGGTGGCGAGTGCTCCGAAGATAAACGTGTCGTTTGGGCAAGGGGAGAAGCCGAGCCTGAGAGTAGTCATTGAACTTCAACCTTTCTCACCAGCTAAAACGAAGCCTATAGTTTAAACAAAGCGACGCGGAGACACAGGGACACGTAGACGCGGCGCAAGACAATATATTTTATTTAGAAGATGCCAGGGGAAAAAGCTCGAGACAGCATCAGGCAGCCGGTTGATCCGAAAGCCGGCCCGCTCCCCACAATTTTTTGATGTCTTCTGTGACCAGATAAAGGCTCGGAACCAGCACCAGGATAATGAGGGTGGCGAAGATGATTCCGAATCCCAATGAGATGGCCATGGGGATCAAGAACCTTGCCTGGCGGGAGGTTTCGAAAATCATCGGAGCGAGCCCTCCAAAGGTGGTGAGGCTGGTCAACAGAATCGGTCGAAATCGGTGAATTCCTGCCTCACGAATTGCTTGATGTTTTGCCAGACCGGCCCGCTGCTTCCTGTTGGCAAAATCGATCAGCACCAGGGAGTCATTGACAACCACCCCGGCAAGGGCGACAACGCCAAACATGCTCATCACACTCAGGCTGTATCCCATGATTAGGTGGCCCACCACCGCTCCAACGATCCCAAAAGGGATGGCAATCATGATGATGATCGGCTGAATATAGCTGTTAAAGGGCACGGCCAGCATGGCGTAGATGACAATCAGCGCCATCATCAGGCCCCTGATGAGGCTTTGCGTGCTTTCACGCCGATCTGCCTGCCGTCCTTCAAAGCTGAAGGTCAAGCCGGGGTATTTCCTCTGGAGGTCGGGAAGAATTTCCGCTTTCAGTGACTGGAGGATCAGGCCGGCTTTGCTCCTGGGACGAACGTCGGCCGCCGCTGTTACGATACGGCGACCGTCCCGGCGATCGATGGTGGTGTAAGCCCTACCACGACTAATAATCACGGCTTCGCGCAACGGTATTTCGGATCCCACAGGAGTGCGAAGGATCATCTCTTCCAGGTTGTACTCTGAAATCCGTTCCGCTCGAGGCAGGCGAGCCATCACCTTGATCTCGTTCCGCCCCCGTTGCTGGCGGAGGGCTTCGGCGCCGTAGTAGGCATGACGGACCTGACGAGCGACTTCCTGAGATGTGAGCCCGAGGCTTCGACCTTCCGGGGTGATGCGAAAATCGAGTTGTTGCTTTCCTGGAGAAAAGCCGTCGTCGATGTCCTCTACCTCCGGATAAAATGCCAGGGCCTCCGCCAGATCAGAGCTGGCTTTCTCAAGGACACGGACATCTCGGTGACTCAGCTCCACAGAAAGCGCTGCCCCCCTGCCAGGGCCTCCGGCGTCGGATTCAAACTTGACTGATTCGAGCCCGGGAATGATTCCCACCTCCGTGCGCCAGAGTTCCGTCAACTTCGCTGTGGAAATCGGGCGCTCTCCCGGCGGGGTCAGATACAAACGCAATTCTGTTCGATTGCCGTCGATTAAGGCAAATATGCCCTCAGCCAATCTGTCGCCACCGTTTTGGGATATGACTTTCTGGGCAGCTGTCACCAATCTTTGCTGAACCTTCTCGGTTTTTTGAAATGCTGTGCCGAAGGGAAGAACTGCCGTTACCTTTGCGTAATCGGACTCCACCTTGGGAAAGAGTTCAAATCCCATTCTGCCGCTTTTGACGTATCCTGCAGTAATAAAAAGCACAGCAAAACCGATGGAAAGGGTCACGTAGCGATACCGAAGGGCCAGATCGAGGAAGGGGCCGTAGCGGGTATGGACCATTCGGATGAAGAAGTGGCTGAAGCGCTGTTGACAGGAATGAAGCCATCCGAAAAACCCAGTGCGGTTGCGTACTTTATGATGGCCAATGTGAGCTGGAAGGATGAACAGACTTTCAATAAGGGAGATGGCGAACACGCTGATCACCACAATCGGTATCTGTTTGAAGACCTTGCCCATGAAACCTGGAACGAAGAGTATCGGCATGAACGCCACCATGTTGGTGAGCACGCTGAAGGTGATGGGCATGGCGATTTCCCGTGCGCCACTCACCGCCGCTTCAAACCAGGGGACCCCCCTCTGATGATGGTGATAGACGTTCTCTCCCACCACGATGGCATCATCCACCACTATTCCTAGCGTGACTATAAAGGCAAACATGGACACCAAGTTGATGCTGACCCCGAAGGCCGGCAGTATCAACATGGAGCCGAGAAACGATATGGGGATGCCCAGGCTCACCCAGAAGGCCAGCCGAGCCTCGAGAAAAATCGCCAGAAGAATGAACACCAGACCCAGGCCCAGGAAGCCGTTGCGCAGCAGCAAATCCATGCGCTGTTGGTAGATTTCGGATCGATCGTAGCGGCTTTCAATCGCAACGCCCTTCGGCAGAACCTGGCGGTTAATGGTCTCGAGTTGCCGTTTCACCGCCTCGGAAACGGACGTCGGGGTTTGATCCCCTACCCGGTAGACTTCAATCAATACCGCTGGCTTGCCGTTGTAGGTGGCGAAATTGTCGGTTTCTTCGAACCCGTCCCGAATGATTGCGATATCTTCCAGCAGGACCCTGGTCCCTTCACGGGTTGTAACAATTGGCACGTGAGCGAACTCCCGTCCATAGTCCCGCCGCTCCTTGATGCGGACCAGAATATCGCCGCTTTCGCTTTTTATGGCTCCCCCAGGAAGTTCTACGGATGCTTGCCTGATCCGTTGCGCAACCTCGCCGAGGGTCAAGTTGTAGGTGCGAAGGTTGTCCTGTGGAATTTCGATGCTGATTTCCAGGGGGCGGACGCCGACCAGTTCCACCTGGGTGATTTCTGGATCTTGCAGGAGGCTATCCCGTACAACTTCGGCCAACTCCCGGAGCACCCGCTCAGTTTGATTTCCGTAAAGGGCGAGAGAAACCACAAAGCGTTTACGTTTAGCGATCACTACCTGAGGCTCTTCCGCCTCTTCCGGAAACGAAGTTATCCGGTCCACCTCATTCTTAATCTCCTGAGCGATCGCTTGAACATCCTCTCCTTCATGGATTTCCACGGTCACTCGAGCGAAACCCTCTTCAGCCGATGCGATGACTTTCTTGACCCCTTCTAGGTCGACGGTGGATTCTTCGATTGCAAGCAGAATACCCTTCTCTATCTCCTCAGGACTTGCTCCGGGATAGGGGACGGTAATGTTTACCCTGTCGAGCTCGAAATCGGGAAAAACTTCTTTCTTAATCTTAAGGCTAAAGATGATCCCACCCACCAGGAGCACCACCATCAGTAAGTTGGCAGTGACCGAGTGCCCGGCCATCCAGGCGATGGAACCACGCAATCGTTCTTCTGTCTCAGCTGTTTTCATGGTCTGTTTTTTTATGAGGGCGAATTGTACCCCGGCGCATATATACAGCAGCTAAAGGTGATTCGTCCTCAGCCACTCCCCGCCTCAGTTGCCCGGGCGGGTTTCATTGTGTCCGCGCCTTGCACTTGAATCTTCATGCCGGCCACCGGAGCGGCTAGATCTGATAGGACTAATTGATCTCCCGGGCTCAAGCCCTCCTTGAGAAAGACCGCTTGATTATCCCGCCAGATGGTTTTCACCGATCGGATATCAAGGGTTGAGTCGTCTCCCACGACCCAGATGGTATTATTGTCTCTGAGGGCGACCCGTGGGATACGAAACACTTGCGTCAGCGGTGGGCCTTCGATTTCAACACGAACGTACTCGCCGATGAGCAAAGGTCGAGTCGTTTTATCGGTGTCTTTCAATCCCAACGGATCTTTGACGGCGGCCAGAATGCGTGCCATGCGCCCCTCGGTCTCCAGGTCCCCGAGAAGCTTTATGACTTCCGCGGTTCGCTGGTAACCACTTCGATGAATCACCTTCACCTTTGAGCCGTTCCTCCTTTTGCCGCTGGAAAGAGTGATCCATCTCAGGTAGTCCACTGGCACTGAAATCTGCAGCCAGTATTCATCCACTCCCAACAGTTCAGCCAGAGGGTCCTGCGGCGTAACCAAAGATCCGATCTCGGCACTCTTGGTGCGGACTATGGCATTAAAGGGAGCCAGGATGGAGGTCCGTTTGAGGTCCAGCTCCGCCTGACTTAGTTCTGCCTTATCCGCCTTCAATCTCGCTTGCGCTGCAGTCAATTGCGGTTCTTTGGCAACCAGCGGCGGCGGTTTGTCGTTTGCAGTTGAATCATCGTCATAGAGTAGACGCCACTCTTCTTTCGCTGCCGCGGCCTCTTCTTCGGCGAGCTCAAGAGCGCTTTCTGCGTCTTTAACCTTGGCTTCCGCCAATGTGACGGCCAATTGATAATCCATCGGGTCGATTTGCAAGACCTTGAGGCCTTCTGTTATGTAGCCACCTTCGATGAACTCGGGATGTATTGACACTACTTTTCCCGACACCTGAGATCTGAGCACGACCTGTCGGGCTGGAACTACCGTGCCCATAGCCGGAACCGTTACGCGGTGATCCCCCGGGTGAACGACCTGTACTTCGACCACGGGTATTATCCTCGCTGGCGCCCGCTTCTGGGCCTTGGGGGCTTGCCGGGTAATATAGGTCGCACCGATGAGGCCAGCGGCAATAACCACGAGCGAGAGAATAAGGTTAAGGAAGCGCCTCCCCTTGAGAGATGTTAGTGTCTTAGCTCTAGAATCAACTTGCTCGTTTTGTGTTTCGTTTATGGGCTTTTCCATGAGTGTCAACTTCAGACCAGGTTTACATAAATGGGGTCAGGTGTGCTCTTGACCCTTGCTTACTCTCCATTGGATCGTATAACTTCTTCACAAAACAGCGAAAACTTCATACGATCGATTTTGTAAATCTATATCAGAACAGTGAAAAAGTCTACATTAAGCCCCTATATTTGCAGCATCAACTCCCGAAAAGTTGACATAAAATATTAGGGTAGATTTTTATATGCGTCATTGCATATATCTTGCCGAAATACAGAATTTTATCGAATTATGGGGTCCGGTGAAAGATCAGTGGCTTTAGCGGTGAAAAACACCTTGGAATGTTGGAATATTGGGTGTAATCGGAAAACTTACAATTGGTCCCATGATTCAAGCAAATGAAGCACGGCTCGCTGACAATTATCGAGGGCTTCTGCCAGGTGCCATCTCTTTTTGTTGCGATCGCCAGCCCAGTTGCTCAAGCCGCGGATTTCCAGAAAGGGCACTTGGTAGCGCAAACACACCAGCGCGGCTGCCCCGCCTTCCATATTTTCGCACAGGGCCCCGAAACGGTCACCCAAGAGGCGAGCTCGAGCAGGACTACCACTCACCCCGGAAACGGTGACGAACGGACCCACGTGCACTCGGGGTCCAGAAGAAGCCGCCCGCCAGTCATTGAGCAACAGCCGTGCTCGCTTCAACTGAAATTTATCAACCGGTATGCGGTTGAAAACCGGGTGGTCCTTATTCTTTGCCAGGGGAATGCCGATGGCATCCAAAGGCTTCCAACTGCTTGAAGTCAAGACTCCCTCGTCTCCCAGGATTTCCTCACTGGCAAGAGCGACATCGCTGAGTCTCAGCCCTGAATGAAGATATGCTCCAGCAGACCCCCATATCCAGAAGCTGGATACGGAAAATTGCGCCAAAACAGTGGCTGCCCCGGCAGCAGCGTTGATTTTTCCCAGACCGCTAAAGACAACGAGCACCTCCTTATCATGGAGCGTCCCCCGAATTATTTCCAGATCACCATAGATAGTGGTTTGAGTAACCCGTAGGTCAGAGAGAAGAAGATTTCCTTCACTGGGAAGAGCAGCCATTAGAGCAAAGCATTCAGATCTCTTGTCAACAGACATCTCCACCTCTCTCATTCATCACGATGCTATAAAATCCTAAATCAGAAATCCGAAATCCGAAATCCGAAACAAATCCGAATTTCAAAATTGGTCCTACGGACTCCCCACCCTTCGGGCGGGTCCCCAGTTTCAAATGACCAAAACACTATTTTTAAGGAATAGTAATTGGTGCCTAGTTTTTCCTCTCAGACCAACTTGCCAAGATAGTTAAACGTGCTATGCGGCTGGGGACAACTCTGGCGCTGCACGGTTTTCATAATAGCGTGGAGTTCATTGGGACGCAGCTTTTGGCCTCGCAGGTCCACGACGAAACCCTTCACACCAACTTTAGCAAGATCGTTGAGATGCTCAAGAAGGCAGAGGGGGCGATCAGAATGAATCTCTGTCAGGCCGCCATGCCGTCGATACTGGAATCTTTCTCTAGTTGGCCCGTGCAGGGTTGAGTCCACCCGAACCCTTAGCTTAAGACGGCTCATGAAAAGCGGCGGCCAACCATGTACTGTCACCAGAGGAGTGATGCCGCGAATTGCTGGCACCAGCTTTTGCAGATTCTGCCGGTCGCTTTCGAGGGAAAGAATGAGTAGCTGGCAGCCCAAGTCTTTGAGCAGGGACGAAGCTTGTGAGTTAAGAACATTGAAGGTGTAATCGGCCATTAGCATTTCAGGTGGCTCACTAAAAATCCGGAAGTGAGCCCAGTTGGCCACCAGCCAGCGGCTGTTTCCTATTTGTTGGAGCCGGTGGACTTCATCCTGATAAAAAGACAATTCGCTGTCAGGGATAATTGCCGGAAGGGCCCAGAAAAGCCGGTTTCTTTTGACTGGTGGCAACTTACGCCGTCTCATGTTGTGTAAGTTGGCCCGGGATGCCTGAATGATGACCCAGCGGGCACCGCTATCTAAAGCAGCGTTAAGGAGTTTCAAGTCGGACAGCCGGAGGTAGAAATCATTTGGCTGTTTGTCAGCTTTTGTCGCCCTGGACTTGCTTAGAATTCTCTCGGTCAAACCTGGAGATGAGCCAAGCTTTGGAGGTGTGGAAGTTTTCTGTCGTAGAACCTTGAGACATTTGGCCGCTGAAGTTCTTGCCTCTCCTTTAGAGCCCGTTTTAAAAATACGATCACCTCGGCGTGCCTGGGCAATGCGGCCGACAGTGACCAGATTTCCGGCCGAGGCTTTTTTAACACTGCGACCGTTGGAAATCATATTTCTGATGGTGAAACCGCTTTTTTCTACCGCTTCATTCGAGTCGAGACGAAGGCGGTCACCGTCATTTAGTGGCAGCCGCAATCGCAGCGCCATGCGTTTTCCCCGCACCCACTCGACATTCCCGGCCAGACGACCGCTGGCACCGCTGCGATGCGGTGTAATGATTTCCTTGTGTTGATCGGTAACATAGAACCCGAGGGTGGGTTTGCGCCCATACGCCTCCCTGAGAATTTGGCGACCAGCGGAAATAGCTTCTTTCTCTTTGCCCTCTGGGGCGTCCAATACATTGCGGTAGGCGCGGACCGCAGCTGCGACATAGGACGCCGGCTTCATCCTGCCCTCGATTTTGAGTGCCGCAAGACCAAGTTTTCTTAATTTGGGGATGAGATCGATGGCAGAAAGATCGTTGGTGGAAAGGAAGTAGCCCTGTTGGCGACCCGAACGATACAGACGTCTGCAGGGCTGTGCACATCTACCCCGCAAGCTACTGCGACCGCCAAAGTAGGAACTGGCTAGACACAGTCCTGAATAGGATAAGCACAAAGCGCCATGAACGAAGGTCTCAAGTTGTAAGTGGGTGTTGGCAGCGATATGGGAAACTTCGTCGAGGGAGAGTTCTCGTGCCAGTACGGCCCGTTGGAAGCCCATGGTTGCCAATTGTTCGACGCCTGCGCAGTTGTGTACGGTCATTAGGGTGCTGGCGTGGAGGTTTAAGTTCGGAAAGTGACCCAGGCAAAGACGGGCAACAGCACCATCCTGGATGATCAAGCCATCTGGCTCGATCTGGGCAAGACCGGCGAGAATACTGACCAGTTCTTCTAGTTCTTCTTCACGAGCCAAGGCATTTAAGGCCACATAGAGCCTGGCGTTTTGTTGGTGGGCGTATTCGTTCAGTCGGGCGATTTCTTCCAGGGTAAAGTTGGCGGCCAGGGCCCTGGCATTGTGATGGCGATAGCCCACATAAACGGCGTCAGCGCCATTATCTAGAGCAGCGAAGAAGCTCTCTATGTTTCCGGCCGGAGCCAGCAGCTCCGGTTGGTTGCGATGTTGCCCAAGGTCCATTATCGATCGCTGTCACCGTCAAGGTCCTGGATGAGGTGGACGAGTGCGTTCACTGAGAGGTCAAACAGCTTAACTCCTTTTTCTTTGGAAGCCTGGCTTGCATCTCCCCAAACCCCTCCCGGCCAATAGCGCAATTTGTCTCGAACCAAAAGGTGCTTGGGAAACTGAGGCCGCTCCTGCGGGCGGGCCTCGCCAACCCACTGCGGCCGCAAGTGGAGCATCACCGAGGTCTCAACCTCCCCGGCGTGGGAGTCGTCTCTAGTGACAATCACATCCTGCCAACCATCCATGGCCAAATCCAAAATGGAGAGAACCGCCACCCGAATGTCAGTATACTTCAGGAGGAGTTCCTCACCAACCTCAGTAAGACAGGACAGCTGTAAACCGCTGGCATGTCCGGAAATGATGAGAAAATGTCTGAGCCCCTGACGGTAAAGATCAGAAACTAGATCAGCGGTCAGTGCCCGAAGTGAGGCTGGGCTAATGCCAACGGTACCGGGATGATTTCGAGTGCTGCGGCATACACCATAAGAGATGGGTGGCGCGACAAATACCGGGATAAGGTTCGATACTTCCTTGCAAAGCTCGTAGACGTGGATTGTGTCTGTACCTAGAGGCAGGTGAGGTCCGTGTTCTTCCACCGAGCCAAAGGGGATGATCACGGTCCTGGTCTTATCTAGACCCGCAGTAAAATCATCCATGGTGATCTGTTCTAGAATCACAACCATTCCTCATTATGGGTCATTTCACATTTTTCGTTTGTCATGGGTTTATGACGCTTATTCCTCAGTATGTGATGAGAAATACTCAATGAGAAATGCGAAATCAGAAATGTATCCTGTGCTTAAAAGCTACTGGGGATCTATTCTTGCCCCGCCAATGGCTGCCAGGATTCTCTGAAGATGGTCCAGTGGTCGCGATGCCAACGAAGATGGAGGGTTTTCAGGCCGAAGTCTTGGTGTGTTTCCGACTTATATTCTTGTTTGGAGACAACGACCGCGTCTGCGCCATTCAGCTCCGCGGTAATGTCAGTCAACTGAATATTCCGTTCAGGGGAACGCTTAAAGAGCCACTTCTTATAGCGCCTCCAACCGTTTAGATCCATGCCCCGGTTGTTAAATCTGGGATGATAACAAGCCATATATGAAGACAGGTCGCCTTCTTTCCAGGCAAGCCGCCATTTTTCGACAAAACGTCGCACAGACTCCTCAGATTCTTTTTCTTCTGTTGGCGGTTTGGTGGCCACTTGTAGGAGCGGTGGTGCCGGGCGACCCGATTTGCGCCATTCCTCTCCAAGAATGCGCCACTCTTTTGAATTCTGTACCAGGTAGAGATGTTTGAAGCCACTGGAGGCAAATTTATCTGAACGGTAGGTTTCCGCTGCTGTTGCCAGCACCAGTCCTCCCTGACGAAAGACCCGGATGTCATTTAATTGAACAGATATCTTCTTGTAGCGTTGGTTTAACCAGGCCTTCCTTTGCCGCCATCCCTGAAGATCCAGATTTTTCCAACGAAAGTCCCCGGCATAGTATGAAAGATAGCGATCCAGATCCTTCTCGGACCAGGCCCGGCTCCAGTCTTCGATGCGTTCAAGAAGCAGACCGCTCTCGCGACGTAAGTTTTCGCGCTCGTCATACATTAGTCTCTCTTCTATGATTATGGGCGTGTCCCAGAGGCTGATGTATGCATCGAGTTGAACAACATCTCCATTGGCTAGGACGATGCAACCGTTGGAACTGCGCTGCTCGAGTTCTTCGTTGGTACCATGCACCCAAATGCCATTACCCTCTTTTTGTCTTCTCCGGTCCATGAGATTCGGGTAGTTCATCGGGAAAGCCCGGGAACCATAAGTAGTGCTGAGATATTTCTCGCCTACAGCCTTGGTGAAAAAGTATATGCCTTCAGGAGTTTTTCTATCGCCGCTGATCTGTTTGTCACCTGGATTCTCACCTGTGGCGCACGGATAGGTGGCAGCAAGCCAATAGTCCCCATCAAATTGATAAACAAAGAGTCGCTGGGAAGCCTTCTCCACCAAAATTACGTAGTGTGGACTTGCCTCGGGAGACGTGAGCAGATTGGCTGGTAATTTTGACGCAGTGGCGCTTAAAGGGCTGCCAATGAGCAGCAGCGCCATTGTTATCAAGATGAGCTTTTCAACTCTCGCTAAAATCGGGTCTCGCATATTAAATCACAACCAGTTTTGAAATTCGTAATTTTGAGATCCAGGATTACCGTAAAACTCCACCGCCTAAGTCCACCAGTATGTTCTTACTCTGTATGCAATTTTCGGGCAAACCAGTGATATTCGGTTAAGGGATCCTGCTGTCAACTTGCCGGTTTACCCTCATCAAAGACCTGGGAGAAGATGGTATTAACATGTTTTAAGTAGTAGCCCATGTCAAAAAGGTTCTCCAGATCATTTTCGGAGAGATGCGCCATGACCTCAGGATCTGCTCGAAGGCGATCCTTGAAAGTGCCCCCGTCATTCCACACAGCCATGGCATTTCGTTGGATCAAACGGTAAGCATTATCCCGCTCCAGCCCACTCTCTGTTAACGCCAGCAGGACACGCTGAGAAAAGAACAAGCCACCACTGCTGTCCAAATTAGCCTTCATCCTGTCGCTGTAGACCACCAGCCTGTCCAACATGTTGGTCAGCCGATGAAGCATAAAGTCAAGCAATATGGTGCTATCTGGCGCAATGATCCGCTCAACCGAGGAGTGGCTGATGTCACGCTCGTGCCAGAGCGCAATGTTCTCCATAGCAGCCACTGCATTGGCCCGCACCAATCTGGCCAGACCGGACAGGTTTTCGCTGCCGATGGGATTGCGTTTGTGGGGCATGGAGGAAGAACCTTTTTGGCCCTCGGCGAAGTATTCTTCCACCTCGAGGACCTCGGTGCGCTGCAGATGGCGGATTTCTGTCGCAATCTTTTCGATACTGCTGGCAATTATAGCTAAAGTGGAGAAATACTCAGCGTGACGATCGCGCTGGATGATTTGCGTTGAGATCGGCGCCGGTTTCAAGCCCAATTGGGCGCAGGTGAGTTGTTCTACTCTGGGATCCACATTGGCATAAGTTCCCACCGATCCTGAAATCTTGCCAACACTAATGGTCTCCCGGGCCCTCCGGAGGCGGTCTTCATTACGGGCCATCTCCGCATACCAGAGTGCCAGTTTTAGGCCGAAGGTTATCGGTTCGGCATGGATGCCGTGGGAGCGACCCATCATCACTGTATCACGGTGTTCTTGAGCGCGTCGTTTGAGAACTTGGAGAAGTCCGCTGAGGTCATCCAAAAGGACGTCCGCGGCTTGTTTCAGTAGAAGGGCGAGACTGGTGTCCAGAATGTCCGAGGAAGTCAAGCCGAGATGAATATAACGGGCAGACTCACCAACGTGCTCGGACACACAAGTGAGAAAGGCAATGACATCGTGATGTGTCTCACGCTCGATTTCGTCGATGCGGTCAACATCAAAATCTGCCTTGTCAAGGATCTCTTGGGCTGCTTGGGCAGGTATCTGTCCTATCTGGGCCATGGCTTCCACTACAGCCAGTTCTACTTTGAGCCACTGGCGATAGCGGTTTTCTTGTTCCCAGATGCTGCCCATCTGTGGACGGGTGTAGCGTGGGATCATCAGCTCATTTTCTATTAGTCAGTTAAAGATACCCGCTTGGGCTGTTCGGGCCAAAATAATTGATCGCTTATAACACAATAAGATTTATGGAATCAAGCAGTTATATGAGAGACAGGAAAGTCACAAATTTAGAAATTTAGAGATGACACATCGAGAAACTCAATCCCCGAATTCTCCAATTCTTAATCTTCCGGCTTACTCTGTCTGGTGAACTCATCCAGGCGGATGATCTTTGCCGGTGAGGAAGGTTGTGGAGCGAAAACCCCTCGCTGCTCTCTCTTTTTCAAGTCTTCCACATGTCGCTTAAGCTGCTCGTTTTTGGAAATCAGGCTTTCAATCTGCTCTTCCAAAAGCTTCCAGGAAAACTCCAGTTCGGAAGTGTCCACTTGCAGATCAAGAAGAAGGTTCAATCGCTTTATAATGGCGGCGCAAAGGTTGTAATTGGTCCCTTGCAGGTAGGAGGCAGCGTGGGCCCAGAAACTGAGGCACGAAATGTTGTAATCTATAGCTTTGGCGAGAAACAAGGAGTGCACGGCACTTGGTCCGGCATAATTTATAAGCTCCACAGGTTCGGTTAGACTCCGAAGTTTTTGGACATCTTCCATGGAAGCGCCAGCTGCGGAGATTTTTTCCTCATTGTGAAGGACCTCGTCATGCAGTCCTCCGAGGGTTACAAGCTTCTTGACCTGAAAGCGCTGGCAAATTTGCATAAAGACCTCGACGTACTGGTGCCAAGAAACCTGGGGTTCTGGGCCGAAAAAAAGAATCAGATCTGAACCCTGAGGATTGTTCCAATAATAAAAACGGCTGCGCGGTAAATCCACACTCTTCAGATGCCCGTTGGCGATGGTTACAAAGGGACGATTTAGGGAGAAGAGATAGAAATGCTCAGAGTCTAGCGTGGCCAGTTTCTTTGCCTCTAGGTGCTCAACCAGATAATTAATGGTGCCGGTGGCAACCTCAGCGGCATTACCCCAACCGCCAAAACCAGCCACCAGAGATGGTTCGCGGAGCGAAGGCTCGGATAGATACTCAATTAATTCCATTGATATTCGACTCCCAACCGCCTCAGGAGATTTAAAATCGGAAGTCCTGAGCACGAAACAAGTTAGGGAATTAAAAAATTAGGATTCTATACTGGAATCGCCTCTGCGAAAGGAATCTGTTAGTTGAATTCCTCAATCCCCAAAATTCCTGAATTCTTAAATTTGTTTCAGATATTCAGTCTACTCCGTTTTCCTATGCCAGGCAAGCAAGCGTTGGAACATAAGTACCAAAGTAGGGCATTTTGAGTAACTCTTTCGGTATGATGCGGTACTAAATTGAAAGACGGGTTATGGTCGGATAAACCGCTTCCAGAGGGCTCGTTGCCCACTGCATAGCTCTTCCCTCTCCAGCTAGACATTCGTTGACAGGCAGCATTGGCTATGGCATATTAATTGCTCAGTTCACTAATGGATCCTGCAGTCAGTAATTGTTAAAAAATCTCTCTTTCTAGAACACTTACCATCTAATAGTCAGCAAGAGATTCCAGAGACGAGGGACACTGGTCGGTGACGGAGTTTTCTCCATGCTATTCCATTTGGTCTCAACCAGAGGGAACTGAATAGCGTTATCGGTTTGTGACCTGAGGATTGATTTAAGGGAGGACCAAAGATGTCAAAAAAATCGGAAGCGGGAATCATCTGGCTGGAGGACTTACGCAAGGGGGATATTCCTTTAGTTGGGGGCAAGAATGCCAACTTGGGGGAACTCCTGGGAGAAATCGGTGCACCTGTGCCCCCCGGTTTTGCCATTACCGCAAAGATGTATCGTGAATTCATGGAGGAGGCCGGCCTGGGTGAGCAGGTCGATGAGGTTCTCAAGGACTTAGACACAAGCAATCTGAGTGCCTTGCTGAAGGCCTCAGAGAAAATACGCGAGACAATCGAAGCGACGCCCATTCCTGAGTCCGTCTCCTCCCAGATTCTTGAAGCATATGAAAAGTTGGCCAAACGGTGCGGCAAACCTGACGTGCTGGTTGCAGTCCGTTCTTCGGCTACAGCCGAAGACTTACCGGATGCTAGCTTTGCCGGCCAACAAGACACCTTCCTCAACGTGGGACCGGAGGACTTGGCCGAGCGTGTCAGAGCCTGCTGGAGTTCCCTTTTCACCTCTCGGGCCATCTCTTACCGTCAGGAAAAGGGTTTTCAACACGAGGATGTGCTCATCAGTGTGGCGGTGATGGAGATGGTGCAAGCGAGGTCATCCGGCGTTACGTTCACCATAGAGCCGGTTTCCGGAGAGACCAACAAGGTAATAATCAATGCAGCTTGGGGGCTCGGCGAGGCGGTGGTGAGCGGGCGAGTAACCCCTGATGAGTACGTAATCGCCAAGGACAGCCTGGAAATCATAGAGCGGCATGTAGCGGTGAAAAAAGAAAAATGCGTCAGGCGTCCGGAAGGTGATACCGATTATGTTGACGTACCTGAAGACTTGCAGGGAGTGCCGGCGCTAACAGACGAGGAAGTCATACGTCTGACCGAGGAAGCAAAGAACATCGAAGCTCACTACGGCGTCCCGCAAGACATAGAGTGGGCCATCGACGATGATGGTGAGCTCTTTATATTGCAGGCGAGACCAGAAACGGTGCACAGTCAGGAGGCCCCTATGGAAACAGTTGCAGCGCCAGAGGCCGAAGGTAAAGAAATCATTTTGAAGGGATTAGGAGTGAGTCCTGGCTTGGCTAGTGGGCCAGTTAATGTGGTTCTGGACGTTCGCAACATGGATCAAGTGAAGAAGGGTGATATTCTGGTCACCGAGATGACCACACCAGATTGGGTGCCGGTCATGAAGATTTCCGCAGCTATTGTCACCAACTCCGGGGGGAAGACTTGCCACGCAGCTATAGTTAGTCGGGAACTGGGTATACCCTGTGTGGTCGGGACCAATAACGCAACCGACTTGCTGGCTGACGTTCCTGAAGCGAGCGTTGATGGAGCCACCGGGGTGATTTATCGGGGGATCATTGCCAAAAGAGAAGAGGAAGCGGTTCAGCTGGCAGTGGGGATGGCCGCGCCAGAACCCACAGCCACCAAAGTTTATGTGAACATATCCATTCCAGAAATTGCCCATAAAGTGGCAGCTGAGACTCAGGCAGACGGGGTAGGGCTGCTTAGGGCAGAGCATATGATGCTAAGCGTTGGTAAACACCCCAGGCTCCTCGTCGAGGAGGGAGGAGCCGAAATCATGGTGGAGAAGTTCACCGATGGAATCAAGACTGTGGCCGAAGCATTCTACCCACGTCCTGTGGTCTACAGGTTCCTCGATTTTAAGCCGGATGAGTTTCTGGAAATGCCCGGCGGGGAGGAGTATGAACGAGACAATGTGGGGCCAAATCCGATGATCGGCTATCGGGGCCAGCACCGGTATATGAAGGAAGACGACATCTTCCGCTTGGAACTTCAGGCCATCCGTCGAGTGCGAGAGGATTACGGACTCATAAATATCTGGGTGATGCTGCCTTTTGTCCGCACCCTGTGGGTATTCCGCGAAGCGGTGCGGATTATGCGCGAGGAAGGGCTGGATAACCGGGCGGATAAGGATTTTCAACTTTGGATAATGGTGGAAGTGCCCAGTAGTGTTTTACTTATCGAAGAATTCTGCCGGGAAGGGATCGAAGGCATTAGCTTCGGAACCAATGATTTGACCATGCTCATCCTGGGTGTTGATAGAAACGATGCCAAGGTGCAAGAGCTTTATGACGAGCGAGATTTGGCGGTTCTGCGTGCCCTGGCATATTGTATCACCGTCTGCCGGAAACATGGCGTAACCACCTCCATTTGTGGCCAGGCTCCCAGCGTTTATCCTGACTATCTGGAATTTCTCTTGCGGTGCGGCTCCACATCCATTTCTGTCCTTCCGGACAGTGTGGTGTCAGCCCGTAAAATGGTTGCCGCCCTGGAACGTAAGATTCTGATGGAGCAAGCGGTGGGTGGAGAACTTCGTCCCCGGGTGGCCAAGTTCCCCATGGACGAGATCTTTTTCTGGCGCAAGGTTGAGGAGTAAAGCGCAGAGCGCTTTGCGCTTGCGAGAAAAGCGAGACGGGAGGTCGGGCGAGACGAGGAAAAAAAGGAAGTGTGGATCGCTAATTATCCTAACGACCTAATGACCTGATGACCCAATGACAGCGAAGCGTAATGACCCTAGGCTGACATGGGCTTCGCGTTAGAGCGCCAACTACAGCTATAAGGTCAGAGAGGTAGAATAGTTGCAAGGGCTTATTGAATATCTTAGCTCTAATTATAAGAACGTGGTGGAGATAGGGATTGGGAGCTACGCAAAGATAGCGATGGCTTTGCAGGAGCGTGGCCTCAGTGTGGTAGCCACCGACATACAACGCAGAACCGTGGATATCCCCGTAGTGCTCGATGATGTTCGAGTTCCGAATTTGGATTTATATCGGGATGCCGAGGCTATCTACTCGGTGCGTCCTCCCCTTGAAATGGTTCCATCACTTAAAAGACTGGCAGAGCACCTGGCAAAAGACCTTATCATCAAACCTCTTGCTGCCGAGCCAGTTGATGGGCTGCTGATAAACAGAGCCGGCAGCTTTTTCTATCTATTTCGATCCACAAAAAAACCGTCTTATCAACCATCTAATCTTCCCTAATCGCCATCATTGTTGTCAGTCTCCATAGTGCGGTTCACTTTAGCCGCTTGCAATGTTCGAATTCCTTGCAATCTTCATCTCCAACAGTCTAAAATAAATATGCCAACAGTCTAAATTTTCCAGCTTTAGACAATTTCCCGTTTAGAAGTGATCTCCAGTAGCGATTGATGGGGGACACTGAGAGGCCGGAATCGTGTCGGCCTGCACGTCAGAATGGACCTCGAATTAGATGACCGATAAGAAAAAGATCATATATTTGGTGGGTGAGGGTACAGGGGAGACCGTGACCAAGCTGGCCAATGCTGCTCTGTCCCAGTTCACTCCCAATAGTACCCAGGTACGTCTCTTCACCATGGTGGAAGACACCGCTCGGATTCTTTCTATTCTCAGCGGGGCCCGGAGAGAGAAGGCGATAATCGCCTACACCATAGTCGATGCTCAAAACCGAGATTTTCTAGAGCGGGAGGCTGCCAAACGGGGAGTAGAAGTTATCGATGTTATGGGGAGTTTTATTATCAAGTTAGCCCTGTTTCTGGAACAGAAACCGCTGGGCATTCCCGGCAAGCAACACCAGGCGGATGCGAGTTATTATCGGCGAATCGAGGCCATCGAGTTTACGGTAAAACATGATGACGGCCAAGCGCCTCACACAATGAATAAAGCAGATCTAGTGCTAGTGGGTCTATCTCGCACCAGCAAAACACCACTTTCTTCCTACATGGCCCAGATGGGTTGGAAAGTAGCCAATGTCCCTCTGTTTCCCGATATAACTCCGCCCGGTGAGATTTTTACGGTTGACCAAGTAAAGATTTACGGACTCATCATCGAACCGGAGGCCTTGGTCCGAGTACGAAGGGAACGTCTCAAATACCTTGGGTTACCGGATCACGCCAAATACGCTGATCGCGACAAGATTGAACGTGAGATTAAGTGGTGCCGAGCTTTCTACCGCAAGCACCCACAGTGGCCGGTTGTTGACGTCTCCGGTAAAGCGATTGAGGAGACTGCCGCCAAGATCATGCAACTTCACCAGGCCCGGCTCGAGGCTCGGGAGAGAGCTGCCTTGCAGCGAGCGGGCCAGAGAAGCCGGCGGGGAGAGTGAAGTTGGCCAGGATGAAGAAAAGAGGTTTAAACCTTGAGATACCTGGATGGGGGCTGCTTCAACTGCGGCAGGGGTTATTTGATCTCAATGGTACTCTATGTTTAGACGGAATTTTGCCCGAAACCGTCCAGGAACGATTGCACCGGTTGCAGAATATACTTGAGGTTTATGTGATTACTGCTGATACCCATGGTACAGCTGCTGATCTGATGCGGGATTTTGCTGACCTTGAAATTGCTCGGATTCAGTCTGGAGACGAGGCTTGGCAAAAACGTGCTCTTCTTGAGAGGCTGGGAGCTTCGCATACAGTTGCTCTGGGCAATGGTGCAAATGACGCTCTGATGCTACGTGGTGCCTGCCTTGGCATATGTGTCATGCAAGGGGAGGGTATTTCCTCGCGAGCACTACTGGCGAGTGATGTTCTGGTACGAAGCGCTGAGGAGGCTTTAGACCTGCTACTTAATCCTGACCGCCTGCTGGCCACCTTGCGGTCCTGACCTGTAGTCGACCAGCGGCTGGTAATCCACTAGAGCAGAGATCAGCGAGCAGGTGTGAAGAACTCAGTAGTTGGCTATTCTCACGCCAGCATTTGGAGGCAGCAGTGTTAGCGGCTGTTGATTTTTGATCGTAGCACGCCAGAACACTTAAACGTGACTACCTTGCGCGGTGAGAGCATGATAGGGTCGCCGGTTTGGGGGTTACGACCGCGCCTTTGATTCTTCTCCTTCACACTGAATTTGCCGAAACCGCTGATGAGGACGTCTTCGCCGTCCTCCAACGTCTTCTTGATGAGCTCAAAGAGGGTTTCGACAATCTCTGCGCACTCGCTTTTAGTGAAGATATTCTTGGCAAACAGATTCTCAACAATATGCGCTTTCGTTAACGTCATGGATGACTCCCCCTGCTCAAATTCCTGAAGCGAATACCATCTGTAGCTGAACTAAATTAGTAAATACAGGATAATTCTAAATAATTCAAGAAAAAAATCTCATTGCATCCAAAGAAATAGTCCTGAAGGAAGGATAAGAGGGTTCTGGGGCACATTTGATTTTCATTGAGAAAATATTATTAAAAACAGTAATTACGATTAGTTACAACTCCAATCACTGCGAAATGATAAAGGGAACACACAAACCAAACGGTTCAGAGGTGTTCCCTTAAAATCAGCCTAAATGCTGAGCGGTTAAACAGATTTGGTGGCGGTGCAGGGACTTGAACCCCGGACACTGCGGATATGAGCCGCATGCTCTGACCGACTGAGCTACACCGCCAGAACGTAGAGGTTTCATACTCAACAGCGGCACAGTTGTCAACTGAAAAATCTCATGGAACAGAAGGTCCACAATGGGCCGGATGGGACCACTAACCGGCTTCCTCAGCGCGCCTCGCCTATCCTTTATACACAACGGACAACGGATAAAAGCCAACGGACAATTGACCAATGACCAGTAACTGTGCGGTTTCGGCGTCCCTGTTACGTTGACAAACACTGGAGATTGAGTTAAAAAAGGTCGACCCTTCAGGTCGCTTTTTTTATACTGAGTGTCTGTATCAGTTCTTGAAACTAAGAGGACAATATGACCTTGGAATGCCCCCACTGCGGAGAGGAGCTCGGAGAAAAAACATGTCCGGCTTGCCAGCGCTCGCTGCCCGAAGGGAGCCGGTACTGCTGCTGGTGCGGTGAAGAGTTGGCCGGTGGTTTGGCAGACTCAGAGGAGCATGAGCTGGGGGCATCGGAAGACGATCTGGATTCCATTGATTTTGCCAGCAGGAAGCTTTGCAGCGACGGTATCTGTATAGGAGTGATCGGACCGGATGGTCTCTGCAAGGAGTGTGGCAAACCCTACACCGGGGAGCCGGAGGAGGGGTAGATGTACGAACTGAAAATAGTAACAGATTTTTCTGCTGCACATAATCTTCGTAACTTTCGCGGCAAGTGCGAAGCCCTTCATGGGCACAACTGGAAAGTGGAGGTGGTTGTAAGCGGCACCGGGCTGGACGATAGTGGTGTAGTTTTGGATTTTGCAGAAGTTAAGGCAGCCACCCGCGATGTGATGTCAGAAATTGATCACTGTTATCTCAACGAATTGCCCTTTTTCAAAAGCCATAATCCGTCATCAGAAAATATTGCCCGTTTTATCTTCGAGCGGCTTCAGGATAAGCTAAATAATGACCGGGTAAGGGTCAGCAGGGTAACCGCTTGGGAGTCTCAGGATGCCTGCGCAACCTACCTGGGCGAATCCGCTGCACCAGTAAGTTAGAGCCGGGGGGCTCAATTCCATGAAGCGTAGGCGAGGACTGTCCCGAACCAATAATAGTTTTCGGGCGTGGCCGGTTCGCATCTTTGGCATGTTCCTTTGCAACGTCGGAATAGTCCTGTTTGCTTGTTTTCTGCTATCCGGCTGTGAGAAGGAAACTCCACCGCAGCCTTCGCCGCAGGAAAGCCCAGAGGTTGTTGCCGAGCCTGAGACGCAGGTAGAAGAGCCCAAAGAGGAGCCTGCAGTTGAGCAGATGGCAGAGGTGGAAACGTCTGTCCCCGAGCAAAAGACAGCGGTAGTTCCTGCCGTTGAGCAGGAGGCAGAAGAGGAGCCCAGGCTAACTCCGGCGGTCGAAGCGCCGAAAAAACCCAGGCAAGAGATACCTGGGGTGGCATTTACCGAGACGCTGATTGAGGTGTTGGATTATGAACTCAATGGTCGCTTCTGGGGTTGGCGCCCAAATGATCTGTTAGTTGGGAGACTAACTGACAACGTCAACGAGTTTCAGCTCGGCGTTCTGGAGGCGAGCCGTTACACCGCGATAAAGTTGAAGGAGTCGTTGACGCGGTTCGGAGACGCCGACGCCTACGATCCTCATCTGGTAGAGGCGGTAAACCTGCTGATGAACAGAGCCGATCAATTCTGGTTTCCATCAGCGGAAAGCCAATATAAAGCTGCCCTCGAGGAGCTACGAGCATTTCTTAATAACCTGAAAAAGGGTAGAAGCCGATTCTACTATCGCACGGACAACCTGCTTTCTCTGGTAGCTTCTTACAAAGACCTTCTCGGTAACTGTCACGAGAATTTAGTGAAACATGAAGAAACGGATGGCTCCAAGGTTAGCCACTTTCGGGCGGACAACTATTTTTATTACAGCCAGGGCGTGGCCCATGTCATGTATGAAATTTTCAAAACCGTGCGGGTGGGATTCGTGGTGCAATTACAGACCATTGATGCGGTCGCCCTCATGGATAAGATCGTGGAAGACTTGGGACGCGCTTCGGAATTCAGCCCATGGCTGATTACCAATAGTGACGCTGATGACATCCTCGCCAACCATCGCTACAACCTTTCTGCCCCCATAAGCTCAGCACTCCACAATATGAGCACGATGCTCAGATATTAAGAGCTCATAATCCCGCATTACTTCAAAATTCTCATTGCACTGCGAATTCACGGTTCTCTCCGGATTAGCGTTCTTGAACTATGGCGCGGAATCGTTCCACCTGTTTCATGTAATAAGAACGGTTTTCAGAAGCTACCGCCAGCGCTTGCTCAGCGGCAGCTAGCGCCTCCTCGGTCTGGCCGTTGACATGATAAGCCTCTGCCAAGGTGTCGAGGATATAAGCTTCCTGAGAACCGGCTGCCGCCTTTTGGGCCAGGGCGAGGGCACGCTGTGGCTGGAAAAAGGCTCTCTCTTTGCTAGTGGCGAGGATCCAGGCCAGGTTGTTGATGATCTCGAGGTTGTCAGGATCTAATTCCAGCCCACGCTCCAAATGAAATACGGCATCTGTCAAGTTGTTTCGAGAATAGTATAAGGTTCCAAGTCTCAGACGCACCTGAGGGTTCTTTGGTTCCAGCTGCACCAGACTGGTTAGGACTTTGATGTTGAGCTGTTCGTTGAGATTGGTGCCAAGAGCCCCGATGTGAAAAAGGTAGCCAATAACGCCCACCGCTGCAACTCCTGCCAGGTAACCTACTAAAGCTCTCCTGAGTTTGAGACGGTGACGTCTGAGCAAAGAACGGTTGCTTTCCGCAGCCGCCAGAAAGTCAACCCGTTGTTTGATACTGAAGTGATGCCAACTGGGGACATCCCGAATATTACCACTGTATAAAGCTACCTTTTCCAAGGCGGATATGAGCGGAAACGGCCTGCCCATTACACCAAAGACATACAGATCAGCCTGACGTTCAAAGTTGCGGATGAAAAAACCAAAAAGGAAGCGAAAGTAAAAAACAAGCAGAAGTAGAAGCGGCAGCGTAGAGAGCACGGATATAAAGGTGAGGTATTCAGGATCACCTTTGCCCAGCAATATCAATGGCAGATCGCTGGTTAGGACCAAAAGAAATGAAACAGTTGAGAGAGGGTAAGCAAGGATCAGATAGCCCAGCAAGAAGATGAGGTAAAAGAAAAGGTGTCGTTCTTTTACGTGGCCCATTTCGTGAGCCAGTACCGCACGCAGTTCATCGTCGCTGAGGATATTAAGGAGGCCATCGGTTACCAGAAGATAGCGGAAATAACGGAGTAATCCCATTACTCCTGCCGTAAGAAAGACACCTCCTGAACTTGGCCACAGAACGATCTCTCGCACTTGAAAATTCTGTTCTTGGCAAAACTTTTCGATGAGAGACCTTTTGGATCCGGGTGGCAACGGCTTGCAACTCCAAAGACGGATAACAAGGGGTGGCGCAAAAACCATAAAAAGGACCAGCAAGAAAGCAAAAAAGAGAACCTGGCCGAGGGGGGTGTTAAGTTGATCGTGAATGGAGCCGACCGGCAGGAGTTGAATGAAGTCAAAGCTGCCTGAAATGAGGAGCCAGGGCAAGAGAATGGCCAGATTGAACTTAAGGTTGGCAGTAACCATTGAGGATCTTGCGCAGCTGCTGCCGGAAAAGCGGCAGTGGCACTCATGGCTATACAACCAGATAATGGTCAGGTGGAACAGGAATAAACCTAGGGCAGCCAATCCCTGAAGGGTAAAGCTGACCCGGAAAAGGCCAACACTCGTCAGATAAAATTTGATGTCGAGCAGGTAAACCTGGAGACAGAAAAACAGAAGGGCCAGGAGCGATTGACGGCTCACGGTTCGATGGTAGAGAACGGGTAAATAAGTACTGACCGCAACTTCAGACATTCTTGCCGCCAGCCTGTTGAAAACCCGACGGTTAATCAGGGCAAACAGACAAAGCAGAAAAAGGCTGGCGCAGATCGTAAGAGGTAGTGAAAGTCGCGGTGTTAAAGAAGGTTGCTGGGTGGAAAAGATAAGGAGGACAACTATGAAATAAATGAAGTTTGTATACATTAAGTGATGTCCGTGGTCCGTTTTCAGTAGTCAGTTGTATATGCTTGCATGAGTTATGGTATCCAGATGTGACCCGCATAAAAACTCATGCTAACGCGATAAGCAGAGATTTTCAAGCGACCGGGCCAATCCGCCGGTCTGAAAAGGGGAGACATACCTCGGCGTCGGCAACTGACCACGGGCATCCATCGTTTATAAAACTCGGCTGGCTATTGGATTAGAGAATACCAATACCGTCTCATCTTTGCAGTACTTCAGGGTTCTGGAACGTGTTCCAGGATCAGATTCACCGCATTCTTTTCTTCGGGGGACAAGCTGTGCCCGTTTTCCTGGATCAACCCCCAGGCAGCCAATACTGCGGGGATAATTCGGGTGGGTGCGTGGCTATAAAATTTCTGCAGAGTCCTGACCCGCAACCCGGTTTCCCAGAGGTGACGAAAACGACCAGGATGGCCCGAGTGGTTTTCGTCCAAGTTGAGGGATGCGAGGGTAATGGTCCGCCACTCGTAAGGCAAAAGATTTGCGCCCACAGAGACGACCCCACTGGAGCTGGGTCGCTCTAAGAAACTTCGCTCGCCTGCGTCGTAAATTTGAAAACCGGGACGGCCTCGAACGGCTCTCTGGTAATTTAGGCACCTCTGGAGACCCCCTCTATGGAGAAGTCCAACCAGCCGAACCTGTTGGCTCAACTCCTTAAGAATACTTGTGCGGACGTTTTTTCGCTTTGACCTGCCACCAATCTTGCGGATCAATTTCGGATCGTTGTCGGCAATTAGGCTGAACTGCGTTTCTGAGAGTAGCGCCTGGTAGTGCTCGGGAAGGCCGCGATTGCTGTGGTAATAAAGTGGGGTGTCCACCCAAGCGAGGGGACCTTCGTATTTAAGGCGGCGACAGATTGTTTCCAGCTGCCGGCAAATGTGTATGGTCTGCTCAGCAGTTCTCCCGGTAATTCGAACCCATAGGGGGTACCCTGGTGGCATCAGCCCAATCACCTCTTCCAACAAGGACGCTGAGACCGGACCGCAGTAGTTTGAGTCTGGACTCCAATACATGGGATCCAGTAGAAACCCAGCAACAGCGGGTTTTAAGCGAGATATCAGTTGTTCGAGTCCCTGATATGCGCCATGGTTTCGCGGATTTTCCACGAGTGCCAAGGAGCAGATGAGACCTCTGGGAGTTACGCTTTGGTCCATTGATCAAATCCTGATAGGATTTTTGGTCTTACTGTCGAGCGCCTAAAACCTTAGAGGTCGTTAAAATCCGAAATCCGGATATCGAAATACAAAAAATTCAGGAATTTCGGATTTAGGAATTCAGGTATTGGAAAAAGAATGACACCTAATCTTTTAATTTCTCAATTCTTCAATTCCCTAATTCCGTAATTTTTGGATTTGTTTCGTGCTTCGTGCTTCGGATTTCGAATTTCCTCACAGGGTAAACCTAATGCGTCCTTTTCCGAGAAGGTCGTGGAGGTGGATAATTCCCAACAGTTCGCCCTGCCCACCGGTAACAGGCAATACCGTGATCTGGTATTGTTCCATGATTTCTAAGGCGTTTGCCACCGAACCCTTTACCGAGACGGTTTTGGGGTTTGGCGTCATGATTGAGGTCACAGGCTTTTCTAGTAGTTGGTCATACTTGCATAATCCGCGGCGGAGGTCGCCATCAGTGACTATGCCTTCCAATTGAGCGGTGTCTCTTGTCACCAAAGTCGCTCCTAATCCCTTGGCATCCATCTCTTTGAGAGCCTCTGCCACCAAGGTGTTGTTCCAGACCTGCGGAATATTGGAGCCAGTACGCATGATGGTTTCGATGGGCACCTGAAGTCGCTCTCCCAAAGCACCACCTGGATGGCAGCGGCGAAAATCCTCGGGCCGAAATTTGCGCCTGTTGATGAGCGCCACCCCCAGAGCATCTCCCAAAGCCAGCATGGCAGTGGTGCTGGCAGTGGGAGCCAGGCCTAAAGGGCAAGCCTCACGTTCCACTCCGGCGTAGATGGTCAGATCACTGCTGCGGCCCAGGGTTGAGTCGGGATTGCCGGTGAAGCAGATGATTCCGGTGCCTAAGCCCTTCAAGGTGGGGAGAATCGCTCTCAACTCATCGGTTTCACCGCTACTGGATAGGAGCAGGATAATGTCGTCAGAACCGACCATGCCGAGATCACCGTGCATGGCCTCCACTGGATGCAGGAACAGTGATTTGGTACCAGTGCTGTTAAGGGTGGCAACGATCTTGCGGCCGACTATTCCAGACTTGCCAATGCCAGTGACGATTACCCGTCCGCGAGATTCGTAAATCCAGTGAACTGCCTCGGCAAATTCAGGTCCCACTCGGTCAATGAGATTAAATATGCCCTCCGCTTCGATTCGGAGTACATCCTTTGCTTCGTTGATGATCTTAGCTGAACCCCGGCGGAGACTTTTCTTGTTTGGCATTACCATCGGATCGTACCTTCTAGAAGAAGTTATAAAATAGGAGATTCCTCGATTAGACCTTTTGGAGCGAGATCGCGTTCGCTTCCAGGCAGTGCTTATGGAGGTCCTCCGCGAAACTGACCGGATACTCTCCGTTGAAGCAGGCGAGACAGAAGCCCGCACTTTCCATATTGATAGCTCGCAAGAGTCCCTCAAGGCTAAGATAGTGAAGACTATCGAGTCCCAAGAACTTCTTGATTTCCTCAACAGAGTGGGTGGATGCGATCAGTTCCTTGCGGGTCGGAAAGTCAATGCCATAAAAGCATGGATAACGGTGCGGCGGACAGCTAACGGTCATGTGGACTTCCTCGGCGCCTGCTTGCCTGAGGGTCTTCACACGATTTCGAGTGGTGGTTCCTCGAACGATGGAGTCTTCCACGATGACAAGTCGCTTGTCTTTCAACAAAGGCCGTACCGGATTCAGTTTCACTTTGACATGAAAATCCCTCATGGCTTGGGTGGGCTCGATAAAGGTGCGGCCAACGTAATGGTTGCGTATTACGCCCATCTCCAATGGTATGCCAGAGGCTTCGGCGAAGCCAAGTGCTGCATAGTTGCCTGAGTCAGGAAAAGGCATAACGATATCGGCACCCACCTGATACTCTCGGGCCATCTCGTAACCCTGTCGTTTGCGGGCCATGTAGACATTCTGTCCAAAAATATTGCTGTCGGGGCGGGCAAAGTAGATAAACTCAAAAATGCAGAAAGCGCTTCGGCCAGTATCGGCCAAGCGTCGGGATCTAAGCCCATTTTCATTGATAAAAACAACCTCGCCGGGCTCTACATCCCGCAGGTAACGTGCTCCTATCAAGTCCAGCGCACAGGTTTCAGAAGCAATGACGTAGGCGCTGTCGTCAATAATTCCCAGGCACATAGGCCGGAAGCCCATGGGGTCGCGGGCGCCAATGATCTGGTCTTCTGTGGCGATTACCAGCGAAAAAGCCCCTCTAACCTCACTCAAGGCAATCAAGAGTGCTTCTTCCAGTCCACGAACAAGCTGCCGCGCAATGAGGTGTACAATCACCTCACTGTCCATGGTTGTTTGAAATATTGAGCCGCGTTCTTCCAGTTCGCATCGAAGGTTATGTGCATTCACCAGGTTGCCGTTGTGGGCAAGGGCGAGACTACAGCCGGAGTGACTGATGCAGAAGGGTTGCGCATTGACAAGCACGGATGAGCCGGTGGTGGAATAGCGCACGTGTCCAATACCAAGATACCCTTTCAGACTGGCGAGGATATCCTCGCTGAAGATCTCACTTACAAGTCCCATGCCCTTGTGATGGCGCATCAATCGGCCATCGCCAACGCTGATACCAGCACTTTCCTGGCCTCGGTGCTGGAGGGCATAAAGACCGAAGTAAGCGAGGCGGGCAGTGTCTTCGTGTCCATAAATGGCGAAGATGCCGCACTCTTCCTTTGGTCTAACGCCAGGGATTATTATATGGTTCCGCAAGATGAGATCCTAGTAAATGTCTAAGATGTCTAAAGTGTCTAAAATATCTGAATTCAGGGATTAAAGTAGCATTTCTGCCTAATCCTATCCTATTCCCTCGTTCTTTAATTCCCCAATCCTTCAATCCGCAATCTGCAATCCGCAATCTAAAATCTGCAATCTCCAATCCCTTACTTTCTAAATCTTCAGATCGGCTCCATGGTATTCCTGCAGCGAAGTCACCTGTAGTTCACCACTGGACAAAGCTCCGATGGCCTGGGCCAAGGCTCTGGCGCCGGCAATGGTTGTGGCATATGGCAGATTATAAACCAAGGTGGCCCGGCGAATCAAATAGGCGTCGGAAGCAGTCTTGCTGCCGGTACTGGTATTGATGACCAGGTTAATCTCCTCGTTTTTGATGTGGTCGATGACGTGAGGACGTCCCTCCTTCAGTTTGGCTACCATTCGGTTTCGAACACCATGCTCTGACAAGAAAGCCGAGGTGCCACGAGTGGCAAAAATACCGAAGCCGATTTGAGCGAATTCACGAGCCACTGGCAAGATGGCCGGCTTGTCCTGGTCGCGGACGCTGACAAATACGTTTCCTTCCAACGGCAGGGAGTAACCTGCCGCCAATTGGGCTTTGGCGAAGGCCATGCCAAAGGTCTTATCAATTCCCATGACCTCACCGGTGGATTTCATTTCAGGGCCGAGGAGGATGTCAACATCGGGGAACCGTATGAAAGGGAATACCGACTCTTTAACAGCCAGATGAGCCGGCTCCACCTCACGAGTAAAGCCGAGTTCAGCCAAGGTCTTTCCCAACATGATCTTGGTAGCTAGTTTGGCGAGGGGCACGCCGATCGCCTTACTGACAAAAGGTGCGGTGCGGGAGGCCCGCGGGTTTACCTCGAGAACATAGAGCATGTTGTCTTTGACAGCGTACTGGATATTCATCAACCCCACCACCCTGAGTTCCTCTGCCAACGCCCTGGTCTGGGACTTAATTTCCTGAATGAGTTCGTCGGAGATGCTGATGGGAGGAAGTACGCAGGCGCTGTCACCGGAATGGATTCCTGCCTCCTCGATGTGCTCCATGATACCGCCAATTACCGTGGTCTTGCCGTCGGAAATGGCGTCCACATCGATCTCGATGGCGTCCTGGAGAAATTGGTCCACCAAGATTGGATGGCCTGGAGAAACATGGACCGCCTCGTGAACGTAGGCCTTCAGATGCTCTTGGCTGTAAACAATTTCCATGGCGCGACCGCCCAGGACGTAAGAGGGCCGAACCAGGACAGGATAGCCAATTTGAGCAGCCGCTTCCAGGGCTTCCGAAGCGCTACTTGCAATTGCATTTCTTGGCTGCCGCAGGCCAAGTTTCTTGAGAAGGGCTTGGAACCGTTCTCGATCTTCAGCCTGGTCGATGCTGTCTGGGGTGGTGCCGATAATTGGCGCTCCAGCCTGGGCCAGAGGTACGGCAAGATTCAACGGGGTCTGGCCACCAAACTGAACAATTAGACCGTCCGGTGATTCGCGCTGGATAATGTGGAGAACGTCTTCCAAGGTGAGGGGCTCAAAGTAAAGTTTATCGGAGGTATCATAGTCGGTGCTCACAGTCTCCGGATTGGAGTTGACCATGATGGACTGCACCCCCTCTTCACGCAGGGCAAAGGAGGCATGGACACAGCAGTAGTCAAATTCAATACCCTGGCCGATTCGGTTGGGACCTCCGCCAAGGATCATCACTTTGCGGACATCTGCCGGTTGTGATTCATCCTCCGATTCATAGGTGGAGTAATAATAGGGTGTATACGCTTCGAACTCCGCAGCGCAAGTATCCACCAGCTTGTAGACCGGAATGATACCAGTCTGCAGCCGGCGTTGGCGGATGGTGTCCTGATCAGTGCCGCTGAGTTCCGCCAGGCGGCGATCGGAAAAGCCATAAGTTTTCGACAGTCGCAAGAGATCTTCGGAGAAGGGCTGTTGCGTCAAGTACGTTTCAAAGTCCAAAACATCCTTGATATTGTAAAGGAACCAGGGGTCAATCTTGGTGAGTTGGTAGATTTCTTCCAGCTCGATGCCCGCCTTCATTGCAGCGCTCAGGTAAAAAAGCCGCTCCGAGTTTGGCTCACGCAGCTTTTGACGGATGAGACTTAAATATTCTTGTTTTTCATGAGACTCGGGAGTCAAAACACTGTCCAAGGAATAGCGACCTATTTCCAGGGAGCGCACCGCCTTTTGTAAAGCTTCCTTGAACGTACGCCCGATGGCCATGGTCTCACCCACCGATTTCATGGTTGTGGTGAGGTAATCAGGCGTGCGAGAAAATTTCTCGAAGGTCCAGCGAGGAATTTTTACGACGCAATAGTCAATGGTGGGTTCGAAAGAGGCTCGCGTCTCTCGGGTGATATCGTTGGCAATCTCGTCGAGGCTATAACCAACGGCCAGTTTGGCGGCTATTTTGGCGATGGGGAAGCCGGTGGCCTTGGAGGCAAGCGCGGAGGAGCGTGAAACCCGGGGGTTCATTTCAATGACAACCATTTCACCGTCTTCCGGGTTGATGGCGAACTGAATGTTTGAGCCCCCCGTCTCCACGCCAATCTCTCGGATCACGGCGATTGACGCATCCCGCATGGCCTGGTATTCGCGGTCGGTGAGGGTCTGGGCCGGTGCTACTGTAATACTGTCACCCGTGTGGACACCCATAGGGTCAAAATTCTCGATGGAACAGATGATGACCACATTGTCCATGTGGTCCCTCATAACCTCCAATTCAAATTCCTTCCACCCCAAGACCGATTCTTCCAGCATGATTGTGCCGATCATACTGGCGTCCAAACCCGCCCGGGCCATATTTTCCAAATCTTCTCGGTTGTAAACGACCCCGCCACCAGTGCCTCCCAGTGTGAAGGATGGGCGAATGATGAGAGGAAAGCCGATCTCTTCACCCGCTTGACGAACCTCTGCCATAGATCGCGCAATCCTACTGGCAGGCACCCTTAGACCTATCTTTTCCATGGCGTTCCGGAAAAGCTCGCGATCCTCCCCTTTCTTGATCACCGGCAGGGAGGCACCAATGACTTCCACCCCACAGCTATCCAGAACTCCCATCTCACCCACTGCCACCGCAACGTTCAGGGCTGTCTGGCCTCCCAACGTTGGTAGCAGCGCCTGGGGCCTTTCTCTTTCGATAACTTTGGCAACGCATTCTGGGGTGATGGGTTCAACATAGGTCCGGTGAGCCATCTCTGGGTCGGTCATGATGGTGGCGGGATTACTGTTGATAAGAACAATCTCGAAACCCTCCTCCCGCAGGGCCTTACAGGCTTGGGTGCCGGAATAGTCAAATTCACATGCTTGACTGATGATAATAGGACCCGAACCGATTATTAGGATTTTCTTTATGTCTGTTCGCTTAGGCATGGATTGGGTTGAATTGGAGTTGTTTGTTTTGAAGAATAAGGCCAGCCACTTTAATCTCCGCGTTTCCGCTGCCAGGATTGCTGCACATTACCAACTCTTTCTCTGCATAAGGGTGAGGAAGTCATCAAAAAGGTAACTGGCATCGTGGGGGCCGGGAGAGGCTTCCGGATGGTATTGAACCGAGTAAATGGGTAACGTCCTGTGCCGCATACCTTCAAGGGTCTGGTCATTCAAATTAATATGGGTGAGTTCCACATCCTTATCTTTAAGTGACTTAATATCAACGCAGAAACCGTGGTTTTGGGAAGTAATCTCAACCTTGCCTGTGAGAAGATCCTTGACTGGCTGGTTGCCACCGCGGTGGCCGAACTTGAGCTTAAAGGTGGTGCCTCCCATGGCCAGCCCCAGGAGTTGGTGGCCGAGGCAGATGCCGAAGATCGGGAGTTCGGGAAGTAAAGAGCGAACCGCGTCAATGGCATAGGTTACCGCCGCCGGATCGCCCGGGCCGTTGGAGAGAAAGAGGCCATCTGGTTCCAGTGCCAGGATGTCTGCTGGCTGCGCCTGGGCAGGAAGCACAATAATATGACAGCCGCGGCTGATCATATTGCGGAGGATGTTGTACTTGATGCCATAGTCGAAAGCCACGACCTTGTAGGGATGGCTCGAATCAGGCCAGACATCGGCGCCAGTCATCCCAGGTTTCCACGGCAGCGGCTTTTGTTTTCCATCCCATAAGTAAGGAGAAGAGGTTGTGACTTTTCCAACCAGGTCACGACCCACCAGGCCAGGATAGGCCTGCACCTTCTTGAGCAACGCTTCGGGTGCTTTATCCCCGGTGGAAATGATGCCCTTCATGGCACCGGCAGTACGAATGTGTTTGGTGAGCGCGCGCGTATCGATACCCTCAACGCCGATAATATTGGCTTCCTCCAAGAAGGCTTTAAGCGTTCTCTCACTTCGCCAGTTGCTGGGATAAGGTAGGTACTCACGGACAATAAAGCCCTCCACCTGAATGGCTAGTGATTCCATATCCTCGTCGTTAATCCCGTAATTGCCGATGAGAGGATAGGTCATGGTCACTATCTGACCTTTATAAGATGGATCGGTTAGCACCTCCTGATAACCCGTCATGGCGGTGTTGAAGACTACTTCGCCGAGGGTTTCGCCCTCGCCAGCGAAGGCCTGCCCATAGAATACTGTGCCGTCTTCCAAGACCAGGGTAGCGCGGGGCTGGTCAAATCTCATTAAAGTCACCTCATTACCTGATGAATCAGGCAACAACTGATGTCCACGAATCAATCAACATAATCGTTTTAATGAAGTAAGGCAAGCATTTTAGCTAGCCAAAAAAACCTTTTAAGTAAGGCTAAAATCACCTGTTTTATGGACAGTTAAACTGGAAGAAATCCTGTACTATTGCGCCATGATTTTGCGGACTCGGGCGAGATCTTCAGCGGTGTCCACACTGATGGAGTCAGATGACGTGATGACCACCGAGATGGAAAAACCGTGTTCCAAAGCACGAAGTTGCTCCAGTTTTTCCAGTTGCTCCAAAACTCCAGGGGAGAGCTTGGTGAACTCCTGCAAAAAGCCGTTGCGGTAACCATAAAACCCCAGGTGTTTGTAGTAGGGTGGAGGGGAGGACTCATCTCGGACGGCGGGAATGGGAGAACGAGAAAAATACAGCGCTCGCCCCTTTGCGTCTAGGACAACCTTGACAACGTCAGGGTCGAGAAGATCATTTCTGTCTGTGTCCGGATAGGCGAGAGTGGCCATGGGAACATCACTGTTTTTTTGGAGGATCTGGGTTAGGCTGTCAATCATCGCAGCTTGAACCAGCGGTTCGTCACCTTGAATGTTGACCACGATGGCATCGTCCTGGAGCATCAATTGGCGGGAGGCTTCGGCAACCCGATCCGTGCCACTGGGGTGGTCACGGGAGGTCATAAGCACTTCTCCACCAAATTTAGCAACTGCGCGTTCAATTCTCGGATCATCCGTGGCCACTACCAGTCGCTGCAAGGTGGTCGCTTTAACAGCACGCTCGTAAACGTGTTGAATCATGGGTCGGTCTTGGATGATGGCCAATGGTTTGCCTGGAAGTCGTTTGGCGTCGTAGCGGGCAGGAATAATGCCAACGATTTGAGTCATTGAAGAACCACCATTTTGGCGGGCGGCTATTAACTCCACCCCTTCAGTCGTTTGGAACACCAAGTAAAATTGTGGGGCGGGATGCATCGCCGCCGGCCAAACCAGTTGAAAAGTTACTCGGGAATATTCGGCAGTGTGGTTATTTCGCCTTTATAATTTCGCAGGGTGTATTCTTTCTCATTTTTGTCAACAATGTAATAGTCGGGCATAAGAGGAATCTTGCCAATATTGGTGGCAATGACATACATGGGCTGGGCCAAACCGGACGTGTGACCGCGAAGCGCATCTCGAATGAGTTCAGCTCCCTTTTCAACCGGGGTGCGGAAATGATCTATTCCTGGTGCCGGTTCACAGTAAAAGACGTAATAGGGGCGAATCCTGACCGCCAGAAGTTTTTGGTGCAACTTTCTGAAGGTTTCCACATCGTCGTTAATACCCTTTAGGAGAACAGCCTGATTGCCCACATTGACACCGCAAGAGAGCAGATCGTAAACTGCCTCGGCAGTCTTTTCGGTGATTTCATTGGGATGATTACACTGGGTGTTTACCCAAATTGGTACTTTGTGATTACCGCTCAGCACCTTCTTAAGACCTTCGGTAATTCGATGCGGGAGCACAATGGGTGTGCGGGTACCGAAGCGAATCATCTCGATATGTTGGATTTCACGCAGCTTTCGTATAAGGTATTCGACTTTTTCGTCTGAAAGGATAAAAGGGTCACCCCCGGTGATGAGGACATCGCGAATCTCTTTATGTTCTTGAATCCACGCCAACCCCTCCTCCACATCCATACGAAGTTTGAGGTCACGGTCTACAACCAGTTCTTTGCGGAAACAGTGCCGGCAATAGTTGGCACACATGTCGGTGACGGTAAAGGCAATGCGGTCATGGTACTGCCTGGCAATGCTGTCGGGTCTGACCTCGTCGGTGTCGCGATTTTCTTTCCAGATCAGGTAATTTGGAATTCCGTAACGGTTTTCTTTTTCCCTGAGAGAAGGTACGACTTGCTTTCTGATTGGGCAGTTGGGATCATTCCGATCCATCAGAGCAGCAAAGTAGGGTGTCGTGCCCCATTTGGTGTTGAGTGTGGTGATACCCTTCTCCTCCTCAGGAGTGACATCCACGTACTCCCTGAGCTTTTCGAGGGTATTTACACTATGTTGTAGTTGCTCGATCCATTTTTCCATTAAATCTCTCTCCTTAATTCTCGCGTAGCGCCAAGCGCATAGCGTTATTGGTCATCTATCAGAATCTTTCTGCTGCCAGCTGCTTTATATGCTCAAATACTTCTCATGCTCTCTGGGCGTAACATGGGTTCTGTGCTCTTCCCAGTCTGCAATCTTGAGGGCCATGTAATTGTTGTATATTCGCTCTCCCAATAAGCCTTTAAGAAATTTACTCTTTTCGGCCTCCACCAGGGCCTCGAACATGGACTTGGGAAGATACCTTTTGTCCCAGACGCGATATTTCCTTCTGACCTTGTAAGTGCTGCCCATGTCTGGCTCGCCACAATCAAGATCCTCTCTTATGCCTTGAAGACCCATACCGATGAGGGTTGCCATCTGCAAGTAAGGATTACCGGTGGGATCAGGGTTTCTGAGCTCTATCCTCGTACTATCCGGGCTACTCGCATAGGGTACCCTCACCATGGAGCTTCTGTTTTTCAGCCCCCATCCCCTTACCACCGGAGCCTCCCTCTCGACCACGTAGGCCTTATATGAATTGAAAGTTGATGCCATCACAATGGAGGTCTCTCGGGCATATTTTATGATGCCTCCCATGAATTGCCTGGCGGTCTTACTCAGATTATATTCTGCCTTTGCCTGAAAGAACAGATTCTTCCCCTTCTTGTCCAGCATGGAGAGGTGAATATGGAAGGCATTTCTGTTTTGTCCATCAAAGGGCTTGGGCATGAAAGTGGCGTGTAGGCCATTTTCCGCTGCTACTTTCTGGGTCACATAGTTGAATAGCACGGTACGGTCGGCAGCCCCCAAGGGATCCAGACACTCCAGGTTTATTTCGTGCTGCGACGCCGTAACCTCATGATGCGCTTTTTCATACTTTATGCCACACTTATCCAGTACCTTGATGATGTTATTCCTGACCACCTCACCTTTGTCATGGGGATCGCAATGGAAATAACCGGCATTGTCAGAGTGGATATTCTCGGTGAAACAGTCGCAGGTGAGCAAAAAAAACTCGTGTTCGGGCCCCAAAAAGAATCTAAAACCGAACTCTGACTCAGCCTGATCAACCACATGCTCCAGCACGGCCCTGGAATCAGATTTTGATCTTCCACCCTGTGCATTTTGAATTTTGGCTATAAAAAAGCCCTGTTTCTCATCTTTGAATTCTATAATCCGGAAGCTGTCTTGAATGGGCAACAGGAGCCGGTCACTGTCGTCAATCGGGGCGATTCCGGCAATGGAGCTACCGTCGAAACCGACCCCTTTCTTGATGATAGAATCCATGTTTGCAGGGTTGACCGGCAGACTCCGGTTCCTACCGTTGAGATCGGTGAAGAATATCTTGGTAGAATCTACCTGTTTGAGCTTTTCTTTGATTTGCTTTACACTCACCATGGTGCTTGAAGTCTCCTTTCACCGCAACGGAACTGACCACGGACAGTACCATTTTTAGTTTGACTTGAATACTAGTAAATTGTTAAGTAAAAATGCAATAAATTTTTTCTGTGAAGGATTTTTTTCATGCCCTTTCAAGAACTGCTAATCAACAAGCGAATACATCTGACCCCGTCCCAACAGCGGATAATGCGCTATATCATGGATCACTATGAGGAGGCAATCTTCCTCACTGCCTCGCAGCTGGCCCAAAAGGTGAAGGTGAGCGAGGCCACCGTGGTGAGAATGGCCCAGGCCTTAGGGTTTGATGGCTATCCGGGTATGCAGAAAAAGTTCAGGGAGGGATTGAGGGACCGACTTTCAACGGTGACGCGACTGGAGCATGCCGTTGACCACGTGCGAGAGCAGGGAAATGTCCTGATGAACGTTCTCCAGGAGGACATCCGCAACCTCTCTCAGACCTTGAGAGATTTGCCGGTCGAACTCTTCGAGCAGGCGGTTGGGCAGATTCAGACGGCCAGACGGATTTTTGTAGTGGGATTGCGGGGAGCTCACGCCCCGGCACTGACATTGGCCACATATCTTCGCTTTCTGGGAAAGGAGACGCAGCTTTTGGTGCCAGGGCACGGAGAATTGTGGGACATCCTCCAGGGGCTGGCAAAAAGCGATCTGATTATCGGCATCAGCTTTCCCCGCTACACGCGCTTCACCGTGGAGATCCTAGAACATGGTCGTCGTCAAGGGGCCCGAGTGGGAGCCATCACCGATTCGCCTCTCTCTCCCCTGGCCCGCCATGCCCACTGGGTACTCACGGCCCACTGTGAGCTGGACTCCTTTATTGAATCATTTACTGCCGCCACAAGCCTGGTCAACGCGCTTCTCACTGCCATAAGTATACAGGATCCAAAGAAAACTTTACGTATTTTACGGGAACGCGAGGCCCTGTGGGAGGAAAAGGGCGTGTATGTGCCCGCCCCCAAGTAAGGGACAGAGACACTTGCCAAATCGCCGCTGCAAACGAAGATAAAATCAGTATGCGTAACAATTAGAACGACTTTTCTCGGCCTAACAAGAGATTCATCCCCCCCTTTGTACTTGACATCAAAATCTACACGGGTAAGATAGTACGCAGCAATAACACATAAACTTCCTCGTTGGGGTACGCTACGCGTTCCCAATCATAAAAAGCCGAACTCAAACCAAAAATCTAAGCGAATAGGGCCCAGATGGAAGGAGGTGAGATATCGATTTGTATGGCCGCCTCGTGTTAAACACGTCCAACCTCAAGAGATAGGAGAAACCATATGAAGAGAATCGGATTGATAACTTTAATCGCAACCATTTGCTTGGCTCTTGGGCTTGTGGTTAGTCCAGCTCCTGTGGTAGCGAAGACCACCTTTGTTACCATTGGAACCGGCGGCATCACAGGGGTGTATTATCCAACTGGCGGTGCCATTGCTAGAATCGTCAACAAGAAAAGAAAGGTCTACAATATCCGCTGCACGGTGGAATCGACCGGTGGTTCGGTCTTCAACGTCAATGCGGTCATGGCCGGGGACTTGGAATTTGGTGTGGTCCAGTCCGACCGCCAGTTCCAGGCCATCAACGGACTGGCTGAATGGAAGGATAAAGGTCCCCAGAAAGATCTTCGGGCCGTATTCACCATCCATCCGGAATCCATAACCCTGGTGGCAGCAGATGATGCCGGTATCAAAACGATCCAGGACCTCAAAGGAAAGCGGGTGAACATTGGAAACCCGGGCTCCGGCCAGCGGCAGAATTCCATTGACGGTTTGGAAAATGCAGGTATCGACTATGAAAAAGACCTGAATGCAGAGGGGGTCAAGGCGGCTGAGGCCCCGGGACTCCTGCAGGACGGCCGTATTGATGCCTTCTTCTACACGGTGGGTCATCCCAGCGGCGCCATCAAGGAGGCCACCGCCGGCAGGAGAAAGGTCCACTTTGTTCCCATCATCGGGGTGGATAAGCTCCTGCAAAAGTACCCCTACTACGCTAAAGCCTTCATTCCAATCAAACTATACCCTGGAGCCACCAACAAGAGCGATGTGCAGACCTTTGGTGTGAAGGCCACCTTTGTCACCTCAGCCAAGGTGCCTGATCGGGTGGTTTACGCCATCACCAAAGAGGTTTTCGACAACTTCGAGGACTTCAAGAAGTTGCATCCGGCCTACCAGGTCCTGACCAAGGAAAATATGCTTGAAGGTATGTCGGCACCCATTCATCCGGGTGCGATGAAGTACTATAAAGAGGCTGGCATGATGTAAACTAGTGACTATTCAGAAAGGCGGCGGGACATTTCCGCCGCCTTTCGTTTCAATCTTCAAATTCTCCAGCCTTCGGTTAGGTTGTAAGTCTGGAATGGCGAAATATTGGAAGGGTGGAATATTTTGTAAAGGTTCCCTTCCTCCCAATATTCCACTGTTCCACTATTCCATCATTCCTTGCAGGGAACGTGGAATCAGACCCATCAATAGAATTAGCCGCGACAGCTTTTCAAATCTAGGGTGATGAAATGAATAACGTGGAAGAGCATGAAAAGGAAGAAGGTCTTGAACTGGCAAAGAAGTTGGCCGAAGAAGAAGAAGGAGTCGGTCGATTACCAAAGGGCGGTGCCAGATTTGTCATTCCCACCGTAGCGATAATCTGGTCATTGTTCCAGTTGTCCATCGCCAGTTGGCTCATTCTCGACACCGTTTTTATTCGGGCCATCCACCTTGGTTTTGCCCTGCTGATTGTCTTTTTGAACTTTCCTTTTTTCAAGAAGACACGTTTTGGCCTTAAATTCCTCTCTGCCACTGACAAGATTCCTGTCCTGGATTATGTAATCGCCATTATCGCGGCCGTTTCCGCCATATATATTATGGTTGACTTTGGCGGGATCATCGAGCGCTACGGAGCCCCCAATACCCGTGATCTTGTTTTCGGCCTGGCGCTGACAATCCTGTTACTGGAGGCCTCGCGCCGCGTGATTGGTCCAGCCCTCCCCGCCATTGCCACCGGCTTTATCGCCTACTCCTTTCTGGGACCCTATATGCCTGATCTCATCGCTTTCAAGGGCGTTTCTCTGGATCGATTCATCGGCCAGATGACCATGTCCACCGAAGGCATTTACGGTATCCCCCTGGATGTTTCGGCCACCATTGTTTTTCTATTCGTTCTTTTCGGGGCTATGCTGGACAAGGCAGGGGCTGGCAGGTATTTTATCAACCTTGCCTTGAGTCTTCTGGGCGGCTTCAAAGGGGGACCGGCCAAGGCTGCCATTGTGGGCAGCGGCCTGACCGGCCTGGTATCCGGGTCAAGCATCGCCAATATCGTTACCACCGGCACCTTCACGATCCCTCTGATGAAGAAAGTTGGCTATCCTGCCAAGAAAGCCGCTGCCGTGGAGGTGGCGGCCAGTACTGACGGCCAGCTCGCCCCACCCATCATGGGTGCGGCGGCCTTTATTATTGCCGAGTATGTCAACGTTCCCTACATCGCGGTGATCAAGGCGGCAGCAGTCCCGGCCTTTGCCTCCTACGCGGCCCTCTTTTACATCACCCATATCGAGGCCTCCAAGCTGGGTTTGAGGGGTATACCACGGGCGGAATTGCCGCCATTTTTTAAAACGCTGATCGGTGGCGCTCACTACCTCATCCCAATCTTGCTGCTGCTCTATGAATTAATCGTCGTGCGACACTCACCCGAGCTGGCCGCTTTTCATGCCATCTGGGTCATGGCTCTGGTTATGTTATTTCAGAATCCGGTGAAGGCTTTCCGCAACAAAGAGCCCATCGGTGCGGCCTTCAAACAGAGTATCGTCGACATCTTCTCCTCACTGGCAGCGGGTGGCAGGAATATGGTTTCTGTGGCCCTGGCTACAGCCGCCGCCGGCATCATCGTCGGAGTGGTGGCCATGGGCCTCGGTGGGCTCATCACCCAGATCATCGATACCCTTTCCGGTGGCAACATCTATCTGCTACTGATCATCACCGCGGTTGCCAGCCTGATCATCGGCATGGGTCTACCCACCACCGCCACCTACATTGTTATGGCCTCACTCACAGCGCCGGCTATTGTTGAGATTGGCGCTATGTACGACTTCATCGTTCCGTTGATGGCTGCTCACCTGTTTTGCTTCTATTTCGGCATTTTGGCCGATGACACACCGCCTGTGGGTCTGGCTGCTTACGCTGCCGCGGCCATTGCCAAGTCGGACCCCATCCCTACGGGCATCCAGGGATTCATGTACGATATCCGCACGGCCATTTTGCCTTTCATGTTCATCTTTAACGCCGATCTGATTTTGCACAATATTACTAGCTGGCCAGCGGGTTTGTTAATTTTTGCCATGGCGTGTTTGGGAAACTTTGCCTTTGCCTCGGCCACGCAGGGGTGGTTTGTGGCAAAGAACAGGTTCTACGAATTACCCTTGCTGTTGGCTGTCACCTTCATTTTGATGCGGCCAGATGCGATTGCCAGTTTGTTTGGAGTTGCCCATGAGAAGCGTTACTGGATGTACCTCATAGGCCTTGCCCTTTATGGTTTGATCTACCTGCTGCAAAGGCCAAGGAGGCCACAGGTTCCAGCTCCTGCCCCGGCATAAGTAAGGAGTAGCTAGAGGAAGGGTCACAAGGAGTAGAAAAGATGAACAGATATCGAGCTTTGATCCTCGGGTTGATCACAGTTTTTCTTGTATTGAGCAGCTCATTGGCCTTCTCCGGGGAGCGCTTTACCGACAATGGAGATGGCACGGTAACGGACCACCAGCTGGGAGTCATGTGGGCCAAGAACGACAATCAGGGTAACATTGACTGGCGGCAAGCCGAAAAATATTGCAGGTGGACATTTCCCTACCTTATTCCCACCAGATACGATAACTGGAGGATGCCTACTATTGAGGAGCTTGCTAGCCTTTTCGTGCGCGACAAGAGCTATAAAGGATATGAGACTGATTGCGGCCGGAAGGTTAAAGTCGTACCTGAGATCAGGTTGAGTTGTGGCTGGGTTTGGGCATCAGAACCCATGACCATAGACTTTGAGATGAAGGGTAAGGAAATTAAGAGAAGAACCATAAGCGCCAAAGTCTATAACTTCCAGCGCGGCTATCCTTACACTGATCTGATGCGCCACTCTAAAGACTACCGGGCCCTACCGGTTCGAGATTTACAGGATGGGAAATGAATCGGTTAAGCCGGTTGTGCCTGTTAAGCCTGTTAAGCCGGCAGACAGTGAGTTCTATTCTCACCAACTGGCTAAACCGGCCAAACTGCCTAAACTGGCTAAACCGGCCAAACCTAACAGGGAGCTATCATGCCTGAAGTAAATAAGATATTGACGGCAATATGCTTTTCAGATTACTGCGGTGATACGTTCACTTATGCTTCTCGTCTAGCGCTCCAGCTAAACGCTGACCTGGTGGTTGCAAATGTAATCAACCAAAGGGCTGTTGAGGGTATCAGCACCATTCAAGCTATGGGCTATAATGTCAGTGTCGATGATTACATCAAAGGGGTTAAAGAGGAAGGTACCGCACAATTGGAGAAGATGATAGATGGCTCTGGGTTTCCAAAGGAAAAGATCAAAATCATCTTCAAAGTGGGAAGTGTATTTGACCAATTGATAAAGATTATCAAAGAGGAGCAAATTGACTTGGTTGTAATGGGCTCCAAAGGCCAGAGCGATCATCCTCACCTGCTGGTGGGTTCAGTGGCAGATAAAATGTTTCGGCACTCTCCAGTGAGCGTTGCTTTTTACCGAAAACGTGGGAAATAGAAAAGACTTCGAATTATCAGTCCCAACCTCTTTTTCCTTGGACTTTTAAACCAAATGACCGCCTGGCAGGGGGGGGTGAGAGACCTTACGGGCGGTTCTTTTTTTTTATAATCTCGCACAAAAGGTATCATGAGATGTGAGATGTGTGATATGGGATGGGTCGAGAGATAGCTTAGGTAAGCAAGCAACCATTC
>JASFEM010000001.1:0-86443 GCA_050124835.1 Syntrophobacterales bacterium | reverse complement strand
CCGTGGAACGCGCACTGGAACTTTATGGCACACCCGTTTATGTCCTGCATGAAATTGTCCATAATCGACATGTGGTAGGCAACTTAAGAAAGCGAGGTGCTCGCTTCGTGGAAAAGCTCGCGGAGGTCCCCTTGGGCTCGCTGACTATCTTCAGTGCCCATGGGGTATCCACCGAAGTGGTGCGAGAGGCTCAGAGACGAGAACTGAGAGTCATTGATGCAACCTGTCCGCTGGTCACCAAGGTACATCTCCAAGCCAAGCGTTACAGCCGACAGGGCATGGAGGTCATCATTATCGGACACCCCGGCCATCCTGAAGTCGAAGGCACCCGAGGTCGAATTGAAGGTCCGGTGCACGTGCTGTCCAGTGTGGCCGAGGTTGAAACACTAACGGTCAAGAGCCCCGACCTTCTTGCCTATGTCACCCAAACAACTTTGAGTATGGATGATACCCGGGAGTTGATCGTCGCGTTGAAACAGCGTTTTCCTGCCATCAAGGGGCCGGATTTGCGCGATATATGTTACGCCACCCAAAGCCGGCAGAACGCTGTCCGAAAACTTGCCCATGAAGTGGACCTACTTCTGGTGGTGGGGGCCCTTTATAGCTCGAACTCCAATCGTCTCCGCGAGGCAGGTGGACAGAACGGCCTGCCGTCATTTTTGATCGAGGATGCCACAGATCTGGATCCGGCCTGGCTCAGTGGCAAGAAAAGAATAGGGATCACAGCTGGTGCCTCCACCCCCGAGATTCTGGTACAAAACGTTTTGGACAGGCTGGGCGATCGCGGTAAGCTTAACGTGTGGGAAATGGACGGCGAAAGAGAAACCATTCGTTTCAGTTTGCCGAAATCACCATTACTTTGACTCCTGATTGAATCAAGATTCAATCAGGAGTTATCAATTATTTGTTATTTGTGTTGGAACAAAGACAGTCAGGATAATGTCTCACCTTCAATAGAGACGAAAGAATAGTCGTTGCTGGTCCTCCCTTAAAAAGTAAAAAATAGGGGGATTTGGCTTTGAGCTGCCCCCGAAGGGGGACTGCTAACTGAACTTGGAATAGTGGAATAATGGAATGATGGGGTTCAGAAGGAACAACGTCTTAGCTATACATGGTGCCCTCGCACCGCAGATTAGTTAAAAAACTCATTCTTTTAGACCCATTATTCCAACATTCCATCATTCCAATACCCCTGGAGCGTACGATGGGAGTTCCTCTCATCCAGCAATACCGTGTAGCTAACTACATCCTGAAGCAAAGGTTGCGAGGCAGAAAGCGCTATCCTCTTGTCTTGATGCTAGAGCCTCTATTTCGTTGCAACCTAACATGCGCCGGCTGTGGCAAGATCGAGCATCCGGAAGAGATTCTTAGCAAATATCTTAGTGTAGACGAATGTTTCTCGGTTGTAGATGAATGTGGTGCCCCGGTGGTTTCCATCGCCGGAGGTGAGCCTCTGCTTCACAAAGACATGGACCAGATTGTTGCAGGCATCGTCAAACGAAAGAAATTTGTTTATCTCTGCACCAATGCCTTGCTGCTCAAGAAACATCTGAATGACTATACGGTATCCCCATACCTTACCTTTTCAGTGCACCTTGACGGCAATCGTGAGCGTCATGATGCCATCGTCCGTCGGCAGGGCGTATTTGATGTGGCGGTGGATGCCATTAGAGCGGCCCGCAATAAGGGATTCCGGGTGACCATAAACTCAACCCTGTATGAGGGGATTACAGCGCGGGAAGCTGCAGACTTCTTTGACTTTGCCATGGGCCTTGGTATAGAAGGTATTACCGTCGCTCCTGGTTTCAGCTATGAACGCGCGTCTCAGCAAGAGGTTTTTTTGCAGCGCACCGCCAGTAAGCAACTCTACCGCGACATTTTTAAAGCTGGCGGGGGGCGCAGGTGGAAGTTCAATCATACCGTCCTTTACCTGGACTTTCTGGCCGGCAACCGCACCTACCAGTGCACACCTTGGGGGAATCCAACGCGCAATATCTTCGGCTGGCAGAGGCCCTGTTATCTTTTAGATGACGAGCGCTATGCCTCCAGCTTCAAAGAACTCATGGAAAATACAGATTGGGAGAGGTACGGTACCGGCCGGAATGTTAAATGCGCCCATTGCATGCTCCATAGTGGATTTGAACCGAGTGCGGTCAACGATATGATCCAACATCCTTTCAAAGCGCTCTGGGTGTATTTGCGGGGACCGCGTACCGATGGCCCCATGGTTCCTGACATGCTTAGGGAGGATTCCGCTCCTACCCCAGAGTGTTCTGACAAAAATAAGATTGAATACCAGGCAAGCAGCAAACCTACTGCTTGATCGAATTGCCAAAGACTTTCGCCCCAATTTGGTCAGTATGGAGTGGTCAATGAACTCAAGAGGTGGATTTGGCCTGTTTAAGATAGCAACAATCTTCGCCTTGCTATTGCTGGCAGGTTCACCGGTAGCCGCTGCAGATAGTGCGACTCAGGTGATAGAAAATCTTCACGCCGAACTCCTAGCAGTCATGAAACAGGCGAATGAGCTTGGTTATGAAGGCCGATACCAACGGCTCGATCCCATTGTAACATCCAGTTATGACTTACCTTTTATAGCTAAGTTCGTGGTGGGCAGGCATTGGAAGGACATGAGTGGAGAGCAAAAGTCCGAATTTGTCAAAACCTTCACCAAACTGAGTATTGCCACGTACGCCGCAAACTTCAACGGTTATTCTGGAGAACGCTTCAAGACAATTTCCAATGAAGAACTCCGAAAAGGCCGTCTTTTGGTGAAAAGCGTATTAATAAAGGCCGATGGTGGAGAGGTCACGCTGGACTACGTTCTGCATCAGAGGGAGAATAGATGGCGTATCATCAACGCCATCGCCCAGGGCGTCAGCGATCTTTCTCTGAAACGGGCTGATTATTCCTCATATCTCAAGAACAAGGGCTTCGATGAACTCATCGCCAAACTGAACGAAAAGATCGTACAATTCTCAAAATAGCTTAATTGAATTGAAATTTCAGAAAACGGTTGTTCACTTAAGTCCATACGAACGCTTGAGGGCTGAGCCATTCCCTGACGAAATAGCCCCAATCTACAACTGAACCCAGAACCCTCAGTTTCCCCCTAGCTTCTGGTATTTGAGTAGGCCCTACCCTTCCAGTGCGAGCCTCTTCCCAGCCAATACCGTATGGCCGATGTCCAGGTCATGGCCAGGTAGAGAGTGCCGATCAGGGGCAAGGCTAAGGCCCAGCGATTAGGCAGTCCGTAGAATTTGAGTGTCGGCAGATAGCTCAGGATCATCATGGCCAAAGCGAGGGCTGAAAAGAGCTTCGCCATACCACTCGTTACCAGAAGTCCAAGCCCTGGCACCACAAAACTCAACACCATCAGGCTTGTGCATAAGGCCAGCACAAGAAAAGAGTAGTGTAGTTGGGTAAAAGCTGTTCTCGCCACCATGTTCCAAATTGTCCCCAAATCGTCATAGGAGCGAATACTTCGAACTGAACGGGTGAGACCGATCCATGTTTTGTGGCCCCGTGTCTTGATCCTTCGCGCCAGCCCGCAATCATCGATGAGCTCTCCCCGCAAGACTTTGAAACCGCCCATCTCATCCAGCAGCCGCGTCTCCAGTAAAATGCAGCCCCCGGCTGCGGCAGCAACCTTGGAGGAAGTGGAATTTGACAAGCGAAAGGGGTAGAGCAATTTGAAAAAGTAGATAAAGGCAGGCATCAGCAGCCTTTCCCAAAAACTCTGCATGCGCAACAACGCCATAAGTGAGATGAACTGCACCTCTTTTTCCTGCATTTCCTTCCGCAGTTTGCTAAGGATGCCCGGGTGGGTTTGGATGTCGGCATCAAGCAGCAGGGTAAGGGGAGTCTTTATGTGCTTGCGACCCTGCTCAAGGGCCCAGAGCTTGCCACTCCAGCCAGCCTCCACTGGCTCACCGGACACAACAAGAGCTTCATTCCCGGCAGCTTTACGTGCCATTTCCGCAGTACCGTCCGTGGATTGATCATCCACTACAATGATGTTGAGACCAGGTCCCTGAGCCTTCAGTGCTGGCAGAGTGGTTTGAATCACCTCCGCTTCATTGCGGGCGGGTATGAGCACGGTAATATCACTAAGATCCTCTTCCGAAGCAGAAGATCCAGCCTCCAGGAACTCGCGTGTACTCCAGGGACGCCAGGGCAACAGCACAATGCTCAGCCAAATGATAGCTCCTGCCAAGGAGCAAATAATCCAAACCAAGTCCATGGGATTCGATCTCTCTTGCTAATCAATAATAAAAGACAGTTGAGACTCTGTGCATTCGGGGTGGTGCCGGGTGCAACACGTAAAACTTTGTGTTATATTAACCAACCTTTGTCAAGGCAATAAAGATTTCAGCTCAACCAAAATGTCGTTCTTGCTGATGCAGTGTTGGAAGATTTCACCATTGATTTACCATAGGGACCGTTAGAGATCTCAGAGGACAATACTTAGTTCATGGACGCAGTTAGAAGGTTGGGTGCAACAACGCTGTTTGGTCTGCGCAGGACAGGACGCATGGGCGCCTTTCTTGTCAAAGGTGTATTCTATGGTTTAACACCTCCCCTCAAGTTTTACCGATTTCTCAAACAGCTTGGGTTCATTGGGTTTCAATCTACATTGGTCATCCTACTTACCGGCGCTTTTACCGGTATGGTCATGGGCCTCCAGGGATTTTACACCTTGACGCGATTCGGTTCCGAAGCTTTCCTCGGACCGATGGTGGCCTTAGCACTAATAAGAGAGTTGGGCCCAGTTATAACTGCTCTCATGGTAACCGGAAGGGCCGGCTCGGCCGTGACCGCTGAAATAGGCATCATGCGGATCACCGAACAGATCGATGCCTTGGAGCTGATGGGCCTCAACCCTTACCGCTACCTCATTGTCCCCAACCTGCTCGCAGCACTTATCGCCCTGCCACTGCTCACTGCCATTTTCGACGTCATCGGTATCTTTGGCGGATACGTCGTTGGAGTAAAGCTTCTGGGAGTTGGGCCGGGCACCTATTTCGGCGAGATGGTCAACTATGTTGATATGGAGGATATAACCGGAGGATTATATAAATCCATCAGTTTTGGCGTGATAATAGCATGGGTATGTTGTTATAAAGGATTTTACACCGGCTTCGGGGCTGAAGGAGTAAGCCGTGCCACCACCCAGGCAGTGGTTCTTTCATCTGTATTGATACTTGTCTGGGACTATTTCATGACATCTGCACTTTTCTGAGTCTGGACATGATAACTGTTGAAGATATTTATAAATCCTTCAATGGATTTGAAGTGCTCAGGGGGGCCTCTCTTCAGGTGGACAAGGGAGAGATTGTCGCTTTGATCGGAAAGAGCGGCTATGGCAAGAGCGTCCTGATGAAACACGTGGCCGGCTTATTGAAACCTGATCGGGGTCGGGTTTTGGTTGACGGCCAGGATATATCCCGTTTGAAGTCTAAAGAGCTGGGACAATTGCGGGGTCGCTTCGGCTTTCTTTTCCAGGGAGGCGCCCTGTTTGATTCTTTGACGGTATTTGACAACGTGGCATTTCCTTTACGAGAAAAGACCAAATTGGCGGAAAAGGAAATAAGCGAGAGGGTATTTTCTGAACTGGATCAAGTAGGACTCACTGGCTCGGAAAGAAAATATCCGGCGGAGATCAGCGGAGGTATGATTAAGCGGGCGGCTCTGGCCAGGTCCCTGGTGAGGGAACCTGAGATCATGTTCTTCGACGAGCCAACAACGGGCTTGGATCCCATCACCGCCAATAATATTCTTGCTCTCATATCTTCCTGTCACCAGAGGTTGAAATTCACAGGAATAATTGTTACCCACCAGATACCAAAAATTTTCGGTATCGTGGAAAAGGTGGCTTTGCTGGACGAAGGGAGGGTTCTAATCGCGGGCTCGCCCGACGAGATTCTTGCATCGGACAATCCCGTCGTCCGGCAGTTTTTGGGTAATAGCATCGAAGGACCAAAAACCAATATGGATTAGACTTCTGACAGCTGGGGGCGAACATGAGAAAATTGGATCTTGAGTTGGCGGTGGGTTTATTTGTCATCGCCGGGATCGTCTGTTTGGGGTATCTTTCCATTAAACTGGGAAAGATGGAGGTCTTCGGGGGGCAAGGATATGAGATTCGCGCCATTTTCTCAGACAGCGGCGGTCTTAGATCAGGCTCTTCCGTTCAAATAGCTGGAGTCGAGGTGGGGCGGGTCAAAAAGATCACCTTGGCGGACTATCAGGCCGAAATCGTCATCCAGCTTTCCCAAGACGTCGAGATTCAGGAAGACGCCATCGCCTCCATCAAGACCAAGGGGTTGATCGGCGAGAAATACGTGGAGATCACTCCTGGGGGCGCTGAAGAAATCATCCCACCGGGAGGCAAAATTCGTGAGACCCAACCGCCTGTAGATTTTGAGGAGTTAGTCTCACAGTATGTATTTGGAAAGGTCAAATAAAGAGTAAGAGAACTTGGTTTTGAGTCGACCACCAAGGGAAAGGCACAGGGCTCAAGGTACAGGGTACAGGGCAAAAACGATAAAATAAAACTTATCTTCTCCTTATGCCTTGCACCTTGCGCCTTGTATTTCTGGACCTGGCCCAAAGGGCCAGGTTTTCTTTGACCAAATAACTTTTATTCGGAGTAGCTCATGTACCGTATCGCTTGCTGCCGTGGCCTCATTGTTTTCCTATTGATCTTTGGCCTGGCTGGTGTGGCACTTGCAGGAGAGCCCACTGAAAGCATAAGACAGACAACCGACAAAATCATCGCCATTCTCCAGGACCCTGCTTTCCAGGAGCCGGAAAAGGAGCCGGAAAGAAAAAGACTTATTCGCCTCGCCGCGGATGAGCGCTTTAATTGGCGCGAGATGGCAAGGCGTTCTCTGGCAAGACACTGGAAGAAGCGAACCAACGAGGAAAAGCAAGAGTTTGTTGCCCTTTACGCCGATCTACTCGAGCGAACTTACATGAACAGGATTGAGAATTATTCAGGAGAAAAGGTGACCTACGATGGAGAGAGAATCGAAGGAAACTACAGCCTCGTTAACATAACGGTCTACACCTCGCAAGATCTAGAGATTCCCGTACAATACCGCCTTAAGAAAAGAGGTTCCGACTGGCTCATCTATGACGTCCTCGTTGAGGGGGTGAGCTTGATTAACAATTATCGGCAACAATTCAACGACATTATCCTCAAGTCTTCATACGAAGACTTAGTTGAACAGTTGAGAAAGAAGGTCGCAAACGAATAAAGCCTCGGATCGATAACCGCTCCGAGGAAGCCAACATAGAATCTGGAATTCAGAAGCTAACCTACACCGCTTAGACCTTGTGGCAGAGGGCCAACTCCTATGAAAATGAGGTCCTGGCTCCTTTTCCTTGCTATCTTTTGCTTTGCTTCTTTATCCGGTTGTGCCTCCAGACAACTGCAATCACCCCCTCCTTTCGAAAAAAATATTCCCTTCACCTTAGCGGACGATGATACCTCTCCACCCCAGGAAGAAGAGTCACTGGACTACGAGGAGGATGAGGAGGATTTTGAAGATCCTTTTGCCGATGTCTTTGAAGCTGAGGAATTGGAAAAGCCTCAGGAGAGCATTCCTGACCCTTTGGAGCCCATGAATAGGGCTTTTTTCCATTTCAATGACAAGCTCTACTTCTGGATACTCAAGCCAGTGGCTAGAGGTTACGGGGCAGTGCTTCCTGAGGAGTTGCGGATTGGCATACGCAACATTTTCTCCAACTTGGCCTTCCCTGTCAGGTTTGTCAATTGCCTGCTTCAGGGCCAATTGACCGGCGCCTACATCGAGTTTTCCCGTTTTACCATGAACTCGATTTTCGGCATTGGCGGTTTTTTTGATGTGGCTACAAAAGGACTGAACCTTCCAAAACAGGATGAGGATCTTGGCCAGACCTTGGGAGTCTGGGGATTCGGAAACGGAGTCTACCTTACTTTGCCTTTCTTGGGGCCATCCAGTTTTCGCGATGGGCTGGGTCGTCTGGGGGATGCCTTCCTCGATCCCCTGAGCTTCATATCCATTGGACTTCCTGCCGCCATTGGCGTAAAGGCTGGCGAGCAGATCAACAAGACTTCCTTAACACTGGGAGAATATGAAAAGCTCAAGGAGATGGCTCTCGATCCATACGTTGCTTTAAGAAGCGCTTACTTCCAGTTTCGCCAAAATGCAATCAGAGAACAATTCAGCCCCTATCCAGAAAAGACTCGTGACTTTTCTCAAATTGAAGTCATTGAATATGAATAAAAGATATTTCAGATTGTAGATTTTAGATTGCAGATTTGGAAATGGAAGATTGAGGAATTCTACTATAGTTGTCGAACTCACAAAAAAACCCACACCCCAAAGGGCGTGGGTTTATATATTCATACTATTTGCTTCAGCGATATCGGCAGTTTAATACATGCCCATGCCGCCCATGTCACCACCCATTCCTCCACCAGGCGGCATTGCCGGCATCTGCTCCTTCTCTTCGGGCTTTTCAACGACTGTGGCCTCGGTAGTCAGGAGCAATGATGCCACACTGGCTGCATTCTGCAGGGCAAAACGCACCACCTTTGTGGGATCGATCACTCCAGCCTTGGTGAGGTCCTCGTATTTCTCGGTCTCCGCATTGAAACCAAAGGCGCCTTTCTCGTTCTTGAGACGCTCAACGACCACCGAACCCTCATGGCCGGCATTATTGGCAATCTGCCGTGCCGGCTCCTCTAGGGTCCGCCTCAACACATTGACTCCAAGTTGTTCCTCACCTTCTAGCTTAAGCTTTTCGAGAGCTGGAATGCAGCGGAGCAGGGCCACGCCACCACCGGGTACGATACCCTCTTCAACCGCAGCCCGGGTCGCGTTCAAAGCATCCTCAACCCGCGCCTTTCTCTCCTTCATCTCAGTCTCGGTGGCTGCACCAACGTTGATCACAGCCACACCACCCACCAGCTTGGCCAACCGTTCTTGCAGCTTCTCCCGGTCCCAATCAGAAGTGGTCTCCTCAACCTGGGCGCGGATCTGCTTCACCCGACCCTCGAGGGCATTCCGGGTGCCACCGCCGTCAACGATGGTGGTGTTATCCTTGTCAACCCGCACCGTCTTGGCCGTACCCAGATCGTTGACAGTCACATTCTCTAACTTGATGCCCAAGTCCTCGGAAATTACCTGACCACCGGAAAGAATGGCTATATCTTCCAGCATGGCCTTGCGCCGATCACCAAATCCCGGTGCCTTCACCGCGCAAATCTTCAAGGTGCCACGCAGCTTGTTAACCACCAGGGTGGCCAAAGCCTCACCCTCTACATCCTCGGCAATGATCAAAAGCGGCCGGCCCATCTTGGCAATCTGCTCGAGAATGGGAAGCAGGTCTTGCATGTTGCTGATTTTCTTTTCGTGGATCAGCAAGTAGGGCTCCTCCAGCACCACCTCCATGCGCTCGGCATCAGTGACAAAGTAGGGCGAGATGTAACCGCGGTCAAACTGCATGCCTTCAACCACATCCAGGGTGGTCTCCATGGCCTTGGCCTCCTCCACGGTGATCACACCTTCTTTGCCCACTTTGTTCATGGCCTCGGCAATGATATTGCCTATGGTCTCATCATTGTTGGCGCTGATTCTGCCAACCTGGGCGATTTCCGTCTGGTCCTTGGTGGGCTTGCTCAACTTCTCGAGCTCTGCCACTGCAACCGCAACCGCCTTGTCAATACCCCGTTTGAGGGCCATGGGGTTGTGGCCAGCTGCTACCAGCTTGGAGCCTTCACGATAGATCGACTGGGCCAAAATGGTCGCTGTAGTGGTGCCGTCGCCTGCAACATCAGATGTCTTGCTTGCCACTTCCTTGACCATCTGGGCGCCCATGTTCTCGAATTTGTCCTCCAACTCGATCTCTTTCGCCACGGTCACCCCGTCTTTGGTGATGGTGGGGGAACCCCATGATTTCTCTAAAACCACATTGCGGCCCTTGGGCCCAAGGGTTACCTTCACCGCATTGGCCAGGGTGTCCAAACCTTTCATGGTTTTCTCCCTGGCCTCGCTATAGTATTTGATTTCTTTTGCAGCCATTGGACTATTCCCTCCTGATTGCTGAGGACTAGTGCTTGCTGACTATTTAATCACAGCAAGAATATCGTCCTCACGCATGATAAGATGTTCTTCTCCATCAATCTTGATGTCGGTACCCGCATATTTTCCGAAAAGGATTCGATCCCCCTTTTTTACGGTCAGCGGACTAACCTTCCCATTTTCAAGGATCTTTCCTTTGCCGATGGCAATGACCTTGCCTTGCTGGGGCTTCTCCTTGGCTGTATCGGGAATAATGATACCTCCCGAGGTCTTTTCCTCTTCCTCAATCCGTTTGACGATAACCCGATCGTGCAGTGGTCTGAGCTTCATAGCATCACTCTCCTTTTTTAAAATTAGGCACCCTCTTAGAGTGCAGCATCAGTTTTGATTCAATGGGGTTCGGGCCTTTCTTCTAAAATTATTAGCACTCAAGAATGATGAGTGCTAACATCGAGAACTTTACCGATTAGTGAAAAAAATTCAAGCGCGAAAATTCAGTTTATTTAGCTGTAAAGTTCCATATAACCTGTAAATACCAAAAAAAATCGATATATCAAGTTTTTACTAATTTTTTTGAGCGATTGCTCTACTTTGAAGGTAACGTGACCAGTTAAAATCTCAGTGCATAGCTGTCCGAAGACAAATATAGACAATTGCCCTTGACAAACCCTCTGGGCTTAGGCATTGTTAGCGCCAAAACAAACCAAGCAGATAGCCAAACAGCAAAAGGATTTGTTCATGGCCGAGAAGAAGCGCTACCAGGTCAAGGGAACTTGCCCTCAATGTGCTTGCGGCTCAATTTACCATCTCACTGCGGAGGAGATTGAGTCCAAAACCATCGATAGGGAGAACATCGAGTTCACCTGTCCTGAGTGTAGTCTGGTGCACACTGAGCAGGTAAAGTCTGCGTGTCCGGAGTTCGCTCAGGAGTGCCATCTTTAAAGAGATCGGGTGAGACCGGTAGGTAGCGCAACCCCGCTTTGCCACAGGCGGCCAAAGTGGGGTTTTGATTTCACTGCTGGCAAGAGAGGGTTAGCTTCAATCGTTGGGTAGATGAGGGATTTTGACACCTCTCGCTTCGAGTCTGCAAATGGAACATTGCTGTTGGACCCTGATTGAGTTAAAACTCAATTATGGTTCAATTGAATGGTAAATAGTAACTGGTGGGAGTGGTACAGCAACGAGGTAAACAGTTGAATCCGAATACACATGGTCAGATTAGTTTCTGTAGGCAGGGAAAGGGTGTCTTGGAAGAGATTAAGGTGGGGGCATCCGAAGAACGCGTCTGGCGTGTTCTAACCTCCTTTGAGAAGATGCCTACCTACTTGAGCGCTATAGAACACAGCAAGATTTTGAAGCGAGAGGGAAGCTATCGGTTGGTGGAACAGACTGCAAAAGTTCGTGTTCCTTTAATGTCCTTCTCTCTCAAGGTAATCATGGATGTTGTAGAGGAAAGACCTTTCCTCTACTTCAATCAACGTCTCGGGTCATTTGCCTCTTTCTGCGGCCATTGGCGGGTAGATCCGAGCTTGGCCGGAGCGGGAAGTCGGGTGAGTTACTATCTTGAGGCGGAGCTGGATAACGGGCTGAAACGACGGACGGTTGAAAGCCAACTGCGACGTCTCATCCGTCAGAACTTGCGGGAGTTGGCTAACTGGATAGATAATTCAGAGACTTAGGAATTAGTGAATCTAGGTATTACGAATTGAGATTTAAGGAATTCCGACTTTAACTTTAAAACGCCCATCCTCTTAACTCCCGAGGCTCCAAAGCCCTATATCTATTAATCTCATAATTCCTGAATTCGCAATTCCTAAGTTGAGAGGTGCGTATGCGCCGACATCGGCATGAATTTGTGGAAACGTATGATGGAATGATGGCTTTCGGCTATTCTCGAGAGGAAGATGAGCGCTCCCTCATTGTATTCTTGCAGAAATTTTCAGATGATGATCTCATGAAACTTTTGACTAGTCGACTCAGTGACGAGGAGATTGAGGAACTGGTGGACCGTCTTACTGGTCTGCTAAAAACACACCTGAAGGAAGCTGAGTACCACCGCTACTTCCTCAAAGACTAAAGCGCACAACGTCGTGCGCTGTGCGCAGTAGGCACTAAGCACTAGGCAGTAGGAACTATTGTGATTTCTCTTGTCACTATTGGCATTTTAGATTATGTCATTTTGCATTCTGACAGGATGATTAAATGGATATCAACATATAGCGAACAAAGCCAAATGGTACTTGAGAATTGAGATCTTAGCAATGTGGAATTAATGGTGCCTAGTGTTTAGTGCTTAGTTGCACCATTGGCTTTGTGGTTCAATGAATTGAGGGGATCAAGCTAGGGAGTCATCGCGTCTAGGGAGGAGCAAGATAATGGCCAAGCGGATTTTTAACTTTAATGCCGGCCCAGCCGCGCTACCACTGTCGGTTCTTGAAGAAATCCAGGCGGAGTTTTTGGATTATAAAGGATGCGGCATGTCCATCACCGAGGTGAGCCACCGCTCCAGTTGGTTCGATGAGGTGATCAACGACGCCGTGGTGAGGGTTAAACGTCTTCTTAACCTGGGGGAAAATTACAAGGTGTTGTTCTTGCACGGAGGGGCGAGCCTACAATTCACCATGGTGCCCCTGAATTTCCTGGCTGACGACCAGGTCGCCGACTACGTAAACACTGGTTCATGGTCCGTCAAGGCCATCAAAGAAGCACAGATTATCAATAAAAAGGTGCGAGTGGTGGCCTCTTCGGAAGACCGTGATTTCAACTATATACCAAAAGATATTGCTTTTGATGCAGACGCAGCCTATGTGCATATCACCTCCAACAACACCATCAGAGGGACCCAATGGCAAAGCTTTCCTGATACTGGTGGCGTACCTTTAGTCAGTGACATGTCTTCTGACATTATGGGGCGGACCTTTGATGTTGCCCCCTTCGGACTCATTTACGCGGGGGCCCAAAAGAACTTAGGACCGTCAGGCGTCACCGTAGCGATCATTCGGCAGGATATGCTGGAACGGGTACCAGATAATCTTCCCACCATGTTGAAGTACACGACTTACGCTGCCAAGAACTCCATGTTCAACACGCCCCCGTGCTTCGCCATTTACGTATTGCAGTTGGTAATGAAATGGCTTGAGGAAACCATTGGCGGTATTGCCAATATGGAGGAGATCAATCGGAAAAAGGCCGAGTTACTTTATAACTATCTGGACGAAAGCTATTTCTATCGTGGCACTGCGGAGAAGGAAGATCGGTCAATCATGAACATCACTTTCAGGTTGACGGATGAGTCCCTGGAGGAGACCTTCATTGCTGAAGCTCTGGCAAATGGTCTTGGCGGGTTAAAAGGCCATCGCTCCGTGGGCGGCTGTAGGGCATCTATCTACAATGCCTCATCCCTGGAGGCTGTTCAGGCTCTCGTTTCCTTCATGGCGGAGTTCGAAAGGAAGCACGGGTAATTCCAGCAGGCAGTCAGCAGCTCGCAGCTGGCAGCGATTGCTCCTGTATAATAGATTGTAGTGGGCCAAAGTGCCGGCAAAAGGTAAAACTGGTTTGAGCCAGAAGATTGCTAAAAAGTACAGTAAATTTAAGCTCATTAATATTTCACAACTCAAGCAATTCAAAAGCTGCCTGCTGCCCCCTGCTAGCTGCCTACTATCTCCTTCGCTTCGCGAAAGGAGATAGCCGTGCTTTTTTTCTATCGTATTGATGACTTCCTGGCAGTTGGTGCTCCCTGGTGGCGCAGACTACTTTCCAGATCGCCTGTCTGGATTCATCTCCGGCCGGGCAGTGTCTTTCCGCCCAGCCATCCCACCACAAAAATGTGCCTGCGTCTCATGCTCCAAGACCTTAGAGAAAACCAGTGTCGGAATCTGGTAGACGTGGGTTGCGGCAGCGGCATTCTTTCGCTGGCTGGATTGAAATTGGGTGTGGAGTGTGCCGTGGGCCTGGACCTCTGCCCCCAGGCCATCAGCACCAGTCGCGCCAATGCCGAACTCAACCACCTTGCCGGACGTCTTTTGCTCGTGAGAGGCTCAGCAGAGGCCGTGGCTGGTCCTTTCGAGTTGCTAGTGGCCAATTTGCCTTTGGTTGTGCTGAAGGAAAAGCTCACTGAACTGGTTCGGTTGAGCGGCGCTAACGCTTCGCTGATCCTTTCTGGATTTCAGGATGTGGATAGACCTCTTTTGGAACCTGAGATGCGCCGGCTAGGCCTTGTTGCGGAACGTTGGTTGAGTGAAGATCTGACTTTCTACGCCGTACCCCCGTCAGGGAGTTTTACTTGGATGGCGGTCTTGGCGCGCAAGAAGACCAGTAAGTAGCTAGCCTCGCCTATGTCCGCCGGAGGGCAAGCAAGCTCGCCGCGACGAAGTCCCCCGCGGCTTCGCTCGAGACGGGCGGGACAGGCAAGGTCTTAGTGGTAGGCGAGATAAGGAAGAAGCGACCTGTAGATCAGGAGCGCTTCAGTTCTTAGCAGTCAATCGTTTGACCTTTTTCTCATAGTGCTTGGCGATTACATTGCGCAATCGCTGGCGACCCAGATTTGAGAGGTTCGTAAAACGTACCACCATTCCGCGCGGGGCCATCACCTGATTTTCATCCGACTCGTAGAATTCCAACCGAACCACCTCGGCCTCGGCTATTAGTGTCTCACGCTCAGAAATATCAATACTGATAGTGGCCCTTTCGTACAGGCGTGGCGGTCTTTGACAGCGGATAAGTGCTCCTTTGCTGTTGATCAGGCGTGTTTCTCCTTCCAGGTTTCCATCAGCTGTCAGCACAGTGACAGGGTAGCAGACTTCCACTGCTGAGAATCTGTGCCCTTTTTCGTTCATAGGTGTATCCAAAAAGATAACGTCCAGAGGGCAGTTTCGATTGCAAATCTGAGAGCCATCCTGCTTCTATGCCTGCTTTTGCAGGCAGCAAAGTCACAGTTTAATACAGCTCCCCTCTGCATATATTTGCAACAAATGTACCTGGAGGTCAGATCCTAAATCCAGTCTAGGAAATCTGCATTCTGCAATCTGCAATCTACAATATAAAATCTTTCTCGAGTCTTCTGTGGGTAAAAGCTCTAGCGTCCTTGCCCGAATAATCTGCAACCAGTTGGCCCTTGCCGATGAGCCGCCATTTGTAGATCACCAGCCCTTCCAATCCCACCGGCCCGCGTGCGTGGATCTTGTTGGTGCTGATGCCGACCTCTGCCCCCAAACCATAACGAAACCCGTCGGCGAACCTGCTGCTGCAGTTGACAAATACGCCGGCAGAATCCACGTGGTCCATGAATTTGATGCTCCTCGCCTTGTCGGCGGTCACGATCACGTCGGTGTGTCCCGAGCCGTATCTGTTGATGTGATTGATCGCCTCGTCCAGACTGTCGACGATTTTGACCGCCAGGATTAAATCCAGATATTCGGTTTGCCAGTCTTGCTCTGTTGCAGGTTTGACGTCAATTATCTGGAGAGTCTCCTCGCAGCCACGGATTTCTACCCCTTTTTCTTCAAGGGCCACTTTCAGTTGTGGCAAGAAAACGGAAGCGATATCCTGGTGCACCAGTAAGGTCTCGGCAGCATTACACACCGCGACATACTGACATTTGCTGTCCACGACGATGCGGACAGCCATGTCTAGATCCGCCTGACTGTCAACATAAACATGGCATATGCCGTCGGCGTGACCCAAGACAGGGATGTTTGTGTTTTCCATGATATGCTGAACAAACTCGTTGCTGCCTCGGGGCACGATGAGGTCGATGTAATTATCCATCCCAAGCATGTCGGCAACATCGGCCCGGGTTTCCAAAAGCCCGAGCCAGCCTGCGGGGATACCTGCTTGGACACTTGCCCTATCAATGATATCCGCCAGAATGCGGTTTGTTTCAGCCGCCTCACTGCCACCTTTTAGAAGGACTGCGTTGCCACTTTTTAGGCAAAGCGACGATATCTGCACAAGGGCGTCGGGTCTGGATTCAAAAACAACGCCGATCACGCCAATGGGACAACTTACCTTATAGAGCTCAAGGCCTTCGTCCATCTCCAAAGCACTCAAAGTAATTCCCACAGGATCCTCAAGCCCAATTAAACTCTCCAGACCCTCACACGCTTCTTTGATCTTATCTTCAGCAAATCTTAATCTCTTCAGCAAAGGTGCGGCCAAATTCTCTCTTTCGGACCTTTCCATATCGGCACGGTTGGCCGATATGATTTCAGTCTTGTTGATCTCCAGTGCCCGGGCGATTGCGGCGAGCGCCCGGTCTTTCATCTCGCTTCTGACCGCCGCAAGCCTAATGGATGCTTCCTTGGCCTGTATCGCTGTTTGCTTGATATCCATTGATTCCCCTTATCAATTAGAAATATGGCTGACCTGCTGTTGCGTGATTGCACAATCAGATCGGCTCTTATACATACAATGAAGCTAAAAAGAACACAAACGCAAACGATTGCTCTGGCAGATTCTTTCCGGATTCCTGATTTGAACGAGTGGCACTGAGTGGAGGGAGACTTTCTGGCCTAATTACCTATCTCTCGCCGCAACTGTTCTGACACCGCACGGGTGAGATGAATGACTCGTTCGGCCAGAGATTCGTTAAGCGTTCCGCAGCCGCAACTTGGTGTTATGAGCGACTGTGCAAAGATGGTCTCCAGTGGGAGATCTTTGCCGGTCAACTCATCAATCTGCTGGCGCCAGCGGCTGACCAGGGAGTCGGCACTCTCTTGTTCAATATCCTTTGCATCCATGGTGGGAATGATACCCCAAGCGATAATGCCACCCCTGTCAAAAAACGAAACCAGATCCTGCCGATAGAGGGCGAAACGATCAAAGTAGGTATAGGCATCGAAATTGATCACATCGAGAGAGCCGCCGAAAAAAAGGGACCAATCAGTGTTTGCACAAACGTGAATCCCGGCGAGGCCGCCAGCTTTGTGAATGTGACTGGTTACCTCCTCAAGCATGGTGGTGACCTCTTCTGCCGAAATGCTGATGAAGGCCGATGACCCGAAGCCGGCCAAAGCTGGTTCGTCGATAAACAAAATTGTAGGGAGTGAGAACCGGCTCAGCTGTTCCACCTGCCACTGTGCCTTCAATGCCAAGGTTTTAACCACCGCATCTCGAAGCCTCGGATCGTAGAGAGCAAGGCGGTCATTTTCGTCTTTGAGTCCTGCCAGCAGTGTAAAAGGACCGGTAGTCTGCCCCTTCACTGCAGTGGGAGGTGGCTGTTGCCGATCCAAGCGGTCCAAAAAGGAAAAAAAGGTCTTGCCACTATCCACGCCAAATTGGAAGCGGGACTGGGTCAAATCCAGTTCGCCGTTGGTGACCGCCAGGTATTCTTCATAGAAGCGAAGAAGCTCGTCTTCAAAGCTCGGGTCCGAGGTGATAAATAGTGCACCATTGTTTTGGCGAACCAATCCGGGCAATCCCTCATTATACTGCAGCAACATTTGTTCGGATGGATATGGGGAGAGCTGCGGCCATACGGGTATTTCACCGATTTCCTCAAATACCAAATTTATGGCCTTGTCCCGGTTTTGATGCGGCAGACTGCCAATCAGGGTGGCAGCACCAAGAGGTTGGAATTTTTTAACCGTGCTAGACAAGAGTTTCCCTCCTTTCTCATCTCATCCCTCCGAACAAAAAGCCCGGTTTCCTTACGGATAGAATGGATTCAGCAGATCTGAGTTTGGGTATCACACGACCATGTTTGTGTCAATGCCAGAACGCGGTGGGTTCAGTGACTGAAATCGCCGTAACTGTGGTTGAATAGAGGCGAAAAAGGTTGACAAAAAATACCCAATTGATTAGACTGCCTTACGTTTGAGCGGGCATAGCTCAGCTGGTAGAGTACGAGCTTCCCAAGCTCGGTGTCGCGGGTTCGAGTCCCGTTGCCCGCTCCATCGGCTGGTCCAGCAAGTCTGGAAAGAACGCCGGAGGGAGCACGGCAAAGGCCGTTGTTCAGATCCCTTTTTGAGGTGGCCGCTCGGTTGACAGATAGTCAGCGGCAGCAAGCTTACTTCGATTAGTGGATTTTTAGGTTATAATTTTATTTGCTTCAAAAGCTAACTTTTGTAGTCAATTGCGTTATAATCTAGTCTGCTAAGAGAAGTGGGCGCTAGCCCACTTTTTTTGTATATGAACAAAGAGTTACAAGCACAGATTCAAACACAGGTGGAGGAAGTTGCCGAATCCCTTGTGACCTCAGAGGGGATGGAGTTGGTGGACCTCGAGTATCGCAGGGAGGGATCCCGTTGGGTGGTGAGGCTTTTCATTGACAAAGACGGCGGAGTCACTGTCGATGATTGCGCTTATATTAGCCGGCAGCTGGGAGATTTGCTTGATGTAAAAGACATAATTCCCCAGGCTTACGTGCTGGAAGTTTCTTCACCGGGCTTGGATAGACGAATTCGCAAGAAGGAGGACTTTTCTCGTTTTGCCGGCCGCAAGATACAGCTGAGGCTGGTCTCGCCCATAGAGGGGCGGAAGAAGATAGTTGGTCAGCTCGTGGGAATAGAAGACGAGGCGGTGATTGTAGCTGCCCCGGATGGCCGTTGCTCTGTCGCCTTGGAGGACATCAAGAAGGCCAACTTGGTGCACGAGTTTTGACTGCAGTAGGAAACAGATGAACACAGATTATCAGGATATCCATACCAACACTCTCAGCCGGAATTATCTGCTGGTTTCGCGGTGCCCGGTCGCAAGAAAGGGTCAGGCCAGGCGGACAGCTGTTCAAGGTATGGCGATATTTTAGCCATCCGTGTGTGTCTGTGAAAATGTGTGTCCCAACTTATGGAGAACAGTGGTTATGATCCCGGACTTAAAAAGGCTAATCGAGCAGGTCAGTAGAGATAAAGGCATCGAACGAGATGTGCTCATTACCACCTTAGAGGAGGCCATGCGTTCTGCCGCCAGGAAGAAGTACGGCCATGATCTCGATCTGGAGGTAGCCTACAACGATGAGTACGGAGAAATCGAAGCCTTTCAATTCAAAGAGGTCGTGGAAAAGGTGGCGGATCCGATGCTGGAAATATCCCTCAAGGAGGGACGTCAACTGGATCCTGATTGCGAGCTCGGCGACAGCCTGGGTATCAAGCTCGACACCGACACCTTTGGTCGTATTGCGGCCCAGTCTGCCAAGCAGGTCATCATCCAGAAAATGAAGGATGCAGAGCGAGAGATGATCTACGAGGATTACAAGGACCGCCGTGGTGAGATCATCAATGGCATAGTTCAGCGGCTGGACAAAGGGGGGATTACCGTTAACTTGGGTCGAGCCGAAGCCGTCATACCATATCGGGAGCAGGTCCCCCGAGAAACTTACAGGAGAGGAGATCGCATTCGGGCTTACGTTCTCGAGGTCAACAGAGAAGCTCGCGGGCCGCAAATTATCCTCAGCCGCACCCACCCAGATTTCCTCATCAACCTTTTCACTTTAGAGGTGCCCGAGATTGCTGAAGGGATTGTAACGATCATGGGAGCGACCCGGGAGCCGGGAAGCAGGGCTAAAATAGCCGTCACTTCAAAAGATCCCGACATTGATCCGGTGGGTGCCTGCGTGGGAATGAAGGGATCTAGGGTGCAAAGCGTCGTCCAGGAACTGCGAGGCGAGAAGATTGACATCATCGAATACAACCCGGATCCGGCCAAGTTCGTATGCAATGCACTGGCACCTGCAGTTATCTCTAAAGTGGTAATTGACCAGGCAAATCGGCTCATGGAGGTCATTGTTCCCGACGATCAGCTCTCGCTAGCCATCGGCAAGCGCGGTCAGAATGTGCGATTGGCTTCGAAGCTTGCAGAGTGGCGCATTGACGTCAAGAGTGAAGCTAAATACCAAAAATCACTTAAAGAAGGTTTCCAATCGCTTATGGCACTACCTGGTATTGGGGATGCTACCGCAGAACATCTTTACGAGGCTGGCTTTGGCTCGGCCGAAGAACTGGCTAGCGCCCAGTCTGAAGAGTTGGTGGCAATTCCGGGTATCAGCCAGCAGAAGGCGACAAAGTTTGTTGAGGCGGCCAAGGACTACGTGGTCGAGCAAGAGGAGGCTGCTGCCGAGGAGAAAGAAAGCAGCACGGTCGAAGAGGGTGACGAAGCAGAATCATGAGCAAAAGAGAGAAGAGCCGAGTGCCGCAGCGCACCTGCATTGTCTGTGGCGGCAAGAAAGCCAAAATGGAGCTACTTAGATTGGCGCTGGATGATGAAAGCAGGGTGTGCTTGGACCGACGCCAAAGATACTCCGGTCGGGGTGGCTATGTCTGCTCGAGGCCGGAATGTCTGGCGCGGCTGAAACTTGAGCAGCTCCAAAAAGCATTCCGACAGTCACTATCCGCTGATGGCTGGGATCCCGCTTTGACAATGGCGGAAGCTCTCCAGAGCTATGGCGAGCACCTCAATGAACGACAACTCCAATAAAGCACGTCGGAGTGCAGCTTTGATTAACAATGGGAAGTAGATTCATAGCAATCGGGGGGTTGCATGGCGAAGTTGAGGGTTTACGAGCTAGCAAAAGAACTGGACATGGCCAACAAAGAGCTGGTTGAACGCATCAGCGATTTGGGCATTCAGATTAAAGGGCATATGAGTTCATTGGATGAAGAGGAGGCCCAGCTGGTGCGTGACACAGTGGAAGGTCGCTCGCAACAACTAATTGTCGAAAAGCGGGTTCGACGTGGGGTCATCCGCAGACGGCGAAAAATCGTCAAGGCTGAGCCAGCGCCTGAAGAGATGGAGCTTGAAGCTGAGGTAGATGAAGTAGCCGCCACAGACGCTCCCCCCGATTTGTCGGTGGAAGAAGTGGAGCTGGAGGAAATGCCAGCCGAGGAGGAGCCCCAGCCAGAAGCAGAACCCGAAGAAAAGGAAGAGGTTGAGCCAGCACCGGAGGTTGTTAAGAAGCCGAAACCAAAGAAAAAAATAGCTGAGGAAAAAAAGAAGGTTAAAAAGCCCCGGCGGAAAGTTAAAAGAGAGCCCGCTGCAAAGATCATCAAGCTTCCTGAGCGAGCTCCTGAAGTTGCGCCTCCCCCATCTGAAGAAGAGCCCGAAACTGAGAAGCCAGCAAGACAAGTGGCTAAAGCGGTTGAACCCTTGCCCTCAGAGCCTGCACCTGGATTAGAGGAAGAAAAAAAGCCAGCCAAAGCAAAGAGGAAAAAAGGCAGAAAAGCACGGGTGGAAGACGAAGAGGCTCGGCCCGCTAGAAAAAAATTTCCGAGTCGCCGTAAGGAGGTGGTAAGCGGGGCTGATCTTTACGAAAAACGTTCCATGCCGGGCCGGGTCATGAAAGGCCGGAAGATTGCGCGTCCTGTTGCCAAAGATGTCAAGAAAACTGAGATTACCGTACCTAAGGCGGTCAAGCGGAGAATCAAACTCGACGAGGCTATTACCGTCGCTAGTCTAGCCAAGCGCATGGGAGTCAAAGGTGGCGAAGTGATCAAGAAGCTCATGGATTTGGGCCTTATGGCAACCATGAACCAGGCAATTGATTTTGACACCGCCGTTCTGGTAACAGCGGAATTTGACTATGAGGCGGAGAAGACAGGTTTTGAGGAAACAGAAATCATCCAGTCCACACCTGATCGGGAGGAAGACCTGAAACCTAGACCTCCGGTAGTAACCATTATGGGACACGTTGACCACGGTAAAACCTCCCTGCTTGATGCCATCAGAGAGACGAGGGTGACAGAGAGAGAGGCTGGAGGTATCACCCAGCATATTGGTGCCTACAATGTCAGCCTAGATGCCGGGCAGGTTGTTTTCTTGGACACACCTGGGCATGAGGCCTTTACCGCCATGCGGGCCCGCGGTGCCCGGGTAACAGATCTGGTTGTTTTAGTGGTGGCGGCGGACGATGGGGTCATGCAGCAAACGGTTGAGGCAATCAACCATGCCCAGGCGGCAGATATTCCCATCCTTGTGGCCATCAATAAAATAGATAAGGATAACGCCAATCCAGATCGAGTTAAACGAGAGCTGGCTGAAAGGGATCTGTCCCCGGAGGAGTGGGGTGGCAGCACCACAATGGTTGAAGTCTCTGCCAAGAAGAAGATAGGTCTGGATGAATTGCTCGAGCTAATCCTGCTCCAGGCAGAGCTTATGGAACTCAAGGCCAATCCCAACAAGAAGTCCAGAGGCCGGGTGATCGAGGCTAGATTGGACACAGGCAAAGGCCCGTTGGCTACCGTTTTGGTGCAGGCGGGGACCCTGCGAGCCGGAGATCCTTTCGTCTGTGGGACATTCCACGGAAGAGTGCGAGCCATGCTAGATGATCATGGGCGCAAAGTGGAACAAGCACTGCCCTCGATGCCGGTGGAGGTCCACGGTATATCAGGGGTGCCACAGGCAGGCGACGAGTTTGTGGTTGTGGACGATGAGAAACAGGCAAGACAGGTAGCAGCCCACAGGCAGCTGAAGCTCCGCGAAGCTGAGCTTTCCAGAGCGACCAAGGTGACCTTGGATAACCTTTTCGCCCGAATCAAAGAAGGGGAAACCAAAGAGCTCAAGATGGTTCTCAAAGCTGACGTGCAGGGCTCCTTGGAGGCAATTATAGACTCCTTGAACAACCTCAGTACCGAGGAAATCAAAGTTAACGTCATTCACAGTGCTGCTGGGGCGGTTACCGAGACTGATATAATGCTGGCCTCAGCTTCTGACGCCATAGTTATTGGCTTTAGCGTTAGGGCCCCTCAGAAAGTTCAAGAGTTGGCCGAAGCTGAGAAGGTGGATCTGCGCTTCTACGACGTCATCTATCAACTGGTTGCTGATGTAAAAGACGCAATGGAAGGCATGCTGGAGCCCATCTACAAAGAGCACTCCATGGGGCGGGCCGAGGTGCTCAAGACTTTTAAGGTGTCCCGTGTGGGGACAGTGGCTGGCTGTATGGTAGAGGAAGGCCGGGTGGAACTTGGAGCCAAGATCAGAGTTTTGCGTGATGACGTGGTGATCAACGACAGCAAAATCGCCTCACTCAGGCGCTACAAAGATGAAGTCAAAGAGGTCAAGGCAGGTCAGGATTGTGGTATTGGCATAGCAAATTTCAACGATATTAAAATTGGCGATATTTTGGAAACCTACACCATTGAAGAGATCAAAGCGGTCCTGGAGCCTGGTAAAGATAACAAGAAGGAATAGATAGGGCGGCCAAACCAAGTAGCCACAAAGAAATATAATTTAAGATTTCAGATCGCAGATTGAGGTTGCATACGTTCCTTAACTGTTTGGTTCTAGCCTCTTAAAGCTTAAATCTGCATTCTCAAATCTAAAATCTCAAATATCCTTCCACCTTTTCGATCTATGTCAATGATTGGGAGCTTCGCCGAGGCGGAAAGATGGTTGTGGGAATTGTCAAGCTGAGTTTGCGGTTGCCGGGTAACCACAGCCTCAAGGGCAAACGTAAGGTAATAAAGCGAATTTGCGAGCGACTGCGTCAGCGTTTCAATTTAGCGGTGGCTGAGACCGATGCCCAAGATATATGGCAGACTGGAGAGTTGGGAATTGTCGCAGTTGGCAATCAGTCGAGATACATTGACTCAAAATTGGACAAGGCAATCAATTTCGTCGAAGACCTGCAGTTGGCTGAGATTGTGGATGTTCAAAGAGAGTTGATTCACTTCTAGACACTCGATCCAGGATCGAGGATCTAGTATGGAGAATCAAGGAAATCATGGAACACAAACGGGCTGATCGGGTTGCGGACCTCATATTGAAAGAGCTTGCAGAGGTTCTGCTCCGTAAGGTTAAAGACCCTCGTCTCCATGAGATCACTTTGACCGATGTGAAGGTGTCGCCAGACCTTCGACATGCCAAAATATTTTATAGCTTGTTTGGTGATGATGAAAGGAGGGCTGCAGCGGCTCTTGGACTGGAGAGTGCGAGCGGATTTGTCAAACGTGAGCTTAGCAAACGGTTGCATCTGCGGCGCATCCCTGACATCGAATTTTGCTTCGATGGTTCTCTAGAATACGGATCTCACATTGACCGTCTCCTTACAGAGTTGAAGGAATCTGATACGGAATGATCTCGACCATTGCAAGAGAATTCAGGCGCAATAATAGCTTCCTGTTGGCGACACACGTAAATCCAGACGGCGACGCCATCGGTTCATTGGGTGCGCTTGCCTTGGTGCTTGAGGAGATGGGTAAGCAGGTGGTGGCCTACTGCCAGGATGAGGTTCCCGGATTTTTACGATTCTTGCCCTATGCAGACAGAATTGTCAGGGAGGTTCCCACGTCTGACCGTTTTGATGTAGCGGTGGTGCTGGATTGTGGTGAGCTTGACCGGATCGGAAGTGCTGCCGAGATTTTGCAGCACGTAGGGAAAGTTATTCATATCGATCATCATAGCTCCAGTAATGATTTCGGCCAAATAAATCTTGTCCGCCCTGAGTGCAGTAGCACCGCCGAGATTCTCTATGAGATTTTTCAGACCATTCCAGTCGCCTTGACGCCGGAGGCAGCAGAAAACATCTACACCGCCATTTTGACCGATACAGGATCATTCCGTTTTGCCAACACGACAGCCAGAGCCCTGGCCATAGCGGCAGAAATGGTCTTGCTGGGAGCAGCGCCTGTAAAAGTGGCCAGCCACGTCTACGACAGCAGGAGGCCGGAGCGGCTGAGGCTACTGGCGCTCAGCCTCAATACCCTGACTCTCAGGGATAATGGCCGCCTGGCCGCCATGGTGGTTAGTCAGAAGATGTTGGCAGAGACGGGGACCAGTGTCATGGACACTGACGGCTTTGTCAATTACCCCCGTTCGATCAATACGGCTGAGGTGGCCATCTTTTTCAGAGAAATGGACTCGGGTCAAGTGAACGTCAGTTTGCGATCTCGGGGTGGGCAAGACGTTGCTGAATTCGCTCGGACCTATGATGGCGGTGGCCACCAAAATGCTGCAGCCTTTCGCTGTCACGGATCCCTCTCAGAGGTGGTAGAAAAAGTGTTGGCGGCAGCAGAAGTATTTATCGCTGGAGGCGCCCAGTGAGGTCCAGCCCTATTGTGCGAGAAAACAGCGAACATCAGAATGAACCGAAATTTACCGGCCATGGTGTTCTGATTTTGGACAAGCCCAAAGGGTTAACCTCTCATGATGTCGTGCAGCAGGTGAAAAAGAAGCTCGGTGGTGCCAAAGTGGGCCACAGCGGCACGCTTGATCCATTTGCCACTGGGGTGCTTATTGTTTTGGTCAACGAGGCCACCAAGCTTTCGCCCTTTTTGGTGGATCAGGAAAAGACCTATCTTTTCAAAGTCTGCTTTGGTGTTGAAACAGACACGCAGGATTGCACCGGGAGGGTGGTGGCTCAGACGCAATCTGAGCCGCTCCAGGAGACTGTAATCAGAGAGGCGTGCGCTGCGTTCACTGGTGAAATAGAGCAGACGGTGCCGCGCTACTCGGCAGTGCGAGTGGGGGGTAAGCGGTTGTACCAACTGGCACGCCGCGGTGTCCAGGTAACTCCACCCAGTCGCAAAGTGAGGATCATAACCCTGTCATTGCAACAGTTAAGCTGGCCAGAGGCAACCTTTAAAGTCACCTGCTCCAAGGGAACCTATGTGCGATCCCTTGGGGTGGATTTGGCCCATTATCTGAACTGTAATGGGCATGTAAGTGAGTTGCGACGGCTAAGAAGCGGGGGCTTTCGTTTGAGTCAGGCTGTGACCCTTGAGCAACTCGAGGAGGTGGTGTCCAAAAGTGAGTTAGACCGCTTGCTTATTAGTCAAGTGGCAGCTTTGGAGGGATACCCAAAACTTCGAGTATCGCATCCAGCCGCCAAGAGAATTCGCCAGGGCGGCGTCTTGGAATCAGCACATCTTATTGACGAATACAGCGGCAAGAGTTGGCCGAGAGGGCCGGCCAAAGTTTTGGACCCTGATAATCAGTTGGTGGCGATGGTCGTCAAATCAGCTGATGATCTCCCGGACAAGGAGATCGTCTTCAAGACTCTGCGCGTTTTTGGGAATGTTTCCAAGACACAGCCAAAATTTTCCTAGTATGGAGGTACTTTTTTTATTAAGCGGGACGAGGTTCCGGTTTGAATTACGAGGAGGGACTTACGGTGGCACTAACTGCTGAGAGGAAAAAAGAAGTCATTGAGAATTTCAAAACACACGAGACCGATACCGGCTCTCCAGAAGTGCAGATAGCTTTGCTCAGCGAGCGAATTACCTATCTCACTGAACACTTTAAGACTCACAAGAAGGACCATCATTCGCGGCGGGGGTTGCTAAAACTGGTGGGCCAACGCCGGCGGCTGTTGGATTACCTCAAGCGAAAGGATGTGGGTAGATACCGGGAGGTCCTAGAGAGATTGGGTCTTCGCCGTTAGCGAACGGCAGCGAGGATCCGGCAGGAGTCGGCCAATGGTTTTTTGGGAGGCTTCAGAGGAAAACGTGCAAGTTTTAGCAGCATTGTATACCGGAGATTAGAAATTGATCTCAAATTTATCAACACATGTCAAACCTGTTCATGAGCGACTCTTATCATTTGCGCATGCCAGAGTTGGAGTAGAAAAAGGGAAAGATTATGAAAGAAAATATTGAAATAGAGTTAGGCGGTCGGCAATTCAGACTCGAAACTGGGGAGATGGCCAAGCAGGCCAGCGGTGCTGTACTCGCCAGTTACGGAGAAACGGTGGTTCTTGTAACCGCGGTTGGTGAGGAAAGGATCCGCGAGGGTATTGATTTCCTGCCGCTCAGCGTGGACTACATGGAAAAGGGCTTTGCAGTGGGCAGGATCCCTGGCGGTTTTTTCCGCCGCGAGATCGGACGTCCCAGCGAACGGGAAACTTTGACATCGCGCCTTATCGACCGCCCAATCCGACCCCTGTTTCCCAAGAAATATAGAAAGGAAATCCAGGTGATTGCCACCGTGCTCTCTGCGGATCCTGATAACGATCCGGATACGGTGGCAATGGTGGGGGCATCTGCCGCACTCGAAATCTCGGATATTCCGTTTCAAGGACCCATCGGAGCGGTTCGGGTTGGTCGAGCCAATGGACAAATGGTAATCAATCCCACTGCAGACCAGTTAGAAATGAGCGACTTCAATGTGGTTGTGGCTGGCAACCGCCAGGGTATCGTCATGGTGGAGGGTAGCGCTCAGTTTGTGAGTGAGGATGATTTATTGGAGGCTCTCTATAGAGCCCACGATGCCATACAGCCCATTTTGGATATGCAAGAGACGCTCAAGTCTCGCTGCGGTAAAAATAAAAGACAATACGAGCCTCCACAAGAAGACGAAGCCCTGGCCGCTCGGGTGGCAGAGCTTTCCCAGGGGAAAATTGAGGAAGCCAACACCACTGCCGAAAAAGAAGCCCGCTATCTCCTGCGGAATGCGGTGATCCAAGAGGTGATGGAAAAACTCGGTCCGGATTTTGCGGAGCGAGAGGGGGAAGTGCGGGAGATTCTGCAAAATCTCGAAAAGAAATTTGTGCGCCAGATGATCCTCACGCGGAAAACTAGGATCGATAAACGAAATCTCGCCGACATTCGGACAATTGATTGCCAGGTTGGCCGGCTGCCGCGCACCCATGGCTCTGGACTTTTTACCCGCGGGGAGACCCAGGTGCTCTCCGTGGTCACTTTAGGATCCTCTTCTGACGAACAGAAGATCGAGGCGTTGGAAGGTGATGAGTGGAAGACCTTTATGCTCCACTACAACTTTCCTCCCTATTGTGTGGGGGAGGCCAGGTTCCTTCGTGGACCTAGTCGGCGGGAAATCGGCCATGGGGCCTTGGCTGAAAGGACCATTAAAGCAGTGATGCCCTCCCATGAAGATTTCCCCTACACCGTGCGAGTGGTGGCCGAAGTGTTGGAATCCAACGGTTCCTCTTCCATGGCCTCGGTATGTGCCAGTTCTCTGGCTTTAATGGATGCGGCGGTACCTTTAAAGAATTCAATTGCGGGGATCGCCATGGGTTTGATCATGGAAGGTGACCAGGTAGCCATCCTTAGCGACATCCTTGGCGACGAGGACTACCTGGGAGATATGGATTTCAAGGTTACCGGAAGTTCTGAGGGCGTTGTCGCTTTGCAGATGGATATAAAGGTGGCCGGTGTACCTCGTGAGGTGATGCGCCAGGCTCTTTTTCAGGCCAGAGAGGGACGGTTGAGTATCCTCGAGAAGATGAACCACGCCATCCCGGCGCCCCGTAAAGAACTCTCACCCTATGCGCCTCGAGTTGTGAGCATTGAAATACATCCCGACAAAATTCGTGACGTTATCGGTCCGGGTGGCAAGGTCATCCGCCAAATTATTGCCGAAACCAGTACCAAGATCGACGTGGATGACGATGGTAAGGTGGTCATCATGAGTCCAGATCTTGCCGGCTGCCAGAAGGCGGTGGAGATGATCAAACAGCTCACCGCAGAAGCGGAGGTCGGTGGTCTCTATCTTGGCAAGGTGCGCAAAATAACAGATTTTGGCGCTTTTGTGGAGATCCTTCCAGGCACCGATGGCTTGATTCACATTTCGCAGCTGGACCATAAGAGAGTGCAAAGAGTTCGCGATATTCTCAATGAAGGGGATGAGGTGCTGGTCAAGGTACTGGAAATCGATAGGGATGGACGCATTCGCTTGAGTCGAAAGGCCGCTTTAGGAGAAACCATTAGCAACTAGTAAAATGCCCAATTGGGTCTGGTCAGTCGTCCGTTGCGAAAAAAGCGCAGAGCATAGAACACGAAGCATAGAGCAGCAAATGGATTCTATGGATTTGCCTTATGCCTTGCGCCCTGCGCCTTGAGCCGGTCGCGAATAAGGTGAGCGACGGTACCACGGACCACTGACAACTGACAACGGACAGAGTTAGAGAGGGAGACACGGGTTGTATAAAAGAACCATCTTGGACAATGGGATGCGGGTGGTGACTGAGAGGATTCCCCATCTTCATTCGGTCTCCATGGGTATCTGGCTGAATGTGGGCTCCCGTGATGAAGCCGAAAGCGAGAGCGGCTTGACCCACTTCATCGAGCACATGCTCTTCAAAGGCACGAAGAAGAGAAGTGCTCTGGAAATAGCCAAGCAACTGGATGCTGTGGGGGGCATGTCCAATGCCTTTACCAGCAAAGAAAACACCTGCTTTCATGCCAAGGTCTTGGATGCTCATCTGCCCCTTGTCGTGGATATACTAGCTGATATTTTTCTCCACTCGGTATTTGATCATCAGGAAGTGGAACGCGAGCGTGAGGTTATCCTCCAGGAAATCAACATGGTGGAAGATACCCCCGACGAATACGTCCACGTGCTTTTCAACCAGGCTTTTTGGGACGGGAATCCCTTGGCCCGGCCGATCTTTGGCAATGCCCAGACGGTACAGAGCTTCACCAGGGAGATTATTTTGGGCTACCTGAACCGCGGCTACCACCCAGATCGCATTGTCTTGAGCGCAGCAGGTAATGTGGATCACCAAGAATTTCTAGAATTAGTGGAGCCGGCTTTCCGTAACGTCAAGAGGCATTCACACAACCTCAACCGCACTCCTCCAACCATTGTCTCAGGCGTAGAGCTTTATCCTAGAGATCTGGAACAGATCCACCTTTGCCTGGGAACACGGGGAGCCTCCCTGGTAGAAGATGAGCGATATTGCTGCAGTATCCTGAATGTCATCCTGGGTGGCAGTATGAGTTCCAGACTATTTCAGGAGGTGCGGGAGCGTCGTGGGCTGGCCTACTCAATTTACTCCTTTCTTTCTTCACACACTGATTCTGGGATGCTGGGAATTTACGGCGCGGTTCGACCCGACAATATTAAGGAAACCCTTGAGGTGATTCGGCATGAACTCCGAAGCTTAAAACAGAAGCCCATCAGTGATGTCGAACTTCGTGCCGCCAAAGAACATATCAAGGGGGGCATCTACCTGGCCGCCGAAAACACTGACAATCGTATGAGTCGTCTGGCTAAAAACGAGATGATCTTCGGCCGGTTTGTCACTTACGAGGAGATAGAGGCCGGCCTCGAGAAGGTTACCTCTGAAGATGTTCAAGCTCTAGCTCAGGAAATCTTCCGGCCGGAGGTCATGTCCTCCGTGCTTTTGGGACAGGTGGACGGGCTTGGCTTAGACCAAACATTCTTAGATCTGTAATCTACAATCTTCAATCTACAATCTGAAATCTGCAATCGACAAACCTGCCATGACCGAACCGGTAGACGCGAGCACAGGAACCCGCAGCAAAATTCTCTCTATCCCCATCCGTCGTCTGCGGAGGGAGGCTGACAAAGACCTACCCCTGCCTCAATACATGAGTTCCCGAGCAGCGGGAATGGACCTTGTTGCCGCCATAGATGAAGACCTAACCATCCAACCCCAGGAAGCTGCCTTGATCTCAACCGGGTTGGCGGTGGCCATACCCGAGGGCTATGAAGGACAGATCCGGGCACGCAGTGGGCTGGCAATTTCGCATGGTCTTGCTGTCATAAATGCGCCAGGGACGATAGATAGTGACTATCGGGGCGAAATCAGGGTGGCGCTGATTAACCTGGGGAAGAATCCCTTTACCATTAAGAGGGGCGATCGGATTGCCCAGATGATCATAAGCAGAATCTACCGGGTACAGTGGGATCTCAGGCAAGACCTAGACGAGACCGAGCGCAACGAGGGAGGATTTGGGCATACCGGACGTTAGCAGCTCACCCAATGGGTGAGCCTAAATCCGAAATCCCAAGCACGAAATCCCAAACAAATTCAAATTTCCAAAATTTTGATTGAAATGTATCTAATCTTTTGTTTTGAACATTGGAGAATTCGTATTTCGGATTTGTCTCGAAATTCGTGCTTCGATATTCGGATTTGAACCTGGCCCAGGCAAGAGAATAGCGCGTGATCAGGGGGCAAAGTTGAGCATAAGATTGTCCGTCTTAGCTAGTGGGTCTCGGGGTAACAGCATCTACCTTGCCACCGAGAGGGTTCGTCTACTCATAGATGCCGGTCTCAGTGGGCGGGAGACAAAGCACCGTCTGGCCACCGTAGGTGTCAACCCTAAAGATCTTGATGGGATCATCGTGACCCATGAACACCTGGACCACGTCCGGGGCCTGGGTAGTCTTGCAAGGAGATATAAGCTGCCGGTTTATCTAAACCAGCTGACCCATGCCCATCTCCCGGAGATGGTGGGGCGACTGGGGGAGAAAGTTGAGTTTAGAACCGGAAAAAGTTTCTCTGTTGAAGACACCACTATTCATCCCTTTGCCATTTCACACGATGCCGCCGACCCGGTAGGGTTTGCCCTGGTCAATGGCTCGGTAAAGGTTGGAGTTTGCACTGATCTGGGAGCGGCTACCAACCTGGTTCATCGTCATCTCGAGAACTGCTCCATCCTGGTTCTGGAGGCAAACCATGATGTTGAAATGCTGAAAAATGGCCCCTATCCCTGGCCGGTGAAACAGCGAATCAGAAGTCGATTTGGTCATCTTTCCAATGAGCAGTCGGTAATAGTTCTCTCTCAAGTTTATAGCGAAGATCTGCAAGAGGTCATCTTCGCTCATGTGAGTGATACCAACAATTCCTCAGAAATGGTTATGAAGACCTTTGCTAGCATGCTTCCTCGCCACATGCGGGAGAGTCTGAGGATCACCCTGGCCTCCCAGCACCACCCGCTTGATCCGATGACTCTTTCCTGAGCAGGCATATTGCGGCTAAAATAAGGGGGAAATAAAACTGATGGCCACCATTCTTGTACTCGATGATGAACCGGATGCGGTTATCCTGCTCCAAAGGATTCTTGTGGAGAAAGGCCATCAGGTTCTTTCTTTTACTGAGGAAGAGGAAGCAATTGGCCATGCCAGGACAAATAAGGTCGATCTGGCAATTCTTGACATTAGACTAAAAAAGATTCTTGGGATTGAAGTCCTCGAGGAGCTAAAGAAAATAGACCCACACATGAAGGTGATAATGCTCACCGGTTATCCTACTCTAGAGTCAGCCCGGGAAGCGCTTACTCTCGGAGCGAATGAATACCTCATTAAGCCTATCGACATTGATGAAATAGAAGAGAAAGTGGAAAAAGTCTTGGCAGGTCAAGACTGACCAAATTTTGAATTTAATTAACAACATAGGACTTATGGTCAATCAGGAAAATTATGTACGTTGCTAATCTATTTAAACACTGGACGTACAAAATCTTCGCTCCTGGCCTTCTGGTTCAGGAGAAATATGAAGCATTCAGGAATTTGCTGGAGCACGACAAAAAAAGCCATGAACTGATCGCCGAGTTGGAGCAGATCTACTACGAGCAGCTCAAAGTCGATTTTGCCGCAATAGAGCACAAATGCAAGCAGCTGTCCTCGTCTGTTACGAAAGTTGTCAAGTCGCTCAGCGAAATATGCCCCACCTGCTATCCAAAACTTGATGATTGCTTCCGCGCCATAGACCAGAGGATACAACAAGTTTTGGCCCCCAGTTCCTATGACTTCTCTCCGCCTTTCACTCTAACACTTGATGAACTGGGTACAGACAGCCACCTGTTGGTTGGCGGTAAAGCGTTCAATTTGGCCACGGTGCGTAAAGGGTTGGGCTTACCGGTGCCGAGAGGCTTTGTCGTTACTGCCAACTCATTTAACTATTTAATAGAGGAAAACAACCTCCGCGAGAAGATTGATGAGCGGCTGGCTCAACTCGACCTCAATTCTGCCAGTTCAGTGGAGAAAACCTCAGAGGATTTGGTGAAACTCATTCAATTAGCCCGAGTCCCGAAGGCAATAGAAGAGGAAATCAGCACTGCGCTCAAAGAGATCAGCGGGGACCAAGTTGGGAGACTTCGGGTCTCAGTACGCAGTAGTGCTGTTGGCGAGGACAGCGCGGCCTCTTTCGCTGGGCAGTACGAGTCGGTTCTTAATGTGCAACCGAATAGAATCGTTGACGCTTATAAAGAAGTCATTGCCAGTAAGTATTCACCTCGGGCACTCAATTACCGTATCAACTACGGGCTGTCTGACCGAGAGACTCCCATGGCAGTATTGGTCTTGGAGATGATTGATGCCGGGGTGAGCGGGGTGATATATACGCTCGATCCTGAGGAGACTGGTGGTGGCACATTGGCTATCCATTCCATATGGGGTTTGGGGAAGTTGCTTGTAGACGGCAGCGTTACCCCCAGCGTTATCAGGGTGACGAGGGAACCACCCCACCAGCTTGAGCGAGACAAGGAGATATTTCAGCCCGTGAAAGCGGTTCCACTTAAGAAAGGCGGTATTCAAGTAGTCTCTGGGGTGGATGACTTGCCGGCGAATCTGGCCCTGGATGATCAGTCTGCTCTCGAGTTGATGGAATGGGCAACCAAACTGGAAGACTTTCAAGGAACCCCTCAAGACATCGAATGGTGCATGGACAACGAGGGCAAGCTTTTCATTCTGCAGTCCAGACCTCTCCATATTGAAGATAAGGATCAGCAGAAAATTGACTGTAGCAATATTGAGGTGGATAGCCGGGTGTTGTTGTCTGGTGGGAATAGCGCTTGCGGAGGCATCGCTGCTGGTGAAGTTTACAAAGTAGAGAGATCGAAAGATTTAGAGAGCCTCCCGCAAGGGGCAGTCGTGGTGGCCAAGGTGCCGTCCCCCGATTTGGTCAAAGTGGTGGGGAAAATAAGTGCAGTGATAACGGATGTGGGCAGCACGGCAGGGCACTTCGCCTCGGTGGCCAGAGAGTTCGGCATTCCTACATTGGTAAACACAGGCGTGGCCATGAACAGCCTCACTTCAGGACAAGAGGTCACTGTCTACGCGGAAGCCAAGATTGTATACGAAGGTATAGTTGAGCAGCTAGTGGGAAGTGCATGTTCCGTGAGATCCCTTTTGACAGACAGCCCCTTCATGGTGAGCATGGAAAAGATTCTCAGCGACATTTCGCCCCTAAACCTGGTAGATCCTCTCGCGGAGGCTTTTGCGCCCGAGGGCTGTGAGAGCCTACATGATATCCTCAGATTTGCCCACGAAAAATCCATCCAACAGATGTTTTTGTTGGGTGACAAGGGAAGCAGAAGGGCCGCAGGAGCAAAAAGACTGATTTCAGAGATACCTATAATAATTTATTTGCTCGACCTTGGTGGTGGCCTTGTTGAGGAAGCGCGCACTAAGAAAGAAATTGAGCTCAACGATATTACCAACATTCCACTAAAAGCACTGTGGAAGGGCCTCAGTAATCCTGGGATATACTGGGACCCTAATGTGAGGCATTACGATTGGCAGGAGTTCGCCAGAATTAGTAGCAGTGATAGTGTTGTCCGGCCAGAATCCAAATTCTTGGGCAGTTATGCAATTCTTTCCCATGACTACCTTAACTTCAATATCCATTTTGGCTTTCATTTTGTAGTTCTCGATACCCTTTGCGGCCATGAGCTTGACGAAAACTATATTATGCTAAGGTTTGCCGGTGGAGGTGGTGATTTGTACTCGAAGTTCTTGAGGCTGAAATTCCTGGAAGGCATTTTGTCACACCATGGCTTTAAAGTTGAAAAAAAGGGCGATATGATTGATGCTCAACTGAGCAGAAATGACCGCCAAACCTTGGAGGCCAAACTAGAGGTATTGGGACAACTGCTGGGATGCACCAGAGTGCTGGATATGTCTCTGAAAGATGGTTCGCAGGTGGAAGAACTGATTGAAAGATTTATGAACGGCATCTACGATTTCAGCCCATTGCAGCGAAGATGAGGGTATAGAGAAAATGACAGATTATCTCATTTCCTGGTTGACAGAGAGCCTTGGTCTCGGCCACGCTCCCTTGTCTCATGGAGAAATGGAATCAATGAGACAACAAGGGATCAATGCTATTGTGAACCTATGTGGAGAATTCTGTAATCTTCATGAAATTCAAAAAGAGTATGACTTTGAAGTGTACTATCTGCCCACCTGCGATAATGAAGTGCCTTCTATGGATGAGCTTGAAAAGGCGCTGGATTGGCTGGACGAGGCCCTTTATCTGGGAAAGAAGGTTCTCGTCCATTGCCGTTTTGGGATTGGCAGAACAGCGACCTTTGTTATGGCCTATCTGCTTCGAAAAGGATATGGCTTGAAGCTGGCCAGAAAGAGGGTCGAGGAAACGCGGGCTGTCTCCAGTAGTTTCTCTCAGTGGCGATTGTTGAGAAAATACCACAAGCAGGCTGGGACCTTAGAATTCCGGCAACCTTCTTTGGATAACGGACCCATCGCTGATTTGAACCCGTACTTCCAAGAGTATGAAACTCTCTTAAATCTCATTGATCATGCGTTTCAGAGAACTGCCGAAACCACCGGTGGGGGACTCTTGAGTTGCGGTCTGGAAAGTGAAGCGTGCTGCTACCGACCGGTTGATCTTCAGTTTATAGAAGCGGCCTATCTAAACCACAAGATGAGCCTTCACCTCACCAGCACTGAGCGCAAGGAGGCGATCCAACGGGCGGTGGGAGTGTCGAAAAAGATTGGAGATCTTGAGAAAAGGCTGCGGGCTGGTAGCGAAACTAAGGATGATTCGCACAAGTTCGCTGAGATATATGCTCAAGAAGAGATAAGGTGCCCCCTTAATGTTAACTCCAGATGTACCGTATACCCCATACGACCGACTGCGTGTAGGCTCTATGGCCTACCTGTTTCCCATGAGGGTAAGGTCCGAATCTTTGCTGATCAAGGTGAGGTGGCGGCAGATGGTGCCAGGCTCGACTATGATCAAGTGGATGCAGTACTGGCTAGGACTTCTGAGAATATGTTTCACGCCCTCACCACGTCTAATGCAGTCGAAAGGAGACTCGTCTTCACGCTGGCAGATGCGGTTTCGGGAAAATTTGTCCAGAAGTACTTCGAATATCTGAACTCCTCCAAATGAGAAAAGGGTCTGCCAGTAAATCAAGCTTACCACCACACCCGCTGAATCAGCTTAAAGGCAAAAGCCAAGAGCACAATTCCGAAGAGCCTCCGCACGGTCCTTCCTTTGAGCTTCTCTGCCATGATTCGCGAGCCCACCTGACCGCCGGCAAAGGAGAAGCAGGCAGCCACCAAGATGAAATTCCAGTCGGCCCTAGCCAAAGACGCATGGGTAATGAAGCCGCTACATGAGGAAAAGACCACGATAAAGATGGAGGTGGCGGCCGCGATCTTTGTGGGTACCCTCAAGATGTAAATCAGTAAGGGGACAATGAAAACCCCACCACCGATTCCTAGAAGCCCTGCCATGAAGCCAATAACCAAGCCAATGGCACCACCGCCAATGACCCTCCTCCTGGTACCGACCTCCTCAGTCGCAGCCTCTATTTTGCCTGAGAAGAGCATGCGCAGAGAAGCCAGAAAGATCACCCCTGCCAGAATGGCAGTAAAGATCTTGATATTTACCCTGGAGGTGGTAAGCGCACCCAGAGGAGCGGCCAGGGCTGAGGCAAGGATGAGGGGCCCCCCAACCTGCACGTCTATCATTTTCTTGCGAAAATAGGTAATGGCCGCGGACAGAGCAGCGATGCCGTTCAGAAAAAGAGAGGCAGAGACCGCCGTGGAGACCGGGAAGGAAAGGAGAACAAATAGGGGGGAGAAGATGAGCCCACCCCCTAGGCCCACCATGGTGAGAACAAGCGAGCTCGCAAAGATGATAGGCATGAGCAGGAACCAGGACATGAGAGTAGGACCTATTTCACCCTCTTAGCGGGAGACTGTGCTAGCTTTTCTTCTCAGAGACGCAGGGATGGTTCTTGTCATCGCCATGGCACTCCTTGATCTGTTCCGGAGTGCATGCTTTTGGTTTCTCTTTCAACTTTTCGGGAAACATACAGAGAGTTTTCTCTCGGCTACACATGACGGAGGACCTCCTCGAAATTGGAAACTAGACGTAGCTTTCTAAATACTATAGAATTTTTGTGGTTGTCAAAATGTAATCCCACCAGAGCACATAGTGATGAGACTATTCATAGGTTATGGAGTAGCATTGGTCCTGGCACTGCTAAATGGAAAACTGGTCGCTGGAGCGATCAGTGGAATAATCCTCACCCCTCTAGTGAGTCCTTTCGAGCGTTTCAGCTGGATATCCAAATACCTTGTTCCCTTAATCCAGGGTATCGCCATGGGGTCGGTGGCCGTCCTCACTGCCAAATGGATATTGTCTTGGTTCGAGCTGGCAATGGGCTGGCCGATGGTCGCAATCATAATTGTCGGCTTTGTGGTAATCTGTGGTCATCTGGCAAGAAATATTGAGGAAAGACACTTTCACCTGTCGGCAGGTTTGGGTGAATTGCTGGGAATCTTCCTTGTTGGTTACCATCTCTTCTAGAGCGACGGGTTAGCCTGCGTCACGATACTGCTCATAAAACTGGCTCTTCGCCCCCCAATACGGTACCCGGTTGTTTCTTTTTTCAACTACAAATTTTACATATATCTTTTCTACTATGAACCAGCACAGATAAATGAGCAAAAGGGAAAGGACAAACCAGAAAGCAGCTCCCACAGCGAGCGTGTCTCCATTAAAGCTCCAGAGCCTGAATACATATTCTCGCCCAAATAGCTTGAGTAAATGAGCACTGTTGTAAGTCTCGTTGACATAAGCCAAAACAAGTAAAATGGGTAAATACATCGTTAAGACATTGTTCAAAAGCCCCTCAAGAAAGAAGTCGTAATAGACCTTGTTTAACTTGGCACTGTCTATATTTTTGGCAAGAAGCTTTCCTTTTTCGTAATCTTCACATCTTGTCGCCTCTTGACGGACATTGTACCAATGGGCAAACTCCTTTTTTAACTCTCTGTATCGCTTGGTTTTAAACTTCTTGGTAAAGTACTTTGTTACTGCAACCGTGATCAAGGCCATCGTTGCTATGGCAACGGCCGGCCCCAAAGAATTGAGAGGGCCGAATAAGAAATCAAGAAAGCTTCTCAGATAATCAATTAAGACTTCTATTCTAAACCACAAAGTATCTAGAAATTCTTCCATTTCAGTTAACTCTTTCTTTTTTGGGAAGGGGAAGGAAACTGCTCCTTCCCCTTCCCATTTTTTTGTCAGTCCTCTAGATCCAGATTTCGATCTTGAAAAAGCGGAAGAAAAGGAAAAATAGGGTAATTGCCAACACCCACTTCAGGACTCTCTCACTGAAAAGCTTCTGGAAGCGACTGCCAAGCATGCCCCCGACAAAGCCACCAATGATAACGGCAATGAATATCCACAAGTCGGGCCAGTACCTGTTCATGGCGTAGCCGATAAAGGAACCGATGCTGCTGAAGGAAGTACCAATCAGCCCAACAGGCACGGCCACGTACATGGGCAGAGCACCCAGGGTGGTCATGGCGGGCACCAATAGGAAGCCGCCGCCGATACCGAACGAGCGAGAGACTATCCCGATTACTATGCCAAGGATACCGAAGAGCAATGGGTTAATACTGAAGTCTTCACCCCAAAACTTGAAATGATAACTAGTAAGACCGGTCTTAACCGTTTCAATTTTACCCATTTCAACGGCGCGCCCTTCAGCTTTTGCCCGTGCAACCTCTTCATTAAACTTTTTGACCATCGCTTTGATGGCTTTCCTCTTTTCCATGACCTTGGGTGTGAGCTCATAAAGGGTTCTGATACCCATGATCACAACCAGAACCGCCAACCACTCCTTATAGCTTTTCATGGGCAGGTATGCAGTTGCATATTTCCCCAACCAGATGGAGCCGATCAAAATTCCCACACCAAAAGAGATACCAACAGGCCAGGCAACCCGCTTCTCCACCACAGCGTACCGGTAAAAAGCGCCCAGTGGCGCGAACAGGGTCAAAGCTATGTTCGATGAGCGCAGCACGTTGGCAGCGTTAATGCCGATAGGACCGGCGGTCTGAACAACGATGACCTGATAGGCCGCCATGAGCATGCCGCCGGCGGCGCCGATCATGGTGAAGAAAATACCAACAACAATGGCGCCGAGTGTGATTATGATCGGGTTCATGTAACGGTAACCCCTGCTCAGCCAGAAGCCTTTCGGCTGCAAGTTATATGTTCCGGCCTTGGCACCGTTCACATAGACGTCAAACTTGCTGTTAGGCGGGGTGTGACGGAAAGTTTTGAAAGAGGCCGTGAATTTTCCAGTGCTCTTGTCCAACTGAACTGACGTGCCCTTGTCCCAGTAATTCTTGCTTGTGCCGTAATCTCCCAGGATACTACGGGCAAATATTACGATTTTTCCTCTCTTGGCTCCTTCCTTGGTAATGGTGTTGATGCCATAGGCAGATTCGTGGGCGAATCTGAAGAAATTCCACTCATCTTTGCTTTTGATGGGGCCCAAAACATTCTTGGCCTCAGCATCAAGCTGGTCAAACTTTGCCAGCTTGAACATGGTTGTGCTGTAGAGTCCCGGCAGGAAGGATGGCCCACCAAATTTTTTCTTGGTAACCTTTCCAAATTGCGAGGGATTGGAGGTTAGCAGGTAATAAAAGACAGGTATCCTAGTCTCATTGGTGAAGCCTCTTTTTTGGGCCTCTTTCTTGAGCCGAGCCACCTCGTGTACACCATCCGTGTCTTTAGGTGCAAACGTGGTATGCGAGACTACGGTGACGTAGAGATCTTTGCCGGGCTCGATGCTTCCCTCTATAGTGACAGTATCCCCAACTTTATATTCGGTAGCAGAGATTTTTGCTGCTGCCAGGGCGCTGTTGGGAACCGCAGCCATGAGGGCAATTCCGACAATCAATAGGGTCAATACGAAAGATACTTTCTTCACGGTTTCCTCCTTCATTGTTTTATAATATGGGAACAAAAAAAGAACGACTGACACCTCCTTCCTATAAAACTTTTTCGATTTCATTGACTAAGTTTCAAATATTTAATTGCTAAAATTGCACCCAATTCAGTGCAGACGATACCAACGATTAAATAGACAACTATATCAAGCTGTACTAGTCATCAAATACCGAACGAGATTAGTCTTCTTTCAGGCTTTTTACCTTGGTTTCCAATGCCTCTATGTCGATAGGCTTGAGGAGATAATCATCGGCGCCTTCTTCCAGCGCCCTCTTGGCCGAATCTTTAGCGGCGAATCTAGTCAGGATAAGGATTTTGAGATTCTTGTTAAAATGTTTCAGTTGCTGCCAAACGTCATTCTGACTTACACTCGACTCCAAGCTAACGATAGCCAGATCCACGGGGTTGGAACGCGTCCAGGCGAGGGCCTCTTCCGGCTCATCGAAAGCAACCACTTCATGGCCGTTCTCTAGCAGGACCCTCTTGATCAGTTCACGACAATCAGATTCTTCATGCAACACGAGTGATTTGGCCACGGCTCTTGTGGAATCTTCCTTCCAAACATTTTTCTGGCTAATGAATGAGTGTGGCGCACCCTGAACGCAAGGGATGTGCCAGAAGAAACTGAAAGAGATCGAAAATATAAGCTATTAATATTGTTAATAATTACCTAGACGAGAAAGAAGGGTAGGATCAAAATTGCCTGGATAGGCTGCAGGTAAAATACTGCAGAATTAGGGTGGCAAAAGAATTTAATTTGAAGAAACGGTAGGTTAAAGAAAAGAACAAAAACAGATGCAGTGCAATAAAAAAAATGCACCATAGTCACCCTCGTTCAATACTGGAATCAATCCTCCGCCAGTCCGAGATAGGTGCCGGCCGCTTCCAGGGCCGATACCATCTCATCCGCCGTGATTACGCTCGGGTCGTAGGTCACGGTGTTGATCTCCCGGAACCCGCGAAAACCATTGCTTACTTCTTTTATACCTTTCAGCCCCTCCAGGGCTGATTTGCCCACATCGTATCAGCTAACGTAAAAGACGATTTTGGCAAGGGACGGCTCATTTGAATGAACCGCCCCTGCCCAGATATATCCGACAAGCAAAAAACTCATGAGTATTGTCGTAAATACTTTCATGCGAAACTCCCCAGTTCTCATCACTCGAACAGCTTCCGGTATATTTCGTAGCCTTCCTTTTCCAAGTCCGACTCGGGAATGAATCTTAGGGCGGCCGAGTTGATGCAGTAGCGCAGACCCGTGGGCTCGGGGCCGTCGTTGAATACATGACCGAGGTGCGAGTCGCCATGCTTGCTCCGTACCTCGATACGAGTCATAAAAAAACTCCGGTCCGTCTTCTCCACTATATTATCTGGCTCCAAAGGCTTGGTGAAGCTGGGCCAGCCCGTACCAGAGTCGAACTTATCCTTCGAGCTGAAAAGAGGCTCCCCCGAGACAATGTCCACGTAGATGCCCATCTCGTGATTATTCCAGTAAGCGTTTTTGAAGGGTGGCTCCGTACCGTCTTTTTGGGTGACCTTGTATTGCATGGGCGTCAATTGCCGACGCAGCTCTTCCTCGCCGGGACGGTTGTACATCCGGCCGGCTTCCATGTCAGATGCCATACGGGCGTCGGTCTTTTCTTTTATCTTGTCAGCGCTCATTCGACTCTCCTTTATTTCATCTTCCATCTCAACCTTTTTGGCTTGCGGTTTCATATCTGACTCCTTGTCTTCCCATACATTTTTCAGGAATTGGTCCCGGCCAGAGCCGTGACGGTACCAGCGGTAGCGGATGGAATTTCTTTTGTAGTAATCCTGGTGGTAGTCCTCAGCCGGGTAAAAGGGGCCCAGCGGAAGGATATCGGTCGCTATCGGCTTGTCGAAGCGGCCCGAAGCCGCCAATCGTTTCCTAGAGGCTTCAGCCAAACGGTGCTCTTGTTCGTTACTGTAAAAGATAACACTACGATACTGGGAGCCGCGATCCACAAACTGTCCGTCTCCATCGGTGGGATCCACATGCATCCAGAACACCTCGAGCAACTCCTCATAGGTGACCTTGGTGGGGTCGTATACCACTTTCACGGCCTCCACGTGCCCGGTTCCGCCTTTGGAGACCTGCTTGTAGGTGGGATTGGCAATGTTGCCCCCAGTGTAACCCGAGATAGCGTCGATGACGCCGTCAACTTTCTCAAAATCGGCTTCGGTGCACCAGAAACAGCCGCCGGCAAAATATGCCTCCTTGGTGTTCTCGGGTTTATCCTGAATCTGTTTTTCCATTTCTCCAGTGACCTGATGGTAGACCAAGAGGACCAATACCAGGGCGATGATTATCATATATAACGGTTTCATGAGATACCTCCTCGGCTGCTAACCATATAATTCTAACGTTATAAAAGGGTTCCGGTCCAAAGAGACCGGGGTTTGTTGTTTTCTTTGGATAAATAATAAGACTGATATTTAAGGATGGTGTAAAGAAACTGTAAAGATTGTGTAAAGATTTGCAGTGGGGCTTCACTGGGAGGATATGTGGGTCAATCTATCCTCCGCGGGGAGTCCAAAGGAAGCTCAAACCAGATCTGGATGCTACCGGCGAGCATTTCAGCGCCGACGGAGCCGCTGTGGGCCTCGACCAGTTCTTTGACTATGGCCAAACCGATGCCAGCACCCCCGTGCTCCCGCGAGCGAGACTTTTCCCCTCGATAGAAACGCTCGAATATATAGGGAAGATCATCTTCGGCTATTTCTCCACCGGTGTTGGCAAAAACAACCTTGATCGCTCTTGGCATCAGCTCAGTTGAGACCGTGACCGTTCCACCTGACGGAGTATACTGCCAGGAGTTTTGCAGGAAATTTTGTATCACCTGCGACAAATGGTGGGGATCGGCCCAAACGGTTTTTTCGCCATTCGCAAAATGAGTCTCCAGCCTGATCCCTTTTTCTTCGAGTTGGGGACGAAACGAGTCGAGCATTTGCTTAATCAGGTCGACAATATGGATCTCTACTTGACGAAGGCTTGCCTTGGCGGCGTCAGCTTTGGCCAGCCGAAGGATATCTTCCACTAATTGTACCAACCGGAGGGTCTCCTCCTGAAGCAACTCGAAGGTCTCCTCAGAGGGGCTGACCACGCCATCAGTCAGGGCCTCGAGATACCCTCTGATGTTGGTTAGGGGAGTCCTGAGCTCATGGGCCACGTCGATCATCATCGTCTTCCGTAGTTGCTCAATCATCTGAAGACTTTCAGCCATCCGGTTAAAGGCAAGCGCCAACCGGCCAACTTCATCTTGAGAGTTCACAGGGACGCTGGCTGAGTAATTGCCAGATGCGATCTTGCTCGTGATCTCAGTCATCTGGGTGAGAGGATGCAAAATTCTTCGCATGAGCAAGAAGCTGAACCCAACAGCCAGCACAAGAGCGCCGAGACTGGCCCAGACCAAATAGCGGTGAACGGCGCTCACGAACATTTGGTGGCTGGATGTTGGTGAGATATTGTATTTCTCCATCAAAGTCATGAAGTAGCCGGCGGCGAGGTAGTCAACCGCCAGCCATACGATAATGATAACGAATCCAATGACTAGGATATTAATCCCGAGTAGTTTCCAGAGGATTCGATTTGTCACGGCCCAATCCCCCCATTCATGAATCGCTCTCCTCGGCAAACTGATATCCTATGCCTCTTACCGTGAGAATGTGGCGAGGCCGCGACGAGTCCTTTTCGATCTTCTGCCTGAGCTTTCCAATATGGACGTCGATGACGCGGTCTATTACTGATTCACCGTCTGGATAAAGCCGGTCCAGAAGTTCTGCTCGAGTAAAAACCCTTCCGGGCCTGGTCATCAAGGCTTTGAGGAGGTTGTACTCATGAACGGTAAGTGAAATTGCTCGCCCGCTTAAACTCACCTTGCGCTTATCCAGATCCAGAACCAGATCTTTATGTGACCAGACAGTCCTTTTGGCAGTGGTGTCCGAACGAACTCTTCTGAGAATGGCTTTCACCCTTGCCACCAGTTCCCGTGGACTGAAGGGTTTCACCACATAATCATCAGCTCCCAATGTCAGCCCCGAAATGCGGTCCACCTCTTCCCCTCTGGCGGTGAGCATGAGGATAGGAACATCCGACCAACTCCTGAGCTCCCGGCAGACTTCCCAGCCATCGACAAGGGGAAGCATAAGATCGAGAACCACAAGCATGGGGTTGTAACGCCGAGCCAGTTCCAGAGCTTCCCGACCATCAAGAGCGAGAACAGTCTGGAACCCTTCCCGCTGCAGATAGAGTTCTACTAGTGAAGCGGTCTTTTTATCGTCTTCCACAATAAGAATTGGTTTCTGAATCATAGGGAAGCGTTTATTCCGCAAACTACCCTTCTTCGGCGCCAGCTACGAACAGATCATAGTCAGCCTTGCTCATCAGTTCGTCGAGTTCCGTGACCTCTTCAATGGCCAGGGCTGCGATCCAGCCCTTGCCATAGGTGTCTTGGTTTATGAGGTCAGGAGCGTCTTCGAGCTCTTCATTCACTTTAAGAACTTTGCCCGATATGGGTGCAGGGAGCTCAACACTGGCTTTTCCTGATTCCACCGCGGCAAAAGGTTCACCCTTTATGACCTCATCGCCAACCTCTGGAAGTTCCACATAAATAATGGTGCCGAGGGCCTCGGCAGCAAAGTCGGAAATGCCCACCTGTGCACCATCATCGTTAGCTTGCACATAGACGTGATCTTGGCTGATTTTCAATGTCCCATTCGTCATGTCGCCTCCTCCTGTTGTCCGCAGTCCGTGGTCCGTAGTCCGTTGCGACTCACAAAAAATAATATAGTTTGGACTTGAGTAGGGGTGGGGTTTACCTGCTCGCAACCACCCCCGCCGTGCGAGTTCGCCCGAACTCTCGCTTGATCCGGCTTCCTTCGAAGACTTCATTGGGCGAAATTTCGCGCCACCTTCCGGGAAAATGCTCAACAAATCTGCCCACAACCTTTTGGACCACCTGTTCCATGCTGGGAGTTTCTCTCAACAACTTGGCCATTGAAGTCACCTGCTCGCTTCTGAGCTCGCAGGGGTGAATATGGCAAAAATGATCCATATTGGGGGAGACGTTTAAAGCAATGCCATGAAAGCTGACCCATCGCCTGATGGCAACGCCGAGGGCAGCCACTTTGAGGTCCTCCACCCAAACGCCGCGGTGTTGCGGATCACGGTGAGCTTGAATGCCGAAATCGGCAAGAACCTGTATTATAATTTCTTCGAGCAAATCGACAAACCCACGGACGGAGAGGTTTCTTTGAGTCAGATGAACGATGGGATAGACGACCAACTGCCCGGGGCCATGGTAGGTGACATCTCCTCCTCGTTCAACTCTTTGAATTTTTATTCCCTGCGAGGCCAACTCTTCAGCGTGGGACAGAATGTTGTCCTTGCTGCCACGCCGACCCAAGGTTATGATCGGTTCGTGCTCCACCAGCAGTAGAGTGTCAGGCACAAAGTTTCCCTGACGCAGTTCGACCAGTCTTCTCTGCAGGTCGAGGACCTCGAGGTACCTGGCCTGCCCGAGGTTTACGATCCATCCATCTTGTAGGTCATTAGTCATTGGTCATTGGTCAATAGTCATTTGGTCTGAGGCATAAGGCTCAAGGCTAAAGGCTCAGGGAATTTAAAAATCTTCCTTACAAGGCAACTCCTTGTGCCTTGCGCCCTAAGCCTTGCGCCAGGTGGTTTCTGGTTCGGTATTGTTGCGCGTGACCATTCACGCCTTACTGCCTGCTGACCTACAAACCGAGGTCCAGTTTATGTATCGACAATCCCCTGGCATCCTCAACAGCTTCCCACAGCGCTTCCGCAACAGTTGGGTGCGCATGTATGGTTCGAGCCATTTTACTAAGGGTCACGCCCTGATTAACCGCGACGGTACATTCAGCAATCAATGTGCTGGCATCCGGGCCTATGATATGGATGCCGATTATCTTTTCATCGGTGTTCCGGGCGATCACTTTTACAAAACCGTCTATTTCACCGATAGCATGCGATTTGCCGAGGGCGCGAAAAGGAAACGATCCCTCGAGATAACCAATGCCCCGCTCATCACACTGTTGACTGGTAAGTCCAACGCTGGCAACCTCCGGACTGGTAAATATGGCCACAGGCACACCGTCTTCTTCCACTTTTGCTTCCTGATTTCCCAAGCCATGCTCCACTGCCACGATTCCCTGATGAGAGGCAAAGTGAGCGAGTTCTTTTTTGCCTGTAACGTCTCCGATGGCGTAAACCCCAGGCACGTTGGTCTGACAGTGTTCATCTACCTGAACATAGCTATGCTGCAAATTGACGCCAGTTTGATTCAGCCCTATCCTGTGAGAAACTGGCGCTCTTCCCACCGTAACGAGCACTGCTTCCGTCTCGATCCGTTTGCCCGAGCTAAGCACGATTTCCACTCCGGATGATGTGTGGGATCCAGAGACGGGAGGGTCTCCAAGATGCAGTTTGACTTTTCGTTTTTTTAGCGCTCGAATCAGTGCTCTATTAATATCCCGATCAAGTCCTTTAATCGGTTCCTTGCTGCGTTTGGTCATGTGAATTGTGGAGCCCAGCGCACCGAATAGAAGGGCGAATTCACAGCCGGAGACACCGCCGCCCAAAATAAATAGGCTTTGGGGAATTCGGGTCAATTCCAGGATGCTACGGGTGTTGAATACCTTTTGATGGTCCCAGGGCAAAAGATCCAGGGAAAGGGGTTCAGAGCCAGTGGCTATGATGAGCTGGGTGCCACGAACCGTCAGGTTTTGTCCATCCTCCGTCACAACCTCAATCTCGCCAGGGCCGCTCACCTGACCCCTGCCCACGATCAGGTTAACCTTGTGTTTCGTGAACAATCGTTCAACTCCCTCTCTGAGCTCTGCGACGATCTGCTGATTCCGGCTGACAATTTTGTCTAAATGGGCGAGAGGCCGGTCGCAACTCAAGCCAAATGCTTCCGCATTGCGCATTTGTTGAAATAAGACCGCGGATTTGTACATGGCCTTGGTGGGAATGCAGCCCCAGTTGAGACAGGTTCCGCCCACCAGTTCCTTTTCAATGATGCAGACTTTGGCGCCTAATTGGGCTCCCCGAATAGCTGCCACATAGCCACCGGGTCCGGCCCCTAGAATCACCGTATCATATTGAGGCATGATGAACGTCTCCTAAAAGGTATCCTGTGGGAGCGGCTTTCCCCGCCCGCCTCGCCTTGGCCGTCCGCCATCGGCTTCGCCTCAGGCGATTGCCGGGCGGGCAAGGCGAGGCGGGCGGGGTGGCAGGCAGCCGCGATTCAGCAGTTCTGCGGGGTGAGCAATACCGACCCTAGGGCAGTGGCTGGTTGTAAAATGGGCTGCATCTTCGAAACGGCACCGCACAGCGGCTAGGAGCGGAAATCTTGAGATTTGAGACCGTAGCGTCTCATTATTTGTTGCAGGGCCTGTCTTTCCAGTCCACATTCGCGGGCTGAATGGGTAACATTTCCGTTGTTGCGGCGCAGAAGATCTCCCAAATACTCAGCGTGGAAGCGGTGAAGTACCTCCTCCTTCGCCGCTTTGTAATGCATCCCTTGAATCTCCCTTCCCACCACGCAGCTATCAGATACCTCAGCAGTCCAGCCTATTTCGTAAGGCTTGATAACATCCCCAGTCGAAAGAAGAATTGCTCGGTTGATTATGTTTTCCAGTTCTCTGACGTTGCCCTCCCAGTTCCGCCGCAAAAGTAAATCCATGAGCTCCGGGGATAAAGATTTGGACGGTTTGCCGAACTCCTCGCAGTAGTATTTAAGGAAGTGTTCAGCTAAGAGGGGAATGTCTTCCTTGCGTTCTCGCAAGGGAGGCATGTGAACCGTAAGCACATTTAATCGGTAAAAGAGATCTTCTCTGAACTCCTGATTACGAATTTTTTCTTTGAGCTCACGATTGGTGGAGGCAACAACTCTGACATCCACCTTGATTGATTTGGTCTGACCCAAGGGTTTGATCTCTTTTTCCTGGAGCACCCTCAACAGTTTGGTCTGAATGGTCGGAGCGATGTCACCAATTTCATCTAGATAAATCGTACCACCCCGGGCTTCCTCAAACAGTCCGATCTTGTCACTGCTGGCATCGGTAAATGCGCCTTTCTTGTAGCCAAAGAGTTCGCTTTCCAGAATATTTTCCGGCAGGGTGGGACAGTTCACCGTTACGTAGGACTGGTCAGAGCGATGACTAAGAGCATGGATTGCCCTGGCCGCCAGATCCTTGCCAGTACCGGATTCTCCGGTGATGAGAACAGTAACATCGGTTTTGGCTATCATCTGGATGGTCTGGTAGACTCGCTGCATGGCTTGGCTGCGACCGACCAGATTCTCAAACGGCTCTCTCTCTTTAATCCGCCGCTGAAGATTCAGATTCTCTCGGAGAAGCTGACTACGCTCCAAGGCTTTGCGCAGCAGGTGGATGAGTTCCGCATGATCAAATGGTTTGGTGATGAAATCGTACGCGCCCTTTTTGATGGATTTAACTGCCAGCTCCACCACTCCATGAGCGGTCATCATCACTACGGTCATCCAAGGGTTGATCTGTTTGACACGCTCGAGCAGTTCAATGCCATCCATTCCAGACATCCGAATGTCCACCAGGGCCAAATCATAGTTTTTCCTCTCGAGCAATCTCAGGGCCTCCTTCCCGGAGGTAGCCGTATCAATTTCACAATCGAGGTCTTGACGAATACTTCGCTGTAGTAAATGAAGCATGTCGGTCTCATCATCAACAACGAGCAGTCTGTCTTTTACCTCTTCAGTCATAATAACGTTTTAGGCTGGCTTTCACAGAGACTACAGGTCCCCGTAGGCTGTCCTATTCCTTTTGCGATATGTCTCAACAAGCTTCTTCACTACCCTCCCCGTCGATGGGTAGGAAGACAGTAAATATACTCCCCTTTTCAAGTGTACTTTGGACAACTACGTCGCCATGGTGATCTTTGACGATACCATAACTCACCGACAACCCCAAACCAGTGCCGTGTCCGGTGGGTTTGGTGGTAAAAAAGGGATCGAAAATCTTGTCCAAAATTTCAGGATCTATGCCCGAACCTGTGTCAGCCACCGTGACGACGATCTTATTTTCAGACGAATCATGGCTTGTACCAATCTGGATACGCCCTGAGGTAGCAATGGACTGCTTAGCGTTCATCAAGAGGTTCATGAACACCTGCTTCAGTTTCTCGCCGTCGGCCCAGAGCGTGGGAACAGAGGTGTCAAGCTGGATTTCTATGGCGACGTTGTCCAGTTTAAATTGGTGCTCTACCACCGAGACAACTTCCCGGAGAAGTTCATTGATGTCAAGTCGCCCCTTTTGGGTTTCCGCGTTACGAGCAAAATTTAGGAGATCCTCGACAATCTTTTTACAGTTTCGTGTGTGTTTTTCAATGGTTTTGAGATCCTGAAAATTCTGGGTATCCTGCGGCTCGGTACGAAGCATTAACTGGGTATAGCCAAGTATCATGCCAAGAGGGTTATTGACCTCGTGGGCCACACCGGCAGAAAGCTCTCCCAGCGAGGCTAACCGATCTGCCTGGAGTAGCTGTTGCTCCATCTTCTTACGAAGGGTTATATCCTTGGCAATGCCCTCGAATCCTGCTATCTCCCCCGCGGTCTTTTTCCTGACTGTCAAACTAAAAAGCCAGACCCGAATCTCCCCCTCCCGGTTCCGTACTTCACATTCCAGGTCTTTGCGGAAGCCGGCGGCCGCGGTCTCTTCCAGCAAATGTTGAGGATTTTGGGGTGAGACAATTATGTCAGCAAAGGTTGCGCTGGAGGCCAGTTCATCCTTTGACCCATATCCTAGGATACTGAGCCCGGCCTGGTTTATGTCCAAGAATCTGCCTCCCGGGTCGAGAACTAGAATAATGTCCATGGATCCTTCGAATATGCGCCGATACTTTTCCTCGGATTTGCTGAGTTCCTGCGTGCGCTGCCGTACCATATCTTCCAAATTTCGGTTGAGCCATCTGAGTTCTTCACTCGCTTTTTCGATGGCCTTTTTGTCTTGGAGGATCTGGACATTAATCCGGTGAACTCTTTGAAAAAAGAGAGTTATGCTGCCCGCAATAACGAAGGTCAAGCTGTTGATCGAGCCGCTATAAGGTCTAAGTGCCACCCAGATGTCACTATGTCCTGCAAGAAGTAGCAACCGTTTAGCAATGTGGCCCACTGAACGCGAGACGGAAAAAAGAGCCAAGGCCAAAGAGAGCCAGAGCAGATAAGTCCAGATAACGTTGTCTCTGTCAGTTCGACGAAGCAATTGGGCGTAGCGGACGCAGACAAAGGAGATGATGATCATCAGGGCCGAACCCACTATATCAACAAACCACACTGGAAAGAGGGGGAGACTATTGCTCATGATGTGAAAGCCCCTCAGTGCCCGTTTTTCTATAAAGATCGCGTAGGCCAAATACAAGGAAAAGCATGGCGGGCACACAGAGTAAATGATCAAATTTGCCAAAATAATACACCCAGCTCCGCAGACCTCCGGTCAAGGCAAGCCTTCGTGACCAGTCGAGTCCAGTGGTAATGAACATCTCTTTTGTCATGGTATGTTCGATCCAATGAACCGTGAAGGTGTCCAGATTCCACAAAATGAACATGAGGCAGGAGATTTGGATCAGACGCCAGCCCCTTTCTCTGACTAGCCCGGTGGTCTGCAGCCAGTAGGTGAATATACCCAGGGTGGCAATAAAGAAGAGGTGCGCCAGCATATGAGCATAAAGGCCCTCCGGGGCCGGGTGCGTTTGGAGGGCCCAGGCTGCTCTGGGGCAGAAGATAAAGAAGCAGCAAAGAGTGAGAATCTTGGCCCAAATTGTGTTATGTCGTAAGGTTCTAAGGATCATTCAGTTGCCTGATAAAATGGAGGATCAATCGCTTGGGGCAAATCCCCCCAACCCCCCTTTAGAAAAGGGGGGCAAAAGATTCGTTGGGGTCCGGAAAAGTCCCCCTTTTTTAAAGGGGGATTTTTTAAACTAATCTACACATACTCAAGCTTGTATTCCCTACTGCCCAACCCCAACTCTTCTGAGTAACCCAACTGGACAGACCAGTCAATGTGAGGATAGACGCCGCGGAACTTGTCCTCACCAGGCCCTCTGTTGTTCTCGAGGCAGCAGTCAGCCAAAGCGGGTTGCGCATTGACTAGATCCACTGAAGCCTGATCGATGGCCACCGGATCTTTGCTTGCCAGAATACCCAGGTCTCTTACCAGCGGGACATCACTAAAGCCATAGCAGTCGCACTGCGGAGTTACCCGGCTGACGAAACTGAGGTAGAAAGTACGGTCTTCCTTGCCTTTGAGGACTCCCACGGTGTACTCTACCATCTTTTTCTGAAATCGAGCCGTGTCGCTATCCCAGGGGATGGAGACAGCCTCTTCCGGGCAAACTGCTACGCACTCGCCGCAGCCGATACATTTCTCGGAATCCTTTTTGGCTTTTTTCTTTAGCAGTTCGATTGCTTCAGCAGGACAGTGGGTCACGCATTCACCACAGCCGATACACTTTTTGGCGTCGAATTCGGGCGAAATTTCGCAATGTTGGGCAAGTTTTCCTTTTCTGGAGGCACAGCCCATACCTAAATTTTTAATCGTTCCGCCAAACCCTGCAAGTTCATGTCCTTTGAAGTGGGCGGCGCTGATGAGGGCGTCTGCCTGCACCACATCCGAGCCTATATAGACTTCGTCATAGATAGGCATATTCACTGTTACGGCAACCTCAGCGTTGCCTCTCAGACCGTCAGCGATGGTCAGAGGCGCACCGGCCACAGCATAGGCAAAGCCATTTTGGATGGCCGTGGTGATATGATCCACGCTGTTGGTTCTGCTACCCACGTAGAGCGTGTTCGTATCGGTTAAAAAGGGTTTGCCTCCCAAGTTCTGGACTCGATTGACCAAATGACGTAAATGAGTGGGTGGGATGTAGGCCGTATTGCCCTTCTCGCCAAAGTGGAGCTTAATGGCAATCAAATGCCTTTCCTTGATAATGTCATCGAGCCCAGCAGCATCGAGCAACCGATCCAGCTTGACGTAAAGGTTTTCCTGTAAGCTAGCCCGCAAATCCATGGCAAATACCTGACTCGGCATGGGGTCCTCCTTTTTGAGATTTCAGATTTCAGATTTCAGATTGAGGGTTCCCGATAAATTGATACATCCCAAGGGTTCGTTCTTAAATCTAAAATCTACAATCCTCAATCACTCTAGATGTGTTTCCCTCACTATGTCAAGGGAATCGCAGTCTAGAATCGCGTATGATGCAATTTTTTTTATGCAGTGCAATTCTCATCTTTCACACCCCTCAGGTTACACAGCTTAACTGATTGAAGGCCCAGAGACATCTACATGGTGCAAAGAAAAATATGCGTTTTTTCTTAGCCATAGCCGGGTTATAATTTATGAGACGAAAAATAATTAATATTTTCAATTAGTTATTCTTTGACCGACATAGTTCGCTTTTGAGGCACCAAATTTGCTTGACCACATGACTCACTTGTGATGCTGTAAGTTTTTAAACTTTTCTCCCCAAGCCCAGACATAGTGAAAGCGATCTTCCATATTGCACTCTATTTCAAGAACCACTATTAGAACCTGGTGCGGCTGAGATAGCTTATAGTCTTGTTGTGTCTGGTTGGCCAAAGGGATAGGCCGACAGGGCAAGTTTCTTCTAAGAAACGGACTGAGAAAAAACGAATAAGATTACCTAAGGAGGATAGTATGCGGAAAGAGGTATACAGCATATGTTTCATGTGCTCCATCAGATGTCCTATCAAGGTCACGGTGGAGGACGGTGCTGTCAGATGGATTGAAGGCAACCCTCACCAGCTCAATGGAGCCCTTTGCGCCAAAGGAAGTGCAGGCACTGCTTTGCTATACGACAGCGAGAGGCTGCGCTATCCCATGATCCGTGAGGGTGCTCGGGGCGAGGGCAAATGGAAAAGAGTCAGTTGGGATGAGGCCCTGAATTACACCGCGGACAAGCTCAAGGGCATCATGGACAAACACGGTCCTCAGAGCGTGATCTTTGGCGAAAGGACGAACCTTAACACGCACATTAGCAAGACTTTCATGCGGGCTATTGGTTCTCCCAACCACTACACCCACGATGCCCTGTGCAAGGGTTCGGTGAACACCGCCTTTCGCTCCCTCACCGGTTATACCGACGGCCAGGTGAATATGGACTTCGCCAACACGAAGCACGTGGTTTTCTATGGGCGCAATTTCTTCGAATCCCTTCAGCTTAAACCGATCCAGGCCCTGATGAAGGCAAGGGAAAAAGGGGCGAAGATTACCTATATCGATATAAGATCCACAGTGACAGCTTCCCACGCGGATCGTTTCTGGATGATCAGGCCGGGAACCGATCTTGCCCTCAACTACGCTCTTATTCACGTTATTTTCAAGGAAAACCTCTACGACGAGAAGTATGTAAACAGTTGGGTCACGGGAATAAAAGAGTATAGGGCCTTTGTGGAACCATATACTCCCGAGTGGGCTGAGGAGGAAACCGGCATCCCCGCGGAGGAGATCGTCGCCTTGGCCAGGGAAATTAGCAGAGATAAGCCCCAGGTGATTTTCAACTACGGCTACCGGGGCGCCAACCATAGCAACGAAATCTGTTTCAGACGCTCCATTATTGTTCTCAATGCTTTGATGGGAAGCATCGAGACTAAAGGAGGCCTTTATTTCAAGAAAGGTCCCAAGGATGCGGGATATGGCTCCTTCGGCAAGCTGGTGGATCAGGAGGGGCTGCCCAAAGTGGAGGTGGAAAGATACGATGGGGTCGGGGGACCAAAGCTTCCCGTCTGCGATCCGGCCCACGGTGTGCCTTCAATGGTCCCCAACGCCATTTTGAACGAGGATCCATATCCCATCAAGGCGGCCATTTCCAACCGCTTCGATCCTCTGCTTTCCATACCGGACTACAACCTCAACAAGAGGGCCTTCGACAAGTTGGATCTGATCGTCACCATTGACGTAAACTTCAGCGAGACTGCCTGGTATTCAGATGTGATTCTGCCCGAGTCCATCTATCTCGAGCGAGCTGATTCCCTGATGATGGCCAACAGCCTGAAGCCTACTATCTTCATGCGGCGGCAGTGTGTTCCGCCAAGGTACGACACCAAGCCACAGTGGGAGATCATCAAAGGGTTGGCCGAGAGGTTGGGGGTTGGGCAGTACTTTCCCTACGAGACCATAGAAGATATCTGGAATATGCAGCTCAAGGATATGGGTATAAAAATCGAGGATTTTGACGACAAAGGGTTCGTTACGCTTTCGGATAAGAATATCCTCTGGGACCGCAAAGATGGAATCAAGTTCAAGACCATCTCCGGGAAGATCGAGTTGGTCTCTCACTTGCTGGAGGAGCATAAGTTTCCTTCCTGCCCTCACTATGATGAGATCACGGCTCCGGATGAGGGATCCTTCAGGCTTACTGTGGGAAGGTGTGCGGTCCACACCCACGTCTCCACCCAGAACAATCCCTATCTCAATGAATTGGTGCCGGAGAACGTCCTCTGGATCAACACCGAGGAAGCGGAGAAGCTGGGAATTGCTGACGGTCAATACGTGGAGGTCTCCTCAGATCAAGGCTTTGGCAAGATCAAAGCCTTTGTGACCGACTTCATCCACCCAGAGGCGGTTTTCATGCTCCACGGCTTCGGCCGCCAGGTACCAGCAACGACGAGGTGCTACAACAAGGGCGCCAGCGACACCTTACTACAGGAGAATGTGACAGACATGATTGGCGGAAGTCCCGGCCTGCATGACACCTTTGTGAGGGTGAGACCTCTATCCGAGTAAGCTATGGTCAATACATTGGAGATGATTAGTGAGCGTTCATTTCAAGGAGTAAATCGATGAGTCAATATTACCTTTTTCATGACAGTGCCAGATGCATTGCCTGTCTGTCCTGCGAGATTCATTGCAAGGAGAACAAACGGCTCCCTGTAGGGCCAAGGCTGTGTCGGATCCAAACGGTTGGGCCGAAAATGGTAAACAACATTCCCAAGATGGACTTTATCTTCATGCCTTGTTTCCATTGTGAGCAGCCCTGGTGCGTGGCGGCCTGCCCGACAGGGGCTATGCAAAAGCGAGCAAAGGACGGCATTGTCTTTGTTGATGAAGAACTTTGTGTGGGCTGCAAGGCCTGCATGAGAGCTTGCCCCTGGGGTGCCCCCCAATGGAATCCTGAAACGGGCAAGGCAGCAAAATGCGATTATTGCATGGACCGTATAGATGAAGGACTCTCGCCTGCCTGCGTCGCCAAATGTGTCACTCATTGTCTCCACTTTGGTGAACCTTCAAAAATGTCCGATGCCCGGCGGGAACGTCACGCTAAGGCCATGGCCGCAGTGGGCTGGGAGGTCACATTGGCCCGGCCCGTGTCAGGTGCCAAGCCGGGGGTGCCCAAACCCAGAAAAAAGAAGGCCAAAGGAAAGAAAAAACCAAAAGAGGCCTAGCCCATGTCTGAAACTGCTATCTGCCCAGTTGCCCAATCCTATAGGAATCTGCAAGAAGCTCTGGAAAGGCACAGGATAACTGTGCCCAGGGCGCAACAGAGAGCTGAATCACTCCTGGAGCTCATGGAGGATGTCTCTCGAGGTAGGGGCGGGCCCGAGCACTTCCCTGCTATGGAATCACTGGCTAACCGTCTTGTGGAAGGGGAAGACGAGCAGGGGATTCGGTTCGGTCAAATTGCCTCCGAGGGTTTGGCCCAGTACCGGGAAGTATATGAGAGTCACATTGAAACTCACAATTGCCCAACCGGGGATTGCGATATCCTCACTCCAGCCCCCTGCCAGATGGCCTGTCCTGCGGGGATCGATGTCTCCAGTTATGTGAGTTTGATCGGCCAGGGGCGTGATGCGGAAGCTGTGGAATTGATTCGCAAAGACAACCCGTTCCCTTGGGTCTGCGGTCTGGTTTGCACCCATCCATGTGAATACATGTGTGTAAGGGGACGCATGGACAGCCCCATTGCAATAAAAGACCTAAAAGCCTTTACCGCCGAAAGAGCCATGTCTGCTGGGGAATACATCAACCCACAAAAGGCTCCGGACAATGGCCGTAAAGTGTGTGTCATCGGCGCAGGGCCTGCGGGTCTCACAGCTGCTTACTATTTGGCCTTGAAAGGCTATGGGGTTACCGTAATCGAAGCTCTACCCATGGCCGGTGGCATGATGATGGTTGGCATCCCCCGCTATCGGCTGCCCCGAGAGGTTATCGACCGGGAAGTGGCCATGATCGAGGATCTGGGTGTTGAAATTCGCTATAACACCAGATTAGGCAAAGATACCACCATCAAGGAGCTCAAACAGGAAGGATTTGAGGCCTTCTTCATAGCTGTGGGGGCCCATGGCTGCTACAAACTGGGAGTCGCCGGAGAAGAAGATTTTTCCCAGGTAGTAGACGCCATAAGTTTCCTGCTGCAAGTGGCAATGGGTGAAAGGCACAAACCTGGTAAGAGAGTGGCTGTTGTCGGCGGTGGTAACGTGGCCATAGACGCGGCTCGGACATGTATCCGGCTGGGCTGTGAGGATGTGATCATTCTCTACCGGCGGACCCGTTCTGAAATGCCTGCCAGCGTGGAGGAGGTGGAACAGGCTGAAGAAGAAGGGGTGGATTTTGCCTTCCTTACAATTCCCATTGAGGCGATTGGTGATAATGGCCAGCTGACAGGATTGAAGTGCCTCCGAGCTGAACTTGGAGCTGCTGACAAGAGTGGACGGAGAAGGCCGGTGCCGGTGGAAGGGAGTGACCACCTGTATGAAGTTGACGCCATTATAACGGCCATCGGGCAAACGACTTCCTCTGAGGGTCTCGACTCATTGGAAAAGTTGAAATGGTCCAGGCGTAACACGATTATGGCGGACACAATAAGTGGAACCACCGATGAGAAGGGGATGTTTGCCGGCGGGGATGCGGTTTTGGGGCCAGCCACAGTAGTGGAGGCTATCGGTGCGGGGAAGTTCGCCGCTGCGGGCATAGACCGGTATCTCCGAGGGCTGCCTCAACCTAAAATGCCTCAGGTACCGGTGCGTCACCAGAGGGTTGAATGGCTCGAGGTTCCGGCTGTCACCAAAATGAGCTTGAGTCGACCCGAGATGCCCATGCTCAACCCGGACCGAAGGAGAATCACCTTTCAACAGGTGGAGTTGGGGCTATCCGAGGCCATGGCACGGGAAGAGGGACGGCGATGTTTGAGGTGCGACATTTGCAAGAGGTGTGGCCTCTGTGTCAGTATCTGCCGCGATAAGATGGAAGTAGATGCCCTCCAATTTGGTTACTTGGATTTCGACCAGCCTGGCCCCAGTGATTTTAGAATCACCGCCGAGAGATGCATTTTGTGTGGCGCCTGCGCCGCAAATTGTCCTACCGGAGCTATCGTAGTTGAAGATAGAAACGGCGATCGTCAACTCAGCCTCTGCGGCACTATTCTTTGTCGGGAAAAGTTGGAACACTGTGATAGATGCAACGAGGTCCTAGGGCCGGCCAGGTATCTTGATTATGTAAACAAGCGCACCGAGACGATAAGCCCAGCCTTTGGGGGGCGGAAGCTGTGCTCTGAGTGCGCAAGAAAGGCCACCGCAGAGTTCAAGTCAGAGATGTCCATTCCCAGGGTAAAGAAAACCTAATTCATATCCGTCCACGAATAAAAAATCTCCTCCCGCTCCCCTTGATCCCCTCCCGCCAGGGGAGGGGAAAGTATTTTTTTGGATGGACGGTAATTACCGAAGCACAGAGATTACAAAGCACACAAAGGATTCGCACGTATTTAAAACACTTTGTGATCTTCGTGTCCTTTGTGGTAAAAGTAGAAACCATTCATTACATCGGCCGAAACTAGTCTGAGACAAGAAAACAGGAGGCAGCCATGCAACCGTTTCGGCAGGGTGATCGGGTTGAGATTTATCGAAAGTCAGGGGACGAAAACTGGGAAAGCTACATGGAGGAGTATATAGGCTTCCATGGTGTGGTGACAGACCCTGATACCGTTATCAATGACCCTCAAGCGCTGGTGCGGGTCACGCTCGACGGGACCGGGGGAACTCATCGTTTCCCGCAGGATTGTCTTCGCAGACTTGAATAAAGGCTGAAGACTGGCTCACTTTGTTAAGCGGCCAGCGAATTTATCATTTTCAGTTGAAGACCAAGCTCGCCGATTCGGGCCAAATTGATTGCACAAGCCTGCTCGGATGATAATAAATTGGGCGCTCAGACCCCGGATAATCAAAGGTCTAAAGCGCCCAATTAGTTTTTTAGGTTACCGCAGAACCGGTTTTCTAGGTGAAACCTCCTCTTTAATACACCAGTTTCCATTCACCAGTCCAGATCATGACCATGACCATGGAGTCGGTGCCCAAACCATTATGGTCTTTTGGGGTGATATTATAGATACCGCTGATGCCCACATAATTCTCGGTTTGCTCAATGGCATCGCGCAATTTCTCCTTATCAGTACCAGCCTTCTTCATGGCGTTGGCCACAATGTAGATGGCATCCCAGGCATAGCCGGAGTGGGTATTGATGGGAAATTGCTTGTCATAGTCGTACACATTGTTGTAAAGGCTCACAAATTCTTCTATGGTGGCCTTTTGTGGGTCATTTGCCGACAGCTGGTCATAGGCCATTAACTTGGTGGCTGGCATGACGTTGCCTTCGGCGGCGCTTCCCGCTAATTCGATGTATTTGGGATCAGGTAGACCGTGACACTGAACGAGCGGCAGTTTAACGGCAAGCTGCTTTACATTCTTGGCAACTATTGATCCGGCCGGGCCGATGGTCCAACAGATGATGATCTGAGCGTCAGTATTTTTGATCTTAGTGAGCTGGGTGGTCATGTCAGCATCCCTGACGCCAAAGGACTCGTCAGCCACAATCTCCAGACCAAATCCAGGGGCTAATTTGGTAAGCCAGCGCTTGCCATCGCGACCGAATCCGTCTGACGCAGTAATGAGAGCAACTTTCTTGACTTTCTTGGCCTTTAGATACTGGTAGACTTTTTTGACGGCTACCGAACTCCTTTGTGGCGATTTGAATATCCACTTGGCAGAACCGAAATCTTTACCCCCGTGTACTCCCTCCATGATCACCGGATCACCACCGACGGTCATAACGGTCGGTATTTGCTTTTGTTCAAGATATTTTTTAACCGCCATGCCCGTGCCTGTTCGGGTGGGACCGATAAGAGCCACGACATTTTCCTGCTCGACGAGCCTTTTGGCCACCATTAGCGCCCGGGTGGGATCGCCCTCGGTATCACCGATCACAAGTTCGAGCTGACGGCCGTTGATCCCGCCTTCCTTGTTGATCTTTTCAACCACCATCTCAGCCACCAGTTTGGTGGGAGTACCGATAAAGGACGCAGTACCGGAGAGATCAAAAAAGGCACCAATTTTGATTGATTCTGCCGCCGCTGCCTGGTCCGCGACATACCCGAAGGAAAAGGCCATCATGATGATACAGAGCAAAACCGTAATTCTTCTCATTGAGTTCATGCTAAAAACCCCCCTTCTCTGGACAGTACATAAGAAGCCAAAGTACCTATTTCGAACCTTTCTCATATCACCTCCCCCAATACATTTATGATTTACCATTTATCATTTCGCACTTGTCATCTTTGAGATATCGAAAGAGTCCTGAAGTAGCTTCAACCGTCATGCCGAACACGGCAGCGTATTTGTAACCGTATTTGGTGGTAATAGTTGTGAGTAAAAGATGGAAATATCCGCAATGATAAACGATAAATCTGAAATGCGAAATGATAAATTAATTTCTGTGGTCAAAAACTCGTTTGCTCTTGCGCTCAGTTCGTGGCAGGGTGCCGTGATCAAGGACTTCCACTTCAGCACTCACCAACATATGCTTGCGAACGTCCTGGGAAATACGCTTGGCTATGGCTTCGTTGTGTTGGGCATCGTAGCGTGGCCGCCTCTCCACCTTGAGGATCATGTAATCGCGACCGTCCTCTCTACGTTCGAGGTGGACCTGGAACTCACTGCCGATTTCCGCTACCTGTGATAGGACGTGATCAATTTGTCCGGGATAGATGTTCACCGCCCTAACAATAAACATGTCGTCGGATCGTCCAAGAATACGGTCATGCATGGGTAAGGGGTTACCGCAAGAGCATGATTGTGGAATAAGCCGCGTCAGGTCTCGAGTTCTATAGCGGATCAGCGGAGCTCCTTCTTTGCACAGCGTTGTCACCACCATTTCGCCCAATTCTCCCGGTTCAACCGGCTCGAGAGTTTCAGGATCTATGATTTCCAAAATGTAATAGTCAGCCCAGTAGTGGATACCTTCGTGTTTACCGCAGTCCAGACCGGTTCCAGGTCCGTACAATTCAGTGAGGCCAGGTATATCAAACACGTGTTCAGCTCCAAGGAGCTCCTTGATGCGTCGGTCCATGGATTCGCTGTGCCGCTCTGCACCCAAGATGACTTTATGCAGCGCTATTTGGTCCCGGAGATTCCTCCGTTGCACCTCTTCTCCCATGAGCAGTGCCATGGAAGCGGTGGCGCAAAAGACTGTGCTTTGCATGTCCACCAACATCTCACAATGCATCTCGGTATTTCCAGGGCCTACAGGTACGGCCATGGCCCCGAGTCTTTCACAGCCCAATTGAAAACCAACACCAGCAGTCCAGAGGCCATAGCCCACGGCGATTTGGACGCGGTCCTCAGCCGACAGGCCCGCCATCTCATAACAGCGAGCAAACATGTCGGCCCAGTCGTTGATGTCCTTCTGGGTATAGCAAAGCACCTTGCGTTTTCCGGTGGTGCCGGAGGAAGCATGAATGCGGACAATCTTGTCATAGCCCACCGCGCGTAAAGGAAAGGGATATCCCTCCCGTAGGTCGTCTGCCGTGGTGAATGGCAGCCGGATCAAATCATCCAGAGACTTGATGTTGTCTGGTTGTATACCTGCCTTCTGCAACCGCTGGCGATAGAAAGGCGAGTTGTCATACGAATGGAGAACTGTCCAGCGCAGACCATCTAACTGTAAGGCAAGAAGTTCTTTCTCAGTGGAAATATTCGGCATAAACGTACGAGTCATTACAGTTTCCCCATGCCTAATAGAATCCCAGTTTCCAGCATCTCAAATACAGTAGCCAGTAGTCAGTAGGAAGAAGCATAGAGCATAGGGCATAGGGCATAGAGAAAAAAGCAATATTTCTGACCTTGTGCCTTGTACCCTGTGCCTTGCGCCTTTCTTTAATCCGCAATCCAAAATCTCATCTACTCCTCAAACACGATTTGCCCTTTTTCCCTGGATAACGTACTCTCCTCAACCAGCTTCACTTTGATGCCGAGGCCTAAGGCTCTTCGCAAATGAGCTCGAATGTTGTCAGCAAGCGCATGGGTTCGGTACCAATCCGAGACATAGTTTTCGGGATAAGCGACCTGAAGTTCCAACTGGTCATTAAGACCGTCACGTTTACGAATGATTACGCGGTAGTATTCGACTTTCGGCGCAGCCTCCCCAAGTAGCATGGCCAACTGTTCAGGATAAATGGCAATACCGCGCACCATGAACAAATCATCCGAGCGGCTTAAGGGCGGTGACATCCTTACACTGGTGCGTCCACAAGGACAGAGACTTTGATCCAATTTGGTGATATCCCCAGTCCGGAGACGGATTAAAGGATAGCCTTCGTTGGTGAGGGTGGTGATCACCAATTCCCCCTCCTGACCTTGAGGCAGCGGCTGGCACGAATGGGGATCGACAATTTCCGGATAAAAGTGATCTTCGGCCAAGTGGAGTCCGGACTTTTCACGACACTCCGCCGCCACCCCCGGCTCCACCATCTCCTTTACACCGTATACTGTATAGGCTTGGATACGGAACCGTTCCTCCAGAGCCTTACGAACATCCGGCGACATGGCCTCCGGCCCGAAAAGTCCAATCCTGAGATGAATCTGATTGATATCAACGCCGAACCGTTCCCTAGTCTCGGCAATGTGGAAGGCGAATGATGGTGAAGTAGCTAGCACTGTACTCCGAAAGTCCTGCATAATCTGGAGTTGAAGAGTGGCGGAGGCGATAGAGCTGGGGGCGACGGTGGCACCGACCAGTTCTGCTGCCTGGTTGAATGTGAAGGCACCAGTGAATAATCCATAATTGAAGGCAACCTGCACAATGTCACGGGTGCCGATACCCATAGCGGTCATGTGACGCGCCATCACTTCCAGCCAATTTTGGACGTCTCTTTGGGTATAACCAATAACGATGGGGTTTCCCCGCGGAGCTACCGAGAATTTGAGACGGACAATGGACTTCAGAGGAACGGAAAATAATCCATAGGGGTAATGCTCAGCCAAGTCAGCCGCAGTTGTACAAGGTATCCGAGCTAAATTGTCCAAGGAATTGATATCCTCAGGTAGAAACCCCAACTCCTCGAACCGTTGCCGGTAAAAATCCACCTTGGCGTATCCACGGTTGAGGGTCATCTGCAGACGTTCAAGTTGCAGTTCGCCAAGTTCCTGCCGAGGGAGAGTCTCCATCTTTTCGTTCCAGTACGTAGTCATTCCTGGCTCTCCATGTTTATTGTCACCAACAGGCGAGTGGGATCTCAACCGGCTCGCCTCGTTGGGCTAGGTGGCGACACGGGGAAGGGGAGACACGGGGACGCGGCGATAGAGTGATAATTAGATCTCGTCACCCTTTCTCCGTGTCACCGCATCGCCGCGTCACCGCGTCGTTTCGCATCGGGAATAATTCTTTGCTAAAGTAACTGAATCTCGGCTCTACCTCTCCCATTTTTCTTTATAATCCCGTCCCAAAAATGCCCGACGCACCTCATCGTTTGTCAAGAGTTCCGCAGGAGTGCCCTCAAGGACGATGCGGCCCGCCTCCAACACATAAGCGCGATCGCAAATCTCAAGAGCCGCCTGGGCGTTCTGTTCAACTAGAAGGATTGTGGTGCCATCATCACGAAGCTTGCGAGTTACCTCCAGAATCTCCTGTGCCACTAGGGGCGCCAATCCCAACGAGGGTTCGTCAAGGAGAAGCATTTTAGGTCTGGCCATCAGTGCCCGTCCGATGGATAGCATCTGTTGCTCGCCTCCACTCAACGTCCCTGCCCTCTGCTGGGCTCGTTCTTCCAGGATAGGGAAGAGTTGGTAGATCTCATGCTGTTGGGACCGGGCCATACGTTTTTGCTTTTTTCGTGCCAGAGAGTAAGAACCGAGCTCAAGATTTTCTAATACGGTCATAGAGTTAAAAATTTGTCTCTGCTCCGGCACTTGCAGTAGGCCAAGGCGAACCATCTTGTCTGGGGCCAGCTTCTGAATTTCCTGGTCTTCAAACAAGACGGATCCTGAACTGGCGGAGTGCAGTCCGCTAATAACATTTAGAAGAGTACTCTTTCCTGCACCATTGCCGCCAATGAGAGAGACCACCTCTCCTCGCTTGACATGAAAGGTCACCCGCCGCAGAACTTGTATATTGCCGTAATATGCGGATACATTCTTTACACGAAGCATTGTGAATCTCGCATAGCGCATAGCGCATAGCGCTTTAATCAGCAGCCAGCATTCTTAGATTAGACCATTTGATCAACTGTCGGCTGCTAGCTGCCGGCTGCCAGCTGCTAGCTTCTACTCCGAAAACACACTCGGGGTTCCACCCAAGTATGCCTTCACTACCTCTGGATTTCTCTGGATCTCCTCGGGTGTCCCTTCAGCGATTTTTAGACCATGGTGCAAAGCAATGACCCGATGCGCGATACTCATGACAAGGTTCATGTCGTGCTCTACCAAGAGAATAGTAAGACCATGCTGCCTCAGCCCCTGTATAATCTCAGCTATTTCTTCAGTTTCCCGAATATTGAGGCCGGCGGCAGGTTCGTCCAAAAGCAGCAGACTTGGCCCTGAGACAACAGAGCGAGCAATTTCCAAACACCTTTGTTCTTTCAGGCTAATGCTGTCGGCTTTTCGTTCGGCAAGATGGGCGATGCCGAACTGCTCTAGGGAATCCACAGCTTGTGTGACAGCGGTCTGCTCCTCTCGTCTTTCTGCGGGAAAGTGTAGCATACCTTTGACAAACCCACTGCGGAGGCGGTGATGTAGCCCCAGCAAAACATTTTCTAGCACAGTCATTTCCTGAAATATCTGGACTGACTGGAAGGTGCGTGCAATCTTTTTTTTGGCTATTTGGTAAGGCTTCATTCCGGTTATGTTCGCGCCATGGAGTAAGATCTCCCCGCTGGTTGGAGGATAAACCCCTGAAATCAAGTTCAGCAAAGTAGTTTTTCCTGCACCGTTGGGTCCAATGAGGGAGACAATCTCTCCTGAATTCAAGTCGAACGAGACCCCTGCAATTGCCATTAGACCGTCAAACTGCTTGTTTACCTGATTCAGCTTAAGGAGAGTGTCGTTAGTGTTCATACTCTTCCAGGAACTCCCTCTCCACCCTGTTTACTCTGAGACTCCGAGCTTTGCGGCTCGCTTATCAGACCATAACTTTATGAGACCCGGTAACAAGCCCTCGGGGAAAAACACCAGCGCTCCCATCAAAATGACGCCATAAAGCAAAAGGGCATAATCACGCATTGCATGAAGCACTTCAGGCAAAGCCGTAAGCACAGCCGCGCCCAGCAGGCCTCCCCATAGATTTCCAATACCTCCTACCACCACCATAGTGACAACCTGAACGGAATAAAAGATATCAAATGTCTTGGGACTTATAAACGAAAGGTAGTGCGCGTAAAGGCTGCCGGCCAAAGAAGCATAAGCCGCACTGACCGCAAAAATGATCACCTTGTATCTTTCGGTGTTAACTCCCATGGCGTTAGCCACAAGTTCATTTTCATGAATGGCGCGAAGGGCGCGGCCCACACGTGAATCAACCAGGTTGAGTGAGAGAAAGAAAATTGCCAGGAAAAAAGACCATAATAGCCAGTAATAGTGGAGGTCACCCTCGATAGGAAAAGGCCCCAGGTTAAGGGGAGGAATGCCAGCGAAACCAGAAGGTCCGCCCGTCCAATATTCCATCTGAACCATGAGAATGTAGACAATGATATTGAAACCCAGGGTTGCCATGACCAGGTAGTGGCCCTCGAGCCGCAGAGTTGGTATACCCAGTACGTATGCGACCACAGCAGTGAAAACCATTACCGCCAGTAGGGTTGGCCAAGGCGGTGCGTTGTACATGGCTGTAGAGATGGCCGACAAATAAGCCCCTATCCCAAAGAAAGCCGCATGGCCCAGGGAGATTTGACCGGCAAAGCCGATGAGCAGGTTCAAGCCAAGAACAACGAGGCCGTTTATGGCAATGATATTTAAGACCAGCAGGTAATAGCCTCCTTTGACCACAAAGGGAAGCAGGCCCACCACCCCCGCCAGTCCTAAGAAGTAAATCCATTTTTTCTGGGTTTTGCTCATATCAGGTTTCAGTACTCTGTGGGAGCGGCTTTTAGCCGCGACAAACTAAGTAGCGAGGAGTCAGAATCCGGGAGACAGAATCCAGAATGAAAAGATTAAAATCGAATCTCTCTTTTCTCCTGGCTCCTGCCTACTGACTCCTGAATTCTATCTTTTTTACCTTGTGCCTTGTGCCCTGTGCCTTGCACCTTTCTTTAATTCGCAATCCGAAATCCGCAATGTTTCTCTATACTCTCTTAATCTCTTCCTTGCCAAAAAGCCCTGTAGGTCTGACAAAAAGCACAAGTAGCAGAATCATAAAGGCAAAGGCATCCTTATAAGCTGATGAGATAAATCCAGCACCAAAGGACTCCATAATCCCAAGGAGAAGGCCACCGACTACCGCACCCAGCATACTGCCATACCCACCCAATATAGCAGCAGCAAAACCTTTTAGGGCTAGCATAACACCGGCGCTGTAAGACATGGTGGTAATGGGGGTAATGATGATACCGGCCACTGCGCCGATGCCGCCACTGAGAACGAAAGAAAGCAGCGTCATGCGGTAGACAGCGATACCCACGAGTGCTGCCCCCCTACGATTCTCCGCCACTGCTCTCATGGCTTTGCCGACCATGGTCCTATTGAAAAATATGCCGAGTAAAACAACCACCAGCAGCGTGATTCCCAAAATCCAGAGGGTTTGGGGCAGAATTGCGGCATGGCCCCAGACTAGAGGTTCATCGCCGGAAAATGACGGCAGCGTACGTGGGGTCTTTCCCCAGACAAGCATGGCTGCCTCCCGCATGGTGATGGAGGCGCCCACGGTGATCATCACCAGAATCAGAATGCTATTGGAGCGCGCCCTGCGAATAGGCCCAATCTCCATTAACCAACCCACTGCCATTACAGCCAATACAGCCAGAGGAAAAGCTATGGGCACCGGCAATCCAGCAACCTGGGTGAGACTAATCATAGTCATGGCCCCGATCATGACAAACTCCCCTTGAGCGAAGTTGACAATGCCCGTGGCGTTATGAATAATCCCGAATCCCAGGGCGATGAGGGCATAAATACTGCCGCTGGTGATGCCCGAGACAAGAAATTGTGGGAGTTGAGTCCAGATCATAAGCGCAAAGCTGCTAGATTCGTTGCTTTTTGATCAGCGCGTCGGCGTTTCACCGTGTCGCTCTTCAGTGCCTAGTGCTTAGTCCCTAGTGCCTAGTCGAAACGGCCGCCTGCTGCTCTGAGCCTCCTAATTAGTTTCCGGCGTCGCATAACACCCTGTGCGGTTCCTCGTTCACTGCCAGACTCAGAACCTGATCACCCTCTCGAAACATGAGCCGTTTTTCAACCATATGTGAAATGAAATTCTCCAGCTTATCTGAAGAGACGTTTTGAAATTCATGGAGGATTTGGCCCAAAGTTCTACGTGTTTCACAGAGTCGATAAATACCCCGTGAGTAGCCCTTGAGTCGAAAGGTCTCCATCTGGTAATTTTTGCTTCGCCTTCGGATTAAGAGAAAATCTCCACCGTCACGATAGCCAAGTAAAGGAGCCGGGAATTGGTCTTTTCGCAGAGAGTGGTACTGCTCTTGCCAGCGGTCAAGAGCCCTAGCTACCGGCATCCAGAGCTTCTTTTGTTTGGTGCGATCGCCTATGTAAGTTTTTATCATTAAGCAGAGTGAATCTGCGAGCGAGTTCGGTAGCAACTTTTTGTAGTACGGGTGATTGGCCACCCTGCGGATGCCAAATTGTTCAGGGTGAAGGTCCACCGGGCTGTTTTGCCCCAGCCAGAAACGGACCTTGCGAAGAGGTAGGTAGGGTAGGACAAACTCGAGGTTGTCAAGGGTTTCCTCAACATCCCTGCTGTCGCTTGTTGGAAAGCCTAGGATAAGGTTGGATGAATGGTGGATACCCAGTTCCTCGCAGTGTTTCATCACCTCAATGTTTTGGATGGCCGTGGTCCCTTTGTTTATTTTGGCAAGGAGGCTGGTGCTCAAGGCCTCAACTCCAATCTGGACCCGATTGACCCCGGCTCTCCGCATCTGAATGAGGTCGCCACGAGAGACAGATGCCCTTAGTTCAGTAAAGATCTCGAAGCTCCGATCTAACTCAGTGATAGATTTAAAGAGTCCTTTGAGCTTCCGGCTGTCAAGAATGTTGTCAGCAAAGGAGAATTTCAGACTAGAGTGTTTGCGAGCCAACTCTTCCATTTCCCGCGCTACTTGAGTCGGTTCTTTGCTCCTGTACCCTCGCCACTGCAAATTAAGATTGCAGAATTTGCAAGCACGATCGACCGTGCCAGACTTTACTCTGTGCCACCAGCATCCTCGAGAGGTTTCCACCGGTAAATTGGGAATAAGATTAAACAATCGAGACTGACGGCTTAATTGCTCAAAATAGTCGGTGTAGTCTGGCACAGGAAGTTCTTTTAGGTTCGACAGCTGTTTCAGCCCACCTCCGGTGACATTACCCTGTTTATCCCGCCAAAGCAGGCCAGCAGAGTCATCACCTTTAGAGTCGTCATTCTTGATTCGGTTGATTAAAGTCAAAAGTGGCAGTTCACCCTCTCCACTCACCACGAAGTCGATCTCGGGTGAGTTGGCAAGGAGCGAGTAACCCAGTTCGCCGGAGCAACTGGATCCGCCAACCGCTATGAGGCAATGGGGATGATGCCTGTGGATCTCCCTAATCATATAGAGAGATGAGGTCAACTGGGAAAGACAGATAGAAAGACCGATGAGATCATAAGAAGACCAGGCCGAATTAAGATGCTTTCTTTGGTGCAAGCGGTGAATTTGTCTAGAGATATTTTCAAGATCTGGAGGATGCCCTCCGGCACGGTATTCCTTGGAGACTAGCTCAGTTATCTCAGGTCTTCTCTTCGGGTTAAACAGATAAGCGTAAACGGACTCTGCCACCCATGTCCGCTCGGCGATGGTATTGTAAGCCTTCAGCCCCAGGAGATTGGCCACCTCGAGGTAGGGATGGTAACAGTCAACCTGTATGTCTGGTGCCTTGACTCTGAGGAAACTCTTGAGGGTTCCCAATTGTATTGAAGGACGGTTAGCCAGCGGCCAGGGCATGGAGATGAGGGCGAGTCGAAATGATGCCACGACTGAATTCCACTTGGTTTTAAACCATCCTAGCCCCCTAATGGTCTCTTGAGCCAGACTAGGGCAAGTTCCGCGGACGGGTCATATTTGCAGAAACGCATTTCGGACGGTTCACCCATTGACTGTTTAAGTGAAATGAGTTGATCGAACTCACGGTTAACCACCACCTGGCAGAATCCCATTTCCTCCTCCTCAGGAAGGGGCAGGTAGTCGGTTTCCCAGACTTCCTTGGCGATGAGGGTCAATCCATTTTCAAGGAGATTGCTGCTACAAATCCTGTAGCAGGCTCCACAGTCACAGGTATACACATCGTCGAAATCCATGGGAATGGGGTGCTTTCTCTCGCAGAAAGGACAAACAATGTTAAGGATCATGAGCGATCTCCGTTTCGCGCGATTAGGGGTTACTTGACAAGGACAATTGAGAAATTATGCAGGCGATAGTCTAAAATTCCAAGTTCGTCATTCCTAGGTTAATAAGCTCCTGAAGTCAAGGATTTTATGAGCCGGCCGGGAGTATAATGCTGATTTCATCTCCAGGTTTGATGGTACCGCCCCGGAGAACGCGAGCAAAAATTCCCTCCCTTGGCATGACACAGTCACCCACCTGGTGGTAGATGGCGCAACGATCATGACACTCTTTGCCGATCTGTGTAACTTCTAATAATGCTTGCTTTCCCAAGGCAATCTGAGTGCCTAAAGGAAGTTTCCAGAGCTTGAGCCCGGTAGTGGTGATGTTTTCGGCAAAGTCCCCGGGAGCGACTTCAAGACCTTTCTCTTGAATCTTGGCAATACTCTCCGTGGCCAGGAGGCTTACCTGGCGATGCCAGTCGCCGGCGTGTGCATCACCGTCGAGCCCTTTGTTTTCCAAGAGCTCACAACGGGCGAGGTTTGTTTTCTTCTTCCCCTTACGGCTACTAGTGGAAACTGCCACGATTTTGCCTTTAAGAGGGGCAGAAATCTGATTCACGGTCTATACTCCGAAAATATTACCTTCCGAGGCTGTGATGCTAACTGAACCGGCATGTTGGGTCAAGTGAAATGGGGTGAGCAAACAGGTGGTTGGGTATGTATGCAAAACTTTTTATGTTATAGAAGCATAGAGTGGTAATCAGCTGGCAGAGGGCAGCCGACAGCAGGCAGCATTCTGGGATTGGACCGTTTAATCAGCTTCCAGCTGATTAAGGTGCCTCGTGCCGTCTTTTGATTGGGGAGACCGTATGAAGAACGTACCGGCAATACTTGAAATTCTGGACCAGATGTACCCCAAAGCAAAATGTAGTTTGGACTTCAAGAATCCTTTGGAACTTCTCGTGGCCACCGTACTTTCAGCTCAGTGTACTGATGAGCGGGTTAATCAGGTGACCAAAAACCTTTTTAAGAAGTATCAAGCCGCGGCAGATTATGCCAATGGTCCTCTCAACGAGTTGGAGGAGGATATACGGCCCACAGGGTTCTTCAGGAACAAGGCCAAGAGCTTGAAAAACTGTGGCTTAGCGCTGGTGGAGAAATATAAGGGTGAGGTGCCGAACAGCCTCGAGGAGTTGGTCAAGCTCCCTGGCATTGGCAGAAAGACGGCAAACGTCATTCTGGGTAGTGCTTTCAATACGCCGGGGATTGTCGTCGATACCCATGTGGGACGAATCACCCAGCGGATAGGTCTAACCCGGCAGCGAGATCCAGTGAAAATTGAGTTTGACCTGATGGAGCTTATTCCAAGAGAAAAGTGGACGGTTTTCTCCCACCAGCTTATTCAGCATGGTCGGAAAATATGCACAGCGAGGAAGCCAAAGTGCCCGGATTGTCCATTGGTGGAACACTGCGACCACGGCCAGAGGACAGCTGGCAGCTAGCAGCAGGCAGCGGTGGCGACGCGGTGACACGGTCACACGGTGACACTGTGATCATAATGATAAATTCGAAGCACGAAATCCGAAATTCGAAACAAATCCAAATGACCAAAGCACGAAATTCAAAACGAGAAGACAACGGATTTCAGTGATCAAAATTACGATTCTGTTTTGAACATTGGAGAATTTGCATTTTGAATTTGTTTGGGATTTCGATATTCGATATTTGGATTTCGAACCCGCTAGGATCTGCCTGAATATAGAGTTTGATTAGGCTTCAAGATATTACCTGCGCAAAGGCGAGGAGTTCGATGAGGGTTCGTGCCCTTGGTCTCATGTCCGGAGGTCTCGACAGCATGCTGGCAGTCAGGGTGCTCCAGGACCAGCAGATCGAGATGGCCGGTATTACCTTTGAGACTCCTTTCTTTGGCCCTGAGGGTGCGCAGCAGGCGGCCAGTCAGCTAGAGATTCCCCTGCGGGTGGTGGATATTGGAGAATCTCATCTCGAGATGCTTAAGAACCCCAAATACGGTTATGGCAGCCAGATGAATCCCTGCATTGACTGTCACGCCCTCATGCTCCGCACGGCCGGTAAGATAATGGAGACAGAAGGATTTGACTTCCTTGCCACGGGGGAGGTGTTGGGCCAGCGCCCAATGTCGCAGCGAAAGGATGCGCTCAAGGCCGTCGACAAACTTTCGGGCTACGGAGGGTATATTTTACGTCCGCTGAGTGCCAAGTTGCTTTGGCAGACCATACCGGAAGAATTGGGTAAAGTTGATCGCCAGAGGCTGCTGGACATTCACGGTCGCTCTCGCAAGAGACAAATGGCTCTAGCAGCTGATTATGGAATCAAGGAATACCCGAGTCCTGGTGGCGGGTGCATTCTCACCAAAGCCGGGTTTGCCGACAGGTTGAGGGATCTTTTCACCACCCAGGAAAATGTGGGACTCCACGACGTGGAACTCCTAAAATGGGGTCGTCATCTGAGACTTCCCTCGGGCAGACGGGTCGTGGTGGGAAGAGTACATGCTGACAACGTCAGGCTGCAGGAGTTGGCGCGAGGGGAAGATCTTGTGTTGAGGGTCAAAGGAGTGCCGGGTCCAACAGGTCTACTGGCCGCGGAGGCTTCGGTGCAAGAGGTGGAATTGGCGGCGAACATTGTGGCAGCCTACAGCGACGTCGAGACTGGCAAAGAGGCGGTAGTCGAGGTGTCTGGGAAGAAAGACCGTAAGATTAGAGTCAACACACCTGCAAAAGAGGAATTTCGCGAACTGTTATTTTAACGTCCGTTGTCAGTCGTCCATTGCAATAAATCATCTTAACAACGGACAACGGACTACAGACCACGGACAAAGAGGTTGAACACGGATATCAATGGACAGACGTTTTGAAAAGCTCAAGAAGATATTGCAGGATATGGGTTCGGTTCTGGTAGCCTTCTCTGGTGGGGTGGATAGCAGTTTCCTACTCCACGTTGCTCACGAGATGTTGGGAGATCAAGCACTGGCAATCACCTTTGTATCGCCATTTCTTTCACGCAATGAAAAAGAACGCGCTTCGCTTTTCTGCAAGGAGAAGGGAATCAAGCATATCATTCTTGAGGCTGATCCCCTTGAGGTTGAGCAAATACGAACAAATCCGCCGGACCGATGCTACTATTGTAAAAAAGAGCTCTATACGAGGGCCTTAGAAGAAGCGCGGAAAATTGCTGCCGTCCATCTTATTGACGGAACCCAATTGAGTGACGATAGCGATCATCGGCCTGGCCGCCGCGCTCTCAAGGAGTTGAAAATCCGTAGTCCGCTAGCCGAAGCTGGCTTGGACAAGAATCAGATCCGGCAGTTTAGCCGGGAGTTAGGTTTGTCTTCTTGGAATCTTCCCCCTATGGCCTGTCTGGCCTCAAGAATTCCCTATGGAACAGCTCTAGATTCGGAATCCCTTTCGAGGATCGAAGCTGCTGAAGAGTTTCTTCAGGAGGAGGGTTTTTTCTTGGTCAGAGTCCGGGACCACAACAAAACTGCTCGTATTGAGCTGGCTTTCGAGGAGATCGAGAGGCTAAGCGACACGAGCCTGCGCAACCGGTTAGTAAGCCATTTCAAGTCCTTGGGATATGTGGCTGTCACCGTGGATTTGGAAGGCTACCGTACTGGCAGGCTAAACGAACTTTGGCAGCAACAGGCAGGCAGGAGCAGAGTGGAATGACCCGCCCGCCTCGCCTGAAGGCAAAGCCGATGGCGGGCAGGCGCGGGGACGCGGAGAAAGGGCGAGACGGGGATTAGAGGCCCGAGTTCGGAACACACAGGGCAGATTGCAGCAGGCAGTTCGGAACGACGCGGTGAAGCGGCGAGACGGAGACGCGGCGAAAATGCCTGGAATTGATATGAATTCTATTTTGATTGCTTTTCTCCTGGATTCTGTCTCCTGACTCCTTGCTCCGTGCTTTTGACACAACGGACCACGGACTACTGACACTGCCCTAGGCAGTCGGTAGGAAGTGTTGCGGCTCACCCAGTAGAAATTCCCCCTCACTAATCCACTTCTTAAGGATCTCAGCAATCTCTCTTGCCCGTGGCAAGCTGGAGAGCGGCACGGTCTGCACCTCTCTACCGTTAAATCGGAAGTGGCCGCTATTCAGCTCGGCATAGCTCACCTGGCCTATGGGTTTACCAGCGCCCTTGGGGTAGTCCTCGCTGTAATCAACAACTGACGCAAAGAGCTCCTCGTCAGACACCGCAGTGTAGCGCGCCATTTCCTCATCAAGTATTGGGATAGGCACTCCCAGACCAACGGCCAGGGAACAGCCGTAGCCAAGAATGCTCACCCCAAGCAGCCAGCGGGGCTGCATTTGCTTGAGATCCCCAATGACCATCAAGGTGCCCGCCGGTTGCAAGGGCGTGTCATTGGGAGCTCGGTCGACCTGGGGCCGGTGTTGCGTGCCCGGCCAGGTGATGTAACCCTGGGCACCACCGAGAAATAAGCGGGTTCCGAGGCCCAAGGTGCGGTAAAGGGGGTCGTTGAAAAGAGGACTCAGCTGGCCGGAAGTGGAATAGTTTGCGTTAGCCGCATGAGGTTTGAGGACACCCATATACGTGTAGATAGTTTTCTTAGATAGGTTAACTGCACAGTTGTAGTTCTGATAACCGTTTCTAGGATTACACAACAAGGCATAATTGAGATTCTTGAGCCTCACTTTTCTTTCATACTGGCGCCTCGGATAGCAATCAGTTCCGTACGCCTCTGCCCTCAACTTAACAGATTTTCCAGCCACCAGATCGCCGATAACGTGGCCACCGCCATATTCAAAAGCACCAGGGTGAATCTTGTTGAGCGGGTCGTCTTCCGTTGGCTCAGTCGCACCAATATAGATATCCACAGCAGCTAGCCCGGCATAGGCGGGCACATCATTCAGCCAGACCTTGCTTGCCTTGATTGGAGGGCTCATTGGACCAAAATTGATAAAGGCACCTGATGAACACATGGGTGCAAAGGTGCCCGTGGTTACAACGTCCACCTGTTTCGCAGCCTTTATCTCACCCTTCTTTCTGACGATATCAATCATCTCCTCGGCAGTAACCACCACCGCCTGCCCCCGTCTGATCTTGTCATTAATCTCCTGAATTGTTTTATTAACCTGAAACTTCGCCATAGTTACTCCTTAGGTTTCGCTCTGGTTCATACTTCATAAGTATTCATTCAGAAATTCGCCGCGTCACCCTTTCTCCGCGTCCCCGCGCCTGGCCGCCATCGGCTTCGCCTTCAGGCGGGGCGGGCGGGTCATTCCGCTGTGCCTAGTTGAAACGGCTGCCCGCTGCTAACTGGTTGATTTCTCCTGCGCTGTCCGTATCTTCTCCGCCAGTACCGCAGGTAGCGGTCTCGCCTTCCAGGTATGATCTATGGCTACAATAGTGGCAGTGCCTTCCGCCAGCAGGGTGGTCTCGGGCGGTCGATAAAAGTGAAACTGGAAGACTATGACCTTCTCCTTTATTTCCTTTACCGAGGTCTCTACCTCGAGCAGTTCACCGTAACGTGCCGGAATCAAGAAGCGGCAGTCAGCGGCCACTATAGGCAAGCCAAATTTCTCTTCCCGGTTGCGAAACATGGTGTCGGGAGGCAAGCCTAGATTGCGCAGAAACTCTTCGATGCCCCGATGGCAGTAGCGAAAATAGCTGACGAAATACACAATGCCATAGGGGTCAGTATCACCAAAACGAACACGCACTTGGGTCCTGTGGCTCTGCATACAGCACCTCCTCCCGGGTTATGGGTGATATGGGCAAACTCTGGGTCTATCCTTGGCACTATTCTGAAGTGACTACATACCCTCGATTACAACTCAATTGTAATCAAGGAGGTCTCAAACTGTAGTCTTTTTATAAGGGAATTAAAGAAAAAAATCACGAACTATTTTTTGCTTGACAAAATCCGCCTTCAAGTTATGATTGGAAACAAATTCAGTTGTTTAATACTGTTTTCCACGTGTTTTCTACACTTTCAAGCTTCTCACTCCTTCGCAGAAGCGTACCTGTTACACCAGAACAACAAAATGGTCTAACTCGAGTTGATAACTCGCATTTCATAGTTCTCGTTGCACCTGTTTTCTAGTTCTAGCGGACCAGCGACACGGCCAGATCCACAAACTATCCTGAGAGTAATCTGTTTCTCCAGAGCACCTAAGTTCTGGTAGCAAACAGTTTCTATACCTGGCAAGCAGGCCAGCGCATTTTTCCACCAAGACCGCCGAATAGTACTAGATGATCGCATCTATTCCGTGAGGATGACATTTCCGACTCCTCATGACCGGGCACCTCTAGCCAACGGCCAGGTCATTGAGGACACGAGTGCATTCTGTGTTCCGTTCTAAAGACTATTTGGCCTTACTCATTAAGTGTAAAGGAGGTGATATCAAACCAGTCTACTGCCGCCGAAACAGGTGGCTCAAACGACTTGCCGACTGGTAGAGCAGAAACCCTTCAAAGAACAAACTAACCATTGAGCCCCGCGACTTTCCTGCCTAATAGGGGCTAAGGTTCTTATTAAAGCTCTAACCAGATCGCAGTGAGAAAGGAGGTGGTGAGTACCAGCTGGAGGGATTATCAGACTAACCTCTAACGCTAACAAGAAGTTTACAGCAAGTCTGGAGATAATACTGCTGAATCGGAGGTTAAAACATGGCAGAAAAAAGAGACATTGAAATAAACAGCAGGGCCGACACCATAGGTCTGATGGATATGGATGTAAGGCCCTACCCGGTCACACCGCCGCCTTCTTACGAGCAAGTGAAACCGGTGTATGAAAAGAGGAAGGCGCTGGAGTTCTGTGAGTGGGCCGAATCTAACCTCAAATTCGAGAAAAGATACGAAAAAGATGAGTCCCTGAAAGCATACAGGGTCCTGGATATCGGGCTCTGGCGGCTGGGCCACAAGTTTTGCGCCTCACTCTTCGGTGAAGCCGGGGCCGAGGTCGTTTCCATCGAGCCGCCCTCCGGCGATCCCTTGAGGAATTTGACGCCTTTCGGCCGCGAAGAGTACCTGCTGGAAAATCAGGAAAGCGGCGAAAAGTGCGGTATGGAGTTTGTCGCTGAGACGGTGAACACGCACTGCGTCACCCTTGATGTGGAGACCGAGGAGGGCCGGGAAATCTTCAAGCAAATGGCCAAGACCGTCGACGTTCTGATCGACGGCATGCCCCCCGGCTACATGGATGGGCTAGGTATCGGCTACCGGCAGCTCAAGCAAGACAACCCCAAGATGATCTACGTCTGGGTCGGCATGCTCGGCCAGTGGGGCCCCTGGAAGGACAAACAGTCCAAGTTCGGCCAGTGGGAGCTCGAGCCCTTTGCCAGCTGTGCCAACTCCTGGGTCCACAACACCGGTTTGGCCCAGGACCTGCTTCCCAGAGGTAAGGGCGGCGACCCGACCCGTTCGGGTATCTGGCTTGCCGACTACGTTGCCGGGGCACAGGGATTCCTCAACGCCCAGGCGGCCCTTTACTGGCGGGATGAATGGAATAACACCGGCCAGATGATTGAGGTCACCGGTGCCGAAACGCTGCTGGACATCATCGACTTTGATATCACCTGGTACGGGTTCAATGCCAGCATCAAAGGAAGATCCGGCGGCTGGGACCCCAACCTGAATCAGTATGCCTGGAACCCCTGCAAGGACGGCTATATGATGATCGGCGGCCAGACCGATAAGCTCTGGTACAACATCGGCTTTTGCATCGAGCGCGATGACGACCAGTTCGGCCGGCTGATTCATGAAGATCCCTTCCTCAAGGAGATGGGGGCCAGAAACGCCCTGCACGCCCTGATCAAGACCTACACCCTGACCACACGCTGGCTCAGGGACACCAACAGGGTTGAAGCGGAGGAAAAACTTCTCGAGTACCAGCTTGCGGCCGGACCGGTTCTGTACGTCGACGAGGTCGCTGAGTTCCCCCACTTCAAGTACCGTCCCTGGCAGTACGTGCATGAGACCGACTACGGCCCGCTGCTGATCGCTTCGAGCCCCGCGTCCTATCAGGTCTATGCGCCGTTTAGGTGCAAGTGGATGGGCAGAGATCTCGGGTATGACAACTACGAAATCTTCCTGAAATGGACTGGAATGGGCCAGAACGAGGTTAATCAACTCAAAGCAAAGGGGGTAATCTAATGGCAAAAGATCCAAGAGTAACACGAATAGAAGACCTGCCAGGCCCCAAGAGCAAGGGTGAAATGGATGAGATGAAGATGCCCTACGAGGAGTACTGTAAGAAACTCTTCGACGTGGGCAATGAACACACCAAACCTATCGCACTTAAAGGGATTAGGTGGTTGAGCTGTACCATGTATATCTTCACGCCCCACTCTGTGGCCAACTTGGCCGAACTGGGCGCCGAGGTCATCAAGATCGAGATGCCGAGGATGGGTGACGCCATGCGCCATACATCCCCGTTTAACGAGTGCTATCTCTATCCACTCCACGACACCCGGCCCATGACCGGTACGGGCCTGGGTTTCACCAACGCCAACCCGAACAAGTATTTTCTCACCATGGATTACCACATCCCCGAGATGGTGGATGTCTTTTACGGACTGGTGAAAAAATCGGACGGCCTCACCGAGCTTTACCGGCCGGGAACCCTGGACAAGTGGAAGATGAGTTACCGGTACCTGAGTGAAATCAACCCCCGGTTCATCTATGTCTGGGGCGGCGGTTTCGGCTACGGTCCCAAGATCTTCGGCGGTTCCTACGACATCCTGGGCCAGGCCCACGCTGGTCTCGCCTCGGTCACCGGGATGCACGAGTTCATGGGCGGTCATGCCACCAAGCAGACCAACTGGGTCATTGACTGGCAATCGGGCAACCTGATTACCTGCTCAATCCTGGCGGCCATCCACCATCGGAGAAAGACCGGGCTGGGCACCATGATCGAATTCTCCCAGGTACAGGTACCGACCCGGATGCTCGGACATACCTTGCCCATGTACGGCAAATTCGGTATTGTCCGTCAGCGCTGGGGCAACTGGGACACCCAGCTGGCGGTGCACGGCATCATCCTGTGCGGCAAGTCCGATTTTCCGGAGGCCGACAACCCACAGGACAAGTTCTGTGCGCGCTATGCCATGGTCAGCGCCTTCCAGGATGAGGACTTCAAGGAGCTCTGCGCCATTACCGGCAACAATGATCTCTTCGACAAGTACAAGGCTCACAAAGACCGGGTCGAAGGAGAGGCTCAGGTGGAGATCTATGCGGCTCTGGAAAATTGGGCTGCGGACAAGTCCAGGTCCGAAGTCTGCAAGGTCCTGAACGATGCAGGACTCCTGGCCGAACCGGTTCGAAACGATCGTGAGGTTTACGAGAGCCCGCACTTCAGGGAGAGAGGCTCGGTAAGGTGGCTGGACGATCCCCTCTTCGGAGATATGCTCCTCCATGCCGGCTATAGCTGCGGTTTGATGGAGAAAACTCCGAGAAGGGTCAACTGGCACTGGCGCCCGGTTGGTGCGGACAACAAGAAAGTCTATCGTGACCTGCTCGGCGTTCCGCTCACCCAAATCCAAGAGTGGTATGACAAGGCCTGGATATAAAAGGAGGGACCACTGTGTGTGATATAATCTGGTGCAAAAAAGAAGTTGATGGCAAAGATTGTGACACTATCAACTACCTGGACCCATACTGCTTCTGGAACTGGGAAGGCACGATCAACTGTGCTGAGTGCAAAACGGTGTACTATATCCACATGATCCAGGGCTTCATGTACAAGGGTCCGGAGGAAAGACCCGGCGAGGAACCCGACACCAGCCCCCTTTATGCGGACAAGCCGTTCGAGGGCTATGACAACTACAGACCCGGTGTCGAGGGCCGAACCAGACCATACGAGTGCAAGCCCAGATCAGTATTGCTGGGAGTCGCCGACATGGTCAAGTTCAGCATCCGGGGCCGACCAGTGCGCGGCTGGCGTCCGCAGCCACCCTCTGCAGGTCTGGCCGGAAGCTTTGGCTTCAACTGGGATATTCAGAAACTTTCGCCCGAGGTCTGGGAAGAGTATCAAGAGAAAATGGCGAAAGGTGAAGTCAAGGAGTGGTAACTAGAGAAAGGAGTGTCACATGGCAGAGTTAACACCGGAAGAATTTCTGGATACTGTATTGATTCCGGAAAAACAGAGTGACCATATATGCTGGAACTGCCGAGGCTTGAAGCCTGTCCTCAAGGGCTCCAAGTTTCCGCCCGCAGACATCATCGGTTGGTGCATGAAGATCCACTGGCCCCATTACTGGTGCGTAGCGGATTTTAACGTGGTCAAGAAGTGCTATGCCTTTGAAGAAAGAAAGAAAGGCTAGCATGGAGGAAAACGTCCGTCAGGAACTCGAGGTCCTCAAGCAGATGATGAACAACTGGAAAAGGGGTTTTCTCCTCTGGGCCTCCCCGGACGGGGATAACCAGCATGTGCTGCTGGAATTCACCGAAGAGATCCAGGAGCAAATTTACCCCTATGTCACCAGATTGCGTGAGACTGAACATCTCAACGATGCTGAGGCCAGAGAGTTCATGGACTATTGCTACAGCCAGGTTGAGGATCTTCGCGATCAGTTGCGTGAAGTGAAAACCGATGGAAGTGAATAAGGAGGTTTAATATGCCTGAAAAATGTCGAGTGGTGGTCTGCGGCTTCGATCCCATGCTCGTAAAAGCCTATGCAGCTGCCAACATGAGAGCCTGTTGGTGGCACATACCCGACGCGCTTTACGAGGAATTTGGCATGAAGCCGGGAATGAAGGTTTCTGGCAAGCTGCTCAAAATCTACTCCGGCAAAAGCGGGGAGGAAGAAGCAGCTCCCAATGAAGCGTTTGAGTGGGAGACCGCCAAGGAGACCGGCCGGGTCGTTTTGCTGCCGTCTGACGTGATCACTAAATTCAAGGTCACGGAATTTCATTTCTTCGAGATGCTCATTGAGAAGATTGATGGCAAAGACGTCGCCCCCGGTGAGGAAAAGATGAGCAAGAACTGGTGGCCGGATGACAGGATGAAGCTGGACTATACGCTGGACTACATCGAGTAGCCACCATAAACATCAATACCCTCTGCCCCGTGCCAGCGGGGGAGAGGGTGAGTAAAAGCAGGCCATAGTGGGGCGGGCCTCCTGCCTTCGCCGAGGCTTCGGCAGGCAGGTCATGCCCGCCAACACTAAGTTTTCATCCCTCTCTCCTGCAATGTTTTACCAGGGGAGGGGGATTTTTGTTGTCTTCCCTATGTTCCTGTGTGCAGTGATGACTTCTCCCGTGCAAGGTAGTCGGAAATCCCTCCCCCTTAGGGGGGGAGGTTAGGTGGGGGCGAAAATCCGCGTGGCGCATAGCGAGAAAGACTTTCTCTTGACGCTCTGCGTTTTGCTCTATGCGATTAGGGCAACCGTCTCTGCCTGCCAACAAAGGACTAAAGAGATCAGGGCTTGAGAATGCTTGCGCATTAAGATATTATCCATATTTCCGTTTATTAAATAACGCAAGCAAAAGGGAGTGAAAATGACAAAGGGAAAGAAGGACGATGAAAAGTTTGAGTTTCCAGAGGAGTTCGATCCCCTTGAAGAAGGGGTTGCTCTCCCACCCGAGTACGAACCGGACCACCCGGGCTGGCTGTCTATCGCAGAGATTATGAAAATATCAGATCCCGTATTTGAAAAGAGCATGTTTCTTATCGGATATGGAGAGTCCAGTAATGTCTATGTGCTTGCGGGTGATTACCTGACCATCGTGGATCCGGGAAATGATTATACTGTTTTTGCTGAGCTTCAAAAATTGGGGTTCAATCCCCTGGACATCAAGAAAATCGTGCTCACCCACGGCCACCGTGACCACTGCATGGGCGTATTTGAACTGTTGAGATACCCCCCCATCTATGAAAATAAACAGATCGAAATTATCAACCATGAAGGAGGTCCCCTGGAGTTTAAGAAAATACTCGAAGAGCAAGGATTCTCCCTGACCCAGGTAAAGGGCGGGGAAACCCTTGAGCTGAGCGGCTTTGAATGGGAAGTGATACACACGCCCGGCCATACCATTGACGGCATCTGCCTCTATAACGAGCCCACCAAGACGGCCATTACCGGCGACACCGTTCTGCCCCACGCCATGGCGGATGTCGACAAAAATGCTGGGGGGAGGCTTGATCATTACCTGTACGGAGTCAAGCAGTTGCTGAAGAAGGACATTGAAAATATACTCCCCGGCCACGGTGTGCCCGTAGCGGGCGATGGCGGAATCGCCGTCGCGCAAACCTACGAGGGCGTGATGATGAAGGTCGTGGAGATCGAGCCGGAATCCAAAACAACCTGGATGGAGGGCGCCGCATTACTGGCTGAAAAGGGGCTTTTAGAAGAGGTTGTTTATTGCTGCGACAAGGAGCTCGCCCTAAAACCGGAAAAATTGTCAGCCTCGCAGTTGAAGGCGTTTGCCTTGAACGATATGGGTCGGTGTGAAGAGGCGATTGAGATTTTAGATCAGATTCTGGCGAAGGAAGCTGAAAATGTCCACGCCCTCACAGCCAAAGGCCATGCCTTGCTCGGGCTGCAAAAATTCAATGAGAGTCTAAAATACTTTGATGAGGCCCTGGCTATAGACCCGGAGATCAAGGAAGCCCAGGTGTTCAAAGGTATGGCCCTGTACTTTTTGGGCAAATATGACGAGGCGATGGACATAGAACCCTTCAGGGTCGAGTTTATGGATAAATTCAAAGATCAAATTGATATGCGGCAGCAACAAAGACAGGAGGATATTAATACAACCGGAGGAGGAGACACAAATGAAGGATGAGTTCTTGTCACTGTTTGAGGCTGCAAAAGCTCTGGTAACCTACATTGATGAAGAGCATGTATTCGACAAAGCTGCTGATATGGGCTGTGGGGGCTTTGATACTTATCAATCGGACACCTTTTACGATTTAATCGCAGACGCCAGAAAAGCCGTAGATGAGTTTGAAAACGGATTAAAAGCGCCTGAATGAGAGGACCGGAAAGCAGAGGAGCATGTATGGCAATAGAGGAAATCACTTACGAAGAGTTCATGGAAACGATCGACAAGATTGAGAAGCGGTATTTGTCGGATGAGGAAGGTTTTCCTGAAGGCGCCCGTGAGAAAGGATTGGAGATTTGCAAGAAATTCAGACGAGAAGTGGAAGAGTCAGGTCCAGAGAACTTTGAATATTACATTGATACGCTATATGGGCTGCCCCTGCACAAACCTAAAGAACGTAAGGAAAGTGAAGAATAAGCTAGATCTTATGCTCACCGCGTAATGAAAAAAGAGAACATAAAACATGTCGACTGCGCTCACTGCGGAGCCAGAGTACGTCTGGACGAGGCAGTTGACTACAAACACAGGCTTTTATACGGTGAGCACTACCACTGCCAAGACTGTGATCCCAAGGGTAATTGGGATTGCATGAGTCACGACACAGACCTTGACGTGCATTGACCACACTAAATTGAGTGGTCCGCTCCTTGTGGAGACAAAGCCCTTTCGTTTTCTTTATGCTGCTTTACCCGGGGCGTACTTCAACAAGTTCAATTTCAAACTTAAGCGTTTTTCCTGCAAGTGGGTCATTTGCGTCTAGTATCACGCTGTCCTCGGTAATAGCTACCACAGTTACTATCCTTGTTGTCCCGTCGTTTAAACCAATTTGCAGCTTCTTACCTACTTCAAGTTCAAGTTCGGGCGGGACCTGGTCCCTTTCCATTTTTAAAACAAATTCTGTCTTGTGCTCTCCATAACCGTCCTCTGGAGGAACTGAAATAGTCTTTGTCTCTCCTTCATTCATGCCGATGACTGCGTTTTGAAAACTCGGCAGTACGTGTTCCTCTCCAATGGTAAATTCAAATGGCTCATCTTCCTCATAGGTAGAGCTAAAAATCGTACCATCCTCCAAGCTTCCGGTATAGTGAACTATTACGCTATCACCTGATTTTGCTTGTGCCACTTTTTCCTCCTTAGCAATGAAATGAAGTTTGAGCTGTGTGAGAAAAGGCGAGACTTCTGGCCTAGCTACTCCTGGTCGTGAAAAGCCATTGACTCAGCCGGAGTTGCCAGTGATGCCAAAAATTCACCGCAACTTTTTGGCATCTGGCACTCCAAGAGCAGACACCAGGGGAGTGGGTGAAGTCTTGCTCTTTTCCTATATTGACAAAATGGTAGCGACCACGGGGTGTTTAGTGCGATTATTCTATCCGTGGGGTGGCGCAAAGAGGGAAATTTCCAGCGGATGGTCAGCGGCAAGCCGGGCTGCTTGGCTCTCCAGATCCTTTAGCCTTTTTTGGAGATATTTCACCTTTGCTTTAAGGTACTCGCTGTCAGGATCTGCTCTGTAATCCGCCTCAGCATCACGAAGGAGGACCCGGATTTCAAGGTACTCTCTCTCAAGGCGCCGGACTTCCTTCTGATAGTTCTGGAACTCTTCCAACTCCCTTGCATCATCATAAAGCCACATGGACATGGCGTACTCCTGTTACGCATCACTATCGAGAGCAATGCTGGCGACCTGGCACTTCTAATCAGGCATTATAGCACCAGGTAGCCTAAATGGCGAGCATCCAGTATCGAGCATCCAGCAATGCAACCGTCCCTGCTTGTCAGCGCTCTCAATCTCTGGGATATTTTTCTCTTTACAATTTTACAAACATTGTGCTAAGCTTCACTATCACACGCGACTAGGCATACCAACAATTTTTTTTGCAGTAAATGGCTGTTTTCCTTCGTCTATCTATAACAGTCAATCAGAAGGAGGATTGGACAATGGCAGATGTTTTTTCGGCGGTTCAGGTTGGAGATGAGGTCGTTTGCAGGGATTGTCTCAGAATGGAAGAAATGGTCTCGGCGCAGAGGGGTATAACGGATTCATATTCCGCTGATGATGTCAGGGAAACTGAATACATCTGTAGTCGGTGTAATAAAAAAATCGAGCCTTTCGAGATTAAGTTCTAGCATGAAACCGGGGGCCCCTGAATTATTCAGGGGCCTTTCCCCTGTCAGCAAATTCCCCCTTGCGGTCATCGGCTTTGTGGGACCTCTGGTTAATCTACTCCGGTGAGATACAAACGTATTTCGCCTTTTATCCGCGCTCCGCTGGGTTTGGCCAGTTCCGTGGCTTTTGCTTTGGTTTTTCCTGCCAGTCTCATTAACATTTTTGCAATTACTACTACTCACACGGTAGTAAGCGGCGGCCGTCAACATTCACCCTGTTTAATCTTCCTGATTTCTTCTAAGCCTTCCTCCCGGCTAGTCACAGGAATCAACATTTCCTGCCCGACCACATAAAAGTCATTTTCGATCTCTACAATTCTAAGGCCGCCGGATACATCAATCTCAACACCGTTTGGGAGTCTCACCATCCACATTTTCGCCAACCCTTTAGCTGGTAAGAATCTGATAATCTCTAGCCTGTCTATTTGTCGACCTCAGGAGAAAATAATTAGATAAGATAGTATCATTCTCATGCAGCGAAGAGAATGGGATAGAATAGGAAACAAGGAGAAGAGGATGACATATCAGGGATGGGCGGAAAAGCTTGAAGCCATTGCATCTTATCTTCAATCACTATTTCCAGAACGTCTAATCGAAAAGATAGATGACCCGCTCAGGTGCCAACTCTTCAGAAAACACATATTCCTCATCGAAGACCATGATCATGACATCGAACATTTTTTCAGTCTTGACTATGACTACTTGCATCATAACACGCCGGATGAAGTCATTGATTTGTTTGAAAAGCGAAATCTGAAAAATGTGCTTGAGCAGCCTGGGAAAAAGGAGGTCATCATGACTGATGACGGCGTAAGAGTGGTCAGGCGTGAAAATTAGAATCTAACTCTCAGCAAGAATTAACTTCATGATATAGAAGGCATCATCGGCAAGGTCATCTTCATAGTCCATGTGAATTGTCTGCATAATCTCAAACCCGAATTTCTCATATAATTCTATTGCGGGTGTTCTTATTATTTCAACATTCAAGCAGACATCTAAAATTTCTTTTTCTTTCAGTATTTCCAAAACCTGATTGAGTAGGGCTGTGGCTATACCTTTTCGTCTGTGCTCAGGGTGAACAGCCATTTTCATAATAGTCGCTCTGATATTTTTAGAACAACAAACAGCAACTAAAAAACCCAGGATGTCATGCTCGTCAAACACTAAAAATATATCATCTAATGCCACTTTGAAGATATGATAATCCCACGGCTGTAAGAACGACAGACTCTCTATTTCCAATACTTTGTCGATGTCATTCAAGTTGGCGAATCTAGTGCTCATGGCTGCTTTCCTTTCCATGTATTTGGGTCGGAGCGGAAACCTGTTTGAGATTGTCAGTTTTGCCAGATAGGATTCAGCCACAAGGGAGAGAGAATATCATTCTCACTGATCTATGATTTTCCGGGGGTGTTATAACAATATTCGCGAGAAAATTCAGAAATTAGGTTTTCTGAGCTCGGACCGACTATAAAATGAAATCTACTTACAATTAGAATAGTCAGAACAGAAAAAAGATGTCAATGCCAAAAAATATAGGGGCTTGAGGTCCAAGCCTGGCCCGAAAAACCTTTCACTGGCACTACTGATTTTGCTATTTTGAAACCACAGGATAATGATGAAGAGCCCGGCAGAGGTGACGAACCTTTGAGGTGTAGAATTGCGGTGCTGGTTTCAGGAAACGGTATTGGCTATACGTGGTTTTTTATTTAGATAATTATACTTAGGCAGAAAGTGCATGGAGGAGCCGTGGATATTTTAGAGGAGCTTTTTGCTAAACAAGTAAACACAATTATAGAGAGTAAGTTCCATATACCCACTGGTCTGAGTGAAAGTCATTTTGTCAACCGCCACATCATGCCCTTGAAACAACTGCTCGCTGAAAATATCAAAGATACTAGGACAGAAGAGAACCATATTCCCATCTTAGTTGTAGTGCCTAATACGATTGTGCCTCTGAGTTACCAACTTGAAAGAATAAGAGAAAGTATCAATGACATTCAATTGGAGCATATCATCAAGCCCGAGTGGTTCGAGAACGCCACAGGTGTGTCGACTCCCGACAAACCCTATCTTCTAGTAGATGTGGAAACCGGTTACGCCATGAAAAATACGACTCCCAAGAATTGCGTTAAGACCTTCAATGACGAAGGAAGATTTCCTCTAACTGTTGACGAGGGCATTGCGCTCATATCCCACTTCCCAGAAGTTCTGGAAAGCCATTGGGTCGATTTACCGGGCTCTGTATTAATCCATAAATTTGTCGGAGAGGAAGTGATGAAACGCGGCATGCTTAGCTCGTTACCGCCTGCTTTTGCTAAGGCAACCTTTGTTCCAACGCTCAATTACATACATTACAATTACTTGAGGCTTTACTATATCTACGAAGTGACCGAAACTCCTTATTCTGGATCAGCCTCCTGTGCAAACCGTTTATGGCTCTGATGCTTCGGTTGAAATTATGCTGACGTCTCGTACCCTACGAGTTCTTAAACCAAACACTCGGGCTGCTCAACTGCCTGACGAGTTTCGGGGCAATTTCTATGGCCTTTTTGAATGTCTCAGTGGTTTCCTTTTAGGAAACGAGCGCGTGTCAACCGAAACCCTGCTGGTTGCATGACCCTCGTTATGCTGGTAATAGGTTTCCAGTCGCAGTACTTAAGGAATGGAGGAGAGCAAACAGGTGAGAACAAGAAACAGTAAGCTCAAGCTGGCAGTGCTGATCTCCGGTGGAGGCAGCAACCTCCAGGCCATGATTGATCGTATCGAGGCTGGGAAACTCGACGCAGAGATCGGTCTGGTTGTAAGTAACAACCCGGATGCGTACGGGTTGGATCGGGCGCAGAGACATGGAATCCCAACTGCCGTCGTTGACTACCGAAAATA